>DDTA01000288.1 GCA_002344285.1 Myxococcales bacterium UBA2376
CTTCATCGCCTCGGCCTGCGGGATCGTGCGCGGGAAGCCGTCGAGCATGAAGCCGCCGGCCGCGTCGGGCTTGGCGATCCGCTCGAGGATCATGCCGATCACGACGTCATCGGGGACGAGCTTGCCCGCCTTCATGAAGCCGTCGGCCTCGAGCCCAAGCTTGGTGCCCTCCTTCACGGCGGCGCGCAGCATGTCACCGCTCGAGATGTGCGGGATCTGGAGCCTGTCGACGAGGCGCGCGGCCTGGGTACCCTTGCCGGCGCCGGGTGGTCCGATGAGGATCATGCGCATGTTTTCGGGGGACTCTTGCACGGTATGCTGCCGCCGTGAAGCACCCCGGGATCCTCGTCGCGGCGAACGTGCTGTTCGCCGCGATGTTCCTGCTCTCGGCCGGGCTGCAGTACAACGACCCCGACCCGGGGGCGTGGATCGCGGTCTACGTCGCCGCCGCGGCCGCGACCCTGGCCGCGCTCCACGTGCGCGGCGGCTGGGTGGCGGCGGCCGCCGTCGGGCTCGTCGCCGCGGCGTGGGCGGGGTGGCTCTGGGCGTCGATCGCCGGCCACGTCGAGGCGACGGACCTGTGGCGCAAGATGTCGGAGAAGGGCGGCAAGGTGGAGGAGCTGCGCGAGGCCGGCGGGCTCACGATCGTCGTCGCCTGGCTGGCGCTGACCGCGCGCGCCGGCTGGCGAAGATCGCGACGCCGCTGACGCGCCGATGATGAACGTTCGACGGCGCGGCGCCGGCGGCGAAGGTTCGACCGCCGTGGATCCGCGCGAGTGCCAGGTGTGCGGTCGAGGCCGCGGCGAGGCACGGCCGGTGCAATCACGACCACCATGCGCCCGTCCACCGCTCTCGTCGCCCTGCTGGCGACCGCGATCCTGACCGCCGCGCCGGCCGCCTCCGCGCAGCCCGGCGTCGCCGCGCCCATCGCGCCGCCATCGTCGGTCGAAGGACCGCCGCCGCCCCGCACGCCGTTGCCGAAGGCGCGTCCCGGCGCGTACCGTCCCGCCGCGGCGTTCTTCCTCACCCTCGGCGCCACCACGGGATGGATCGCCGCGGCGGAGAACGGCGCGTTCGGCGGAAACCGGGCCGTCGCCGTCGCCACCCTCGCGGTGGCGCCGGCCGCCGGCCGCTGGTACGTCGGCCAGCTCGGCGTGATCGGGATGGGTCTGCGCGCCGGCGGGACCCTGCTCTTCATCGCCGGCGTCGAACACGGCGAAGGCGACGGGACGAAGATCCTCGCCGGCGGCGCGCTGCTCCTGACCGGCGTCTTCTACGACCTCGTCGGTGCGCCGGCGGCCGCGATGCGCCAGAACCAGCGGCGCTGGGCGGCGACGCCGACGGCGCTCGCCTCGCCGCGCGGCACGCTCACGCCCGGCCTCGCCGTCGCCGGCGCGTTCTGATCGCGGCGCGAGCGGTCCGGGCCCGCCGTGCCCTACACTCCGGGTATGGCGCTGGATCTGATCGCCGAGCTGGACGCGCTCGTCGACGCGCTTCACCGTGAAGGCGTCGCGTACGCGGTCTGCGGCGGGCTCGCGCTGGCCATGCACGGTCACGCGCGCGCCACCATGGACATCGATCTGCTCGTGGCCGAGGACCAGGTGGCGGATGTCCTGCGGATCGCTCGGGCCGCGGGCTTCGACGTTCCGGCGCGCAAGATGACGTTCGGGCTGCGCGGCGGGCGGCCCCGCGAGGTTCACCGCGTGTCGAAACTCGATCCCGAGACCCAGGCGCTCCTGGCCCTCGACGTGCTCGTGGTCAACGCCGACCTGGCCTCGGTCTGGGCCGACCGGGTCGTGCTCGCGGTCGGGACGCGCCACATCGCCGTCGTCTCGCGCGAGGGACTTGCTACGATGAAGCGGATCGCGGGACGCCCCCAGGACCTGGCGGACCTCGCGCTCCTCGAAGGCCGCGCCGATGACGACGCCGACGCCGACTGACACCATCGACATGTCGCCCGCGGCGATCGCGCGTCGCCTCGAGCAGGTCCGCGCGCTCTACAAGCTGATGATGCACCTGGGACGCGCGCGGCCGGCCGAGACCGCGGCCCGCGAGCCTACGGCGACGTGACGACGATGTCGTCGACGTGGATCGGGCCGGGTGGGCCGCCGCCGCCCGGCGTCACCGTGTTCCAGGCGTCGACGGCGACGCCGCCGCTCGCCGCTTGCAGCGCGGGTGTGGTGTCGGTGGTCGTCACGGTCCAGGCGCTCGGCTCGGGTGTACCGGCGGGCCAGAGGCGCGCGGCGAGCGACGTGCTCGCGCCCTCCTGGACGCAGCGAAAGCGGACGGCGTAGGCCACGCCGGCGTCGAGCGCGGGCACTGCCACCCGCTGGAGCGATTCCTCGGCGCCGTCGCGCTCGCGCCACAGCCCGAGCTGCGGCCCGCGGAACGCCTCGACGAACACGGCGTAGCCAGCGCCGCGCGGCGTCGTGCTCGTGAGGTGCCCGCCGTTCTGGCGCACGTAGAAGCCGACGCCCTGCCGGCCCGGCTCGGTCATCGTGAGCGTGAAGGTCACCTCCACGTCGACAGCACCGGCGGGCAGCGCGTGCCCCATGCGACCGAGGGTATAGCCGCTCACGGTCGGCACCAGCACGCCGCGGCCGTTCTCGACCGTGGCGCTGGCGACCCCGCCGAGCACGGTCCACCCGGCCGGCCAGGCGCCGCCGTCGCCGCCGGCGAAGTCCTCGACGAGGAGCGCCCCGCCGGGCGCCGCGTCGACCGCGCCGTCCGCCGCGACACCCACATCGGCGTCGACGTCGGTGTGCGCAGTATCATCAGGCGTGCCGCACGCGGCGGCGACGAGCGTCAGGAGCGCGATGCGGGTCCCCATCCCCTCCGGTGTTGCAGCGGATGTGCCGTCGCAAGGCCGCGACGCGACGACGCGGCTCGCGCCGCGTCCCATGGGGCGTCACTTCGGCTTGGCCTTGAGGACGACCTTGTTGTCCTTGATGACGACGTTGAACTCGACGCCCGACGCCTTGTGCTGCTCGATGATCTTGGGCGCCTGCGACGACAGCGTGCGCAGGAGCTTGTCGTAGCTCATCGGATCGCTCTTCTCGCCGACGACCTCGCGCGCCTTGATGTACCGGGCGTAGAGGGAGCGCGTGTCCGCCTCGCTCATGCCGGGGATGGGCGCGGCGCCGGAGGGCGCGGCGGCGCGCGGCGCGGGACGCGCGATGGGCGGACGCACCGGCGGCGGCGTCGTCGCGCGCGGCGGCGGGGACGGCACGGTGTCGGTGGGCGGACGGCGAGCCGAGACGGGCGGAGGCTGCGTCGGCCGCGGCGCAGGCGGTGGCGGGGTCGTCGGCCGCGGCGCCGGCTTGGGCGGAGGCGCCGGCGCCAGTTTGGTCTCGACGGCGGCGAGCGCCTCGTCGGCGAGCGCGGTCAGCATGTCGGCGATGTCGCCGTGATCGTCCCCGCCGGCGAGCGGGTCGTCGAGGCGGTGGGCCCCGCCGCGCACCAGCGGATCGAGCGCGCCGTGCGGCACCGCGAGATCCGGCTGCGTGTCGCTCGGCGCGCCCGCGTCGTCGTCGAAGCCGCCTTCCGGCGCGACCCCGGCCAGCTTCCCCGCGCGCGCCGCCTTGGCCAGCGCGACCTCGCGATCGCGCGCGACCGCCTCGCGCATGCGCCGGGGCATCTTGGCCAGGATCTCCTCGGGGATCTCCTCGCCGGTCATCTGCGCCTGGCGCCGCACCTTGCTCAGGTTGCGCATGTAGCGCCCGCCCTCGATCTCGCGCAGCGTGCGCTTCCAGTACGTGTTGTAGGCGCCGAACTTCTGCTGCAGCGTCGCGAAGCGGTAGCGCAGCGCCGTGTTGCGGATGTTCAGCTGCGTCAGGTCGCGCAGGCGGCGCTCGGCCTCCGTGTGCAGGTGCGCGGGCGCCTGCTTCTGGATGCCCATGAAGTACTGCTCGTACATGACCTTCACCCGGTCGACGAGCTTGTCGAGCTGGTCGAGGAGGTCCTCGATCTCGGCGCCCTTCTCCTCGGCCGAGTAGGTCGACTTCAGCGCCACGTTGATGGAGCGTACCAGACGTGGTACGCGCCTCCCAGCGCAAGGCGCGGCGGCCGGGCCCATGTCCTTCGTCTACTTCCTCCTCCTGGTCGGCGTGCTCGTGATCATCCACGAGCTCGGGCACTTCGTCGCGGCCAAGCTCCTGGACGTCAAGGTCCTGCGCTTCTCCATCGGGTACGGCCGGCCCCTGGTGCGGGTGAAGGCGCGCGAGACCGAGTACCAGGTGGGCATCTTCCCGCTGGGCGGGTACGTCCGCATCCTCGGCGTCGAGGACGACGACCCCGAGCCGGGCGATCGCGGGCGATCGTTCGCCACGCGTCCGCTGTGGCAGCGCCTGACCATCATCTTCGCCGGGCCGGTGGCCAACCTGCTCTTGCCGGTCGCGATCTACTTCGTCTTCTTCGCCGGGCACACCGAGCTGCCGGCCGCGGTCGTCGGCGACGTCTACGAGGACTCGCCGGCGGCGCGCGCCGGCATCGAGGCTGGCGACACCGTGCTCGCCGTGGACGGCAAGGGTGTCCGCTACTGGGAGGAGCTGGAGCGGACGATCCGGCGCCGCGCCGGCAAGGAGCTGCACCTCCGCCTGCAGCGCGGGAAGAAGCAGTTCGAGAAGTACGTGGTGCCGCTCGAGGAGGTGGTGCGCAAGCGCGACGGCTCGGCGGAGACCCAGGGGCGGATCGGGATCACGCGCGCGCCGTTCCTGCCGATGGTCGGCGTGATCGACGCCGGCTCGCCGGCGGGCCGGGCCGGGCTCGTCACCGGCGACCTGATCATCAGCGTCGACGGCAAGAGCGTCGACAACTGGAGTGACATCGCGCGGCTCGGACGCGTCGCGCGCCAGTCCGACATCGTCTACTTCCGCGGCCAGCCCATCCCCGGGGTGCCCCAGGTGCGGCTCCTCGACGCCGACATCGCCCACATGATGCCGGTGACGCGCGACACGCTGAAGCAGACCACGTACTCCGGCATCGAGAACGCCGAGATGTTCGTCGCCCACGTCGATCCGGGGACGCCGGCGGACCTCGCCGGCCTGCGCGCGGGCGACCTCATCGTCGCGCTCGACGGTCAGCCGCTCAAGCACTGGTCGATGCTCGATCAGCGGCTGCTGGCGGGCCCCGAGCGGACGTGGAAGCTCACGTGGCGGCGCGCCGAGGGCACCACGATCCGCGAGTTCAAGGACGTGCCGGTGACCCAGGTGTGGCGCAAGGAGCTCGATCAGTACGGCCACACCATCGAGCGGCTCGTGTTCGGCGCGCGCAACGACGTGGAGCGCGGCCAGGGCAAGATGATCCCGATCGAGGGGCGCCTCGGGTACGCGGTGTCGAAGGCGGTCGAGCGCACCGGCGAGACCATCGCGCTCATGGCCGGCGGCTTCGTCCAGATCCTGGGCGGCGACTCGCCGAGCGAGAGCCTCGGCGGCCCGCTCACGATGTACCGCGTCGCCTCGGTGTCGGGCGAGCAGGGCTGGGACAGCTTCCTGCTGCTCCTCGCGCTCATCAGCGTCAACCTCGGCCTCATCAACCTGCTGCCGGTGCCGGTGCTCGACGGCGGTCACGTGCTGGTGTTCGCGATCGAGGCGGTGCGGCGCAAGCCGCTCTCGGCGCAGGCCCGCGAGCGCGTGCAGCTCGGCGGCCTCGTGTTCATCGGCCTCATCACGATCCTCGCCTTGCGCAACGACCTCGCGCGCTACGTGTTCTCATGAGCGCGCCGGCGCTGCGCTTGCTCGCGCTCGACACCGCGACGCTCACCGCGAGCGCGGCGGTCGTGCGGGTCGTCCCCGGCGAGGCTCCCGAGGTGCTCGCCGAGGGCGACGTGGCGACGGGCGCCGGCGGCAGCAACGCCAGCGAGCGGCTGATGCCGCTCGTCGCCGAGCTGATGGAGCGGGCGGCGCTGCGCATGGCGGATCTCGACGCCGTCGCCGTCGGCGCGGGCCCGGGCTCGTTCACGGGGCTGCGCATCGGGCTCGCGACGGCGAAGGGGCTCGCGTTCGCCGCCGAGAAGCCGCTGTGGCTGGTGTCGTCGCTCGGCGCGCTGGCCTGGTCGATGGACGCCGCCGGCGACGCGCTGCGCGTGCCGGTGCTCGACGCGCGGCGTGGCGAGCTCTTCGCCGGCTTCTATCGCGCGCCCGCGGGCGGCGGTGTGCCGCGCGCCGTCGCGCCCGAGCGCGTGATGCCGCCGGGCGAGCTGGCGGCGGCGATCATGGCGCTCGCGCCACCCGACGGTGACGTCGCCGTCGCCGTCGCCGTCGCCGGTGACGCGCTGGTCGCACATGTCGCGGGGCTGGCGAACCTGCCGATGAACGTGCATCGCCTGAGCGGTCGCGCCACACCGCCGGCCGTGGGTGTGGCCGCGCTCGCGGCGGCGGGCGATCGCGCCGACGGGCTCGCGCACGGCGCGCCGGCGTACCTGCGCCCCGCCGAGGCCGAGGTCATGTACCCCGACGGGGTCCCGGGAGCGCTCCGCAAGCGCTGAAGCGCGACTTGCCATCGAGACCTGTCCGCTCTTTCTTGCACCTCGATCGGTCGTTCGCTAGCGTGGAGGTAGGCCACCGGACCGGCTGGAGGACTTCGTGAAGGTTATCGCCGCTGACGCTCGTGACGAGATGGTCGCCGCCTTGATCGAAGAACATCGCCGCCTCGACGAGAGGCTTCGCACCCTGGAGACGCAACGGTTCCTCACCTCGGCCGAGCAGGTCGAGGTCGTGCAGCTGAAGAAGCAGAAGCTGCGCGCCAAGGATCGCATCGCGCTCCTCGAGGTCGCGCGTCGCGCCAGCGCACCCGCGCCGCGACCGACCGCGTCGGCCTGAGCCGGCGCCGACGGAGCACGCCGTGGCGGAGCCGCCGCGCTTCACGCCCGAGCAGATCGAGCAGTTCCGGACGATCGGGCTGTCGCTCGACGCCGACGGGAAGCTCTGGCACCAGGGCCAGGAGGTGACGCACCCGCGCCTGCGCCAGGCGATCCTGCGCTGGCTCGACGTGCGCGACGGCGGCCGCGACATCGTGCGGCTCGACGAGCAGCGCTACGCGTACATCGACGTCGCCGCCGAGCACCTGCGCGTGACGTCGGCGCGCTGGGTGCCGGGCGACGACGGGAGCGACCACCTCGAGCTCTCGCTCGATGACGGCACGACCGAGGAGCTCGCCTACGCGACGCTCGCGGCCGGCGACGACGACGCGCTCCGCTGCCGCGTGCGCGGCGGCAAGCTGCGCGCGCGCTTCTCGACCGCGGCGCAGCAGGTCGCGCTCGAGCGCGTCGAGGACGACGGCGCGGGGCCGCGACTGCGCGCCGCCGGCGCGACGTGGGCGATCGCGCAGAGCTGACTACGGGCACGCCGCGCCGGCTGGCGTCTCGGGTTCGACGACGTCGATCGAGACGACGCCGGGGATGGACGCCCCGAGATTCCGCGGCCACTGACATCCAGCCGGCTCGCTGCCCGCGCCACCGTGATCGGTCGGCGATGGGCTGTTGAGGACCAGCACCGAACCGTTGGGGCCCGTCGCGGACCGCACCGGGTCGACCAGGCGGCGGGTGCGCCCCGCGTCGGCGAAGTAGTAGTCGTCGGCGGGCACCGAGGCGTCGTTGCGGCGAACGGTCACGCCCGCGACCGGCTCGCCCTGGTGCACGAACACCTTCAGGAGCACGCCGCGCTGGGCGAAGGACTGGCCGGTCAGCCCGGCGCCCATGCTCCAGAGCTGCTCGGTGGATCTGCGGGTCGCGAACGCCCGCACGTCGGTCGACTGCGACGCGAGCTCGTTGGTGTACGCGACGCCGGTGACCACGTGCGCCTCGGCGGGCATGATGCCGACCGCGTCGTCGACGACGATGGCGATGAAGCCCAGGGGCGCGCGCATCATGTTGGTCGCGCGGAAGCGCCCGCAGTCGTCGACCATCGACGTCTCCGGCACGAGCGGTATGGCGCCGTTCGGATCCGCCGCGAAGTCGATCGCATCGAAGTAGCGCACCCGCAGCGAGCACGGGCCAGACGTCGTCACGCCGGTGCACGCCTGCCGCGTCGGGCTCGCGGCGGCGACGACCTCGTCGGTCTCCGCGTCCAGGATCCGGCCGCAGAGGGTCGCGCGGTGGGCGGCCGGCACCGGACACGGCAGCGGCACGGCGCAGTCGAGATCCCAGGCGCCGTCGATCGGCGGGAACGCGTCCCCCGAGACGACGATGGCGTCGCGCCCGTCGTCGTCGAGATCGACGATGCGCAGACAGCCGACCACGGACACGACGCAAGCGAAGACGACGAACCGCACCTGCCCGAGGAGGGCCATGCTCTATCGTAGCCATCGGCGCCGCGGGCCGGCGGGAAAAAATGGGAGCCGAAAATGCCGCGAGCGGCAGTCGCCTGCCGCTCGCGCGAACGTGAGGTTCCCGGCCAGCGGTCAGCGGCCGCTCGGGCGGAGCTGGAACGGGTACTTGATGGGGTAGATGCCGTCGTCGCCCACCTTGGGGAAGCGGATGTTCGAGACCACCGCGGCGATGCAGCTCGACACCGTCGGGTCCACGCCGGTCGCGGTCGACTGCATCACGCGGCCGTTGCCGTTGAGGGTGAAGTTCACGGTCACGGTGCCCTCGAGGCCGGGGTTGGCGAGCAGCTCCTTCTCGTAGCAGTACGTGATCTTCTCGATGTTGCGCTTCACGTAGCGGCGGATGATCTCCTTGTCGAGGCACGGGCTGTCCTGGGTGCACGCGACCGGCTGCGTGAGCGTCACGGTCGGCACCTTGGCGACGCGATCACCGCCACCGCCCGGGCGACCCGGACGCGTGCTGAACGGGCCGGCGTAGTTGCGGCCTTCCCAGCCGATGGTCGCGTACGGATCGGCGCGCACACCCTCGCAGTTCTTGCCGTCGGGCGTGCCGCAGCCGAGCCCCTGCCCCTTGATGCCCCAGCCGAACGAGCCCGCCGGCGCGCCGGTGCCGCCGCCGTCGATGATGCCGCCGGTGATGTCGATGTCGTCGAAGCCCGACGCGATGCTGCCGCCCTCGTAGACCTTGATCGGGCTGGTCATCGCGGCGAGCACGCCCGCGGTCGACGCGGCCTCGATCGCCTCCCGGCGCGCGAGCTGCTCCTGGAGATCGCGGTTCTTCACGTGGAGCTTGGCCGGCGTCGGGTTGGGCTCGTCCTTGCCGAGGGTGCCGTCCTCGAGCGCCATCGCCACGACCTGGCTCGCCATGCCGCCGTTGTCCCCGACGTCATCCGAATCGCTGTCGGCCGCGTCGGGCGCCGCCTCGTCGACGCTGTTGAGCGCGGCGTACACGCTCACGTCCTCGTGCGGGTTCATGTCGGTCTGCGCCGTCGTCATGTCGGGCGGGACCGCGCTCAGCACCGCGAGCAGGCCGAGGTGCACGACCGCCGACGCGGCGACGAACGAGAGCACCTGGCGATCGGCGACGAGCGGCGCCGGGGCGGCGGTGCGCGCGGGCCGCTCCATGCCGCGCACGTGGAACGTGGTCTTGCCGAGCGACGCCTTCACGTGGGTGCCGACGGCGAGCGGGACGCTGGTGTGACCCGCCGCGGTGAGCGCCTCGATCGACATCGCGCTGTCGCCGCGACGCACCTCGCCGGTGAAGCCGATGAGGTTGGCGCGGAAGCCGCCGAGGCCGTCGGGCGCGACCAGCGCGACGTCGTGCGCGCCGGCGAGCGGGACGTCGACGCCCGCGGCCTCACCCACACGCAGCGTGGTGCGCGCCTGCTCGCGGCGGCGGAGGAGGCCAGTGGCGACGAGGCCGAGGCCGAGCACGCCGCCGCCGAGCGCGGCGAAGTCGGCGATCGGCGACGACGGCGCCGGACGATACGCCCACGCGGGCTTGCCATCGGCGACCCAGCGCTCGCGCGCCTTGGCGTCGCTACCGGCCGCGAGCACGCCCGCGCCGAACGTGAGCACCGAGCCGGTGAGCAGCGCGGCGCCGATGCTGAGGAAGCGACCACCGCGGCCGCGCTTGGCCGCGCCGACGCCGAGGTTGTCGACCGAGACGACCGACGTGCCGAGCTGCGTGACGACCTCGACCGCGGGCGCGGCCATGGCAGGGGTGGACGAGAAAGACGAGGTAGGAGACGTGGGCAGACCTGTGGACATGGCGTCCTCCGACGAGGGCGTTCCGGGCGCCACCGTCGGCACGACCCAAGGCCGCGCCCAAGCGCCGGGCGACGTCGGAGCCGCGTGGCTCGTCGTCGTCGCTCATGACCCTTGACATCGTCCTTCGCGCGCGGTTCCAAAAAAAAGCGAACCATCTCGCGCAGAAAACCCGCGCGTGTAGGTGCAACCGCGGCGCGCCCGCGTTGTCGGCGCGCGATCGTCGCGTTGCCGTCCTCTGCCCGCGGCGAGGTTGCCGACGCTGCCTTAGAGTGACGTGATGCGCGGAGCGTTCCTACTCGCGATCGGTCTCGTCGTGGCGTGTAGCGCACGCCGACCCGTGATCACCGACCCGGCGGCGTCCGCGCTGGGCTCCTCTCGGGAGACCGCCGTCGGCTGGTATCTCGACCGCGGCTGGTGTTCGAGCGACAGCGAAGGATGGTCTGTCCTGACTCGCTGCAACGGCGAATTCAGCCATCCTCACCAGATCATCCTGGGCTTCGGTCCCGGGGGTCGGCTCGTCGTTGCCGAGGCGCGATATCGACTCGACACCGGCGGTCCGAGGCCAGGAAGCGGCACGACCGGCTGGGCACCGGTCCGCGGGAGCTCCCCCGTCACGCCGCGTGACCGTCCGGGACGGCTCCCCCTGATGAAGAAGCAACTGTACGAGCTGAGCGAAGAGCTCGAGCGGCGCCACGGCAAGCCGAGCGTCGTGGGCGAGGAGGGACACGTGTGGAAGCTGACCAACGAGCAGATCGAGCTCTTCATCAGTGACCATCAGACCCACGTCGTCGAGCGGCATCGACTCCTCGATGAGGAGGGCCAGCTCCTCGCGCTGCCGAAGCCGAGCGCCGCGGGGGCGCTGCGCTGACCCCACCAGGTCGTGTCGGCGCGCCTACTCGGGGAGCGACGTGATGCGCTGCGGGGCGGGCACGCCGCCGAGCCCGCGATCGTAGTTCTCGTGGCACTCGGAGCAATACGCGGCGCGCTTCGACGGCGTCCGCCAGTAGGCGGGGCCACCGAGCTTCTTCCTCCAGGCCTCCGACGGGTTCGCCCAGTGGAGCGCGTAGTACCAGTCGTCCTGCTCGGGCGCGAACCCCGGCGACTTCTTCTCCATGACGAAGATCGGACCGGGTGAGCCGTCGCGCTCGGTCGACGTCTTGACCAGCACCGTGCCGATCGGGATCTCGGCCTCGTCGTCGAGATACGCCGCCGCGCCGAGCTGGTTCACGTACGTATCGACGAGTCGCCCGCCGTGGGTCTCGGACCTGACGGGTGACGTGTTCACCTTCACGTACGTCTCCCAGTCGGCGCCGACCTCGAGCGGACCGAACGTCGAGCTGTCGTCGCCCGCCATGCCCGTCGAATCGGACATCTTCCGATCCATCGGGGACATGTCATCGCCATCACCGCCGCCGGCCGGTTGCTTGCCGCCGCAGGCCGCCAGGCCGGCGACCGCGATGAACCCTGCCCACACGAGCTTCGTCATGCCCTGGAGTACGCCGACCATGGGCCGAGGTTACAATCACACCGATGCGAGGGCGGCTGCTCCTGGCGGCGATGATCGTGGCGGGCGCGTGCGGCTGTAACCAGCTCTTCGGGCTGGACGCCCCGGCACGCGGCGACGGCGGCGACGACGACACCGACGACGGCGGCGCCGGCGACGGCGCCGCGCCCGACGCCAACCCCGAAGACCGAGACGGCGACGGGGTCGCCAACGCGATCGACAACTGCCCCGACGTGCCCAACCCCACCCAGGCCGACGAGGACGGCGACGGCCAGATCAGCGGCGGCGACGCGTGTGATCTGTGTCCGCATCGCGCCGCGCCCTCACCCGGCACCGCGCACACCGACGTCGACCAGGACGGCGTCGGCGACGACTGCGATCCCTCGACGCAGGTGAAGCACTGCTGGCGCTGGTTCGACGGCTTCTCCGACGATCCCGAGGTCGTGCTCGCTCGCTACGACCTGACCCGCGGGCAGTGGAAGGTCGAGAACGGCGAGCTCGCCCAGCTCGACGCCTACGTCAACCTGGCCGAGGCGCTCGTCCGCGATCGCATCTACGACCGACCGCTGGTCTCGACGCTGGCGGTGCCCAGCACGATCCCCGATAGCGGCGGCGACGCGGGCGTGACGGTGTCGCAGAACGCCGTCGGCGTGAGCGCCGGCCGCATCGAGCTCGGGGCCGGCAGCTGCTTCGGCGTCATCCTGCGCCGGGTGGCGACGCCGACGACGGCACAGGTCGCGCTGATGCGCGAGGGCCAGGTCTCCGAGGTCGTGCTCTTCGAGGCGACCGCGCCCAACAGCCGCCTCGTCACCCGCGAGCGCGCCCTCGCCACCGCCGATCTCCTCTCCACCGTCGGCGCGCCCCGCGTGATCGGGATGCTGCCCGACGACTATCCGATGGAGACGGTGGCGACGGGGACCGCGACGTGCGCGACCCTCGGCCGCGCGGGGGCGCGCACGCAGTTCGCCGCCGCCGTCTTCAGCTACCTCTACGTGATCGAGCTCGAGGGCGCCTCCGGCTGCGCCCCGCGCGAGCCCTGACCGGCGTTTGGCTGGTATACAGGGCGCTCCCGTCCGATGCGTCGTTCGCCTCTCGTCCCGATCTTCCTGATCGTCCTCGTCGACGTCCTCGGGCTCACGATCGTCATCCCGCTGCTCGCGATCTACGCGGAGAGCTTCGGCGCGTCGCCGACCGTCGCGTCGCTCCTCATCCCCACGTTCGCCGCGTGCCAGCTGCTCGCCGGGCCGGTCCTGGGCCGGCTCTCCGATCGCCACGGGCGCCGGCCGATCCTGCTGATCAGCCAGTTCGGCACGCTGCTCGGCTTCGTGCTGCTCGCCGAGGCGCGCACGCTGTGGATGGTGTTCGCCGGGCGCGCGCTCGACGGCATGACCGCAGGCAACCTCGCCGTCGCCCAGGCCTACATCGCCGATCACACGCCGCCGGAGAAGCGGGCGCGCGCGTTCGGGCTCATCGGCATCGCGTTCGGGCTCGGCTTCCTCATCGGCCCTGCGGTGAGCGGCTGGCTCTCGCACTACGACTACTCGGCGCCGTTCTGGGCGGCCGCGTGCATGTCGGCGATGTCGATCGCCGGCACGTGGTTCCTCCTGCCGCGCCACGAGAAGCCGACCGCGGAGCCGGGGAGCGCGCGCATCGGCCTCCTCGAGTGGGACCGCTACGCCGAGTTCTTCCGCCGGCCGGAGCTGCGCGGGTTGCTGATCCAGTTCTTCGTCTACATGATCGCGTTCACCCTCTTCACCGGCGGCTTCGCGCTCTTCGCCGAGCGCCACCTGCGGTGGGGCGACGCCCTGTTCACGCCGCGCGAGATCGGCTTCACGTTCGCGGGCGCCGGCCTCGTCGGCGCGATCGTGCAGGGCGGCTTCATGGGCCGGCTCGTCGCGGCGCTCGGCGAGAGCCGCCTCGCCGTCGTCGGCTTCGGCTCGCTCGCCGCCGGCTACGTCGTGCTCGGCTTCGCCGAGACCATCCCGCTGCTCGCGGTCTCGACCGCGCTGTCGGCGTTCGGCGGCTCGGTCGTGCGCCCCGCGCTCACCAGCCTGATCACGCAGCTCGGCGCGCGCGGCGAGCAAGGCGCGGTGCTCGGCCTGACCCAGTCCCTCTCGTCGGTCGCCGCGATCTGCGCGCCGCCGATCGCCGGCATCCTCATCGAGCACGACCTCGGCCACGCCTGGGCGTGGCTCGCCGCCGCGTTCGCGCTCGTCGGCGCCCTGCTCGCGCCGATCGGCTCGCGGCGCGCCAGCGACCGCTGACCGATCAGGCGTCGAGCGCGCGCGCGAACCCTCCGGGGCTCCGGCCGGTGACCGCCTTGAAGTCGCGGGTCATGTGGGCCTGATCGGCGTATCCGAGCTCGGCCGCCAGTCGCGCGAGGTTGGTGGCGGTGCCGCGCTCGAGGCGCACCGCGACCTCCTGGAGCCGTGAGCTGCGGATGGCGCGCTTGGGCGTGATGCCGACGTGCTCGCGGAACAGGCGCTGGAGCTGGCGTACGCCGAGGCCGAGGTCTCGCGCGAGGCGCTCGACGGACACGAGCGCAGGGTCGCGCGCGACGCGCTCGGCCGCGGCGACCGCGGCGGCCGCCTCGGCGGCGAGCGGGCCGGCGCGGCGCGCGACCAGCCAGTCGCAGAGCGCGGCGAACGCGGCGTCGTCCTCGGCGGGTTCGAGCACGGCGCGCTCGAGCCGCGCGACGTCGCCCATCAGCGTCGCGAGCGGGACGACGCGATCGGCCAGCGCGTGCGCCGGCCCGCGCACGAACGCGCGCAGCGCTCCCGCGCGCAGCTTGACGCCGCGCACCCGACCGGCGCCCTCGAGCGTGCGCCGCCAGAGCCGGGTCCACGGACCGACCAGGCGACTGCCCGCCTGCGTGCCGATCTCGAACACGATGTTCGCGCTCGCATCGGGGACGCGCTCGGTGGTGTGCGGCGTCTGTCCGCGCAGGTCCCAGGTGGCGGTCCACAACGTCGCGACGACGTCGGCGAGCTCGGCCGGCGGCTCGTAGGTCCGTGCGCCGACGCGGCGCCCGCTCGCGCGGCTCGACACGAGGCCCCGGGCCCGGCCGGCCCCGTCCGGTCGTGTTTCTACAAGCCGCCCGCGTCGCGCCATGGTCAGAGTCCCGCCAGAGGAGAACGACATGGACACTATCATCGCGACGTCGATCGACGAGATCGCGCCCTACACGGGCCCCCACGCCATCGCCGGCATTCGCTTCCGCCCGCTGCGCGAGGCGCTCGGTGTCACGGCCTGGGGCATGAGCGTGATCGAGCTGGATCCAGGCAACGGGCACTACCCGGCGCACGATCACGCCGACGACGGCCACGAGGAGGTCTACCTCGTGCTGCGCGGCGCGGCGGTGTGCGTCGCCGACGGCGTCGAGCACGCGCTCGCGGAGGGCCAGCTGATCGCGGTGCCCGGGAGGGTCGTGCGCAAGATCGTCACCCGCGAGCGCGGCGCGACGCTCCTCGTGCTCGGCGGGACGCCGGGAAAGGCGTACGCGCCGTCGATGGGTCGGCCTCGAGATCGATGAGCGCGGCGACCGCGTCGCGAGCGCGCCCCGAGCGGCCGCCCCTCAGCGGGCCCAGGAGCGCAGCACCGACTCGGTCGCGTCGTCGGCCGGGAAGTAGCTCTCGATGCGGAGCTCCTCGGCGGTGACGTCGAGGGGCGTGCCCAGCGTGGTGAGCATCGTGAACAGGCGGAGCTCGAGATCGCCGCGGCGCAGGTGCACGGCGGCGAACGGGCGCACGTCGGCGGCGAGGCGCGCCTTGTGCCAGTGGGCCGGGACGCCGGGCTGCGCGAGCACGCGCTCGAGCAACGCCGACAGCTGGGCGTCGCGCGGGGACGCGGCGAGCTCGCGGTGCAGGCGCTCGACGAGGTGACCGGCGAGATCCTCCCAGTCGACGATGAACGGCTTCCAGCCGTCGGGGTGGACGAGCGCGAGCATGGCGTTGCCGGCAACCGCCGGTGACAGGTCGGGCGGCTGGAAGGCGGCGAGCAAGCGCTGGGCGCCCTGGTTCACGCGCAGGACGTTCCACACGCGATCGACGACGATCGCGGGGAACGGCTCCTGCTGGCGCAGCACGTGGTCGAGCGCGCGGCGGACGATCGCGAGCTCGCTGCCGTCGAGCGACGACGTCGCGTAGCGCGGCGCCAGGCCGGCGGCGAGGAGGAGCTGGTTCTGATCGCGGAGCGGGACCTCGAGCGCGCCGGCGATGGCGAGGAGCACGTCCTTGCCAGGCGCCGAGCGCCCGGTCTCGATGAACGACAGGTGCCGGGTCGAGACGCCGGCGCGGGCCGCGAGCCGCTCCTGGCTCATGCCGCGCGCGTCGCGCCACGAGCGCAGGAGCCCGCCGACGTGGGATTCCGTGGCCATGCCTCATCGTAGACCGGCGCCGAGGCTCGGCCATTACCTGGGAGGTAATGGCGGCGCCGCGCGGCAAGCCGCAGGGTGGCGCTCATGAAGAAGATCCTCGTCCCCCTCGTCGCCCTCTGCGCCTTCTCCGCCTTCTCGCTCTGGGTGGTCGCCACCGAGGGCTACTTCGGGTTCCTCACGCTCGCGCGCGACGAGCCGTGGGGCCTGCAGGTGCTGCTCGACGTCGCGATCGCCTGCTTCCTCTACGCGATCTGGATGGTGCGCGACGCGCGGGAGCGCAAGCTCCCGGTGGCGCCGTACCTGGTGATGATGCTCTTCGGCGGCTCGCTGGGCGCGCTCGCGTACCTCGTCCATCGCGGCGTGCGCGCGGTCGCCGAAAAGAAGACGACCGGCGCCCCCGAGACGCCGGTCGTGAGTGGTCCAGGTCTCGTGAGGCCGTGACTACATGCGGCCGTAGGCGTTGTCGCGGGCGCCGCTGACGCCGTAGATCTCGGGATC
>DDTA01000090.1 GCA_002344285.1 Myxococcales bacterium UBA2376
GGAACCCCTCGGGGGTGGCCCCTGTGGTGAGGTCTATCGCGCCAAGGTCGTGGGGGTCGCCGGGATGGAGCGACAGCTCGCGGTCAAGCGCTTCCACGCACACGTGCTGGCTCAGCCGGGCGCATCGGGTCGGCTGTCGCAGGCGGCGCGTACGTACGGCGGGCTCGATCACCCGCGGCTGGCGCGGCTCGCCGAGCTCGGCGTCGCCGCCGGCGAGACCTTCACCGCCGTCGAGTGGGTGAACGGCCTCGACCTCGCGCGCCTGCTCACGATGGCGTCCGAGACGTCGTCGCCGCTCCCGGCGGGCGCGACCCTCGGGCTGGTCTCGGCCGCGGCGCGCGCGATCGGTTACGCCCACGGTCGCGGTGTCAGCCACCTCGGGCTGGCGCCGACCAACCTGATCGCCACGGCGGACGGCGACGTGAAGGTGACCGACGTCGGGATCCTCGCGTGCCGGCTGCCACCGCGTCCGTCGCAGGATCCGACGCTCGCCCAGCGCATCGCGTACCTGGCCCCCGAGCAGCTGATCGGGGAGCCGGTGTCGGCCGCGTCCGATGTCTTCGTGCTCGGCGTGATCGCCTACGAGCTCTGTGCCGGCGTGCGGCCGTTCCAGGGCACGAGCGCGCTCGAGCTCGAGCAGGCGGTGCTGTCGGCGCGGCCGGAGCCGCTCGAGCTGCCCCGGCCGATCGTGCGCGTGATCGATCGCTGCCTGGCGCGCTCGCCGTTCGAGCGCTTCCCCGACGCGCGCGCCCTCGCCGACGCGCTCGACGCGGCGCTGCGCCTGTCACCCCTCGCCGGGGGCAAGCGCGACATCAGCGACCGCGTCACGAGCGCGCTCGAGCACATCGCGAAGATGAACGAGCAGCAGCTCTCGGGCGCGCTCTCGTTCGCCGTGCCCGGCGCACCGCCGGCGGCCCCGCCGCTGCGCTCGCCGGCGGCCAAGCTCCCGCTCAAGCCGCCGACGCCGACGGGGCGGGCCACCGTGTTCGGCGTGCCGGCGCCCGCGCCCGCGCCGCAGCGCGTGCGGCCGCCGAGCGTGGTGCCGCCGGTGTCCAACTCGGGCGCGCGCCTGCGTCCGGGCTCGGTCGCGCCGCCGCCCCGCTTGCCGACGGAGCGCACCGGCGACCCGACGATCAACCGCGACGAGCCCGACGAGGCGAGCCTGTCGGTCGGCGACGACACGGTGCCGCGCATCGAGCCGATGTGGCCGCCGACGGAGCCGGTCCCCACGCTCAAGCAGCCGCCGCCACCGCCGACGGCGCGGCCGGTCGGCTCGAACCCGCCGCCGTTCGATCCGTCGGTGCCGCGCTCGATGCCGGATGGCTCGCCTCCACCGACGCCGCACGGCGCGCCTCCGTACGTGCCGGGCCAGCCGTCGATGCAGGCGCCACCGCCCATGCACGCGCCGCCGCCCGTCGCCGCGCCTTACCCGCCGCCGTTCCCGATGGGTGGCGCGCCGTCGGTGCGTCCGCGCTGGATGAAGGTCACGTTCATCATCACGCTCGTGCTCGCGCTGGGCGCGATCGCCGCCGCGGCCGCGTTCCTCGTTCACCGATCGCTGAAGGAGACGACCTCCTCCGGCGGCGGCACGGTCGCCAGCGCGGCGGTCACCGACGCCGGCATCGGCGCCGGCGCCGAGGTCGCCGACGCGTCCACCGGGGCCGCCACGCACGACGCCGGCGGCGAGCAGGTCGCCACGCACGACGCCGCCGGCGAGCAGGTCGCCGCGGTCGACGCCGCCGGCGAGGAGCTCGTCGCGGTCGACGCCGGCGACGGCGCCGACGCGGCCGCCGTCGCGCCGCCACTCGATCCGCCGTCGGACAAGCTGGTCATCCGCTCGACCCCGGCCGGCGCGCGCGTCTACATCAACGGCGCCGACGAGGGCAAGACCCCGCTCACGATCGCCGGCTCCTCCGATCGGCACACGCTCGCGCTCTTCCTTCCCGGCCACGATCTGTACGTCGCCGAGGTCGACGGCCACGGCGCGCACGACGCGAAGCTCGAGCCCATCACGCCGCCCGAGGGCCCGGGCGGCATCAAGGTCCGCTGCCGGGACGACGATCGCTACTACGTCTACCTGAATGGCAAGCCGACCGGACAGCTCTGCCCGACCGAGCGCCTGGGCGTCGACAAGGGCGAGCACACCATCGAGGTCTACGACCTCGTCAGCGAGACCCGCAAGACCTTCACCGCGAACGTGCGCAAGACCCGCGTGTCCGTGCGCGTGCGCGTCGACTACGACTGACGCTCAGTCTTCGCCGCCGGCGTCCTCGTCCTCGTCGAACTTCTGGCGTGGGTCGAGCGCGTACTTGCGGATCAGCTCGCGCAGGTGCTTGCGATCGATCTGCGCCTCGCGCGCGGCGGCGGACAGGTTCATCTTGTGCCGCCGCATCAGGTCCTCGATGTACTCGCGCTCGAACATCTCGACCAGCTGGCCCTTGGCTTCCTTGAAGGGCAGGTCGGTGCGGATGCCGAGCGCGGGCGCGGCCTCCTGCACCAGCGCGTCGTCGATGTTGATCGAGTTGCCGCGCGAGAGCAGGCACGCCCGCTCGATCGCGTTGCGCAGCTCGCGCACGTTGCCCGGCCACGAGTGGCGCACGAGCTTGGCCATGTCCTCGGGCGTGCAGTCGAGCTGCGGCCCGAAGCCCGACATGAAGTGGTTGACCAGGAGCGGGATGTCGGCGCCGCGCTCGCGCAGGGGCGGCACGGTCACGCGGATCACGGCGAGGCGATAGTAGAGGTCCTCGCGGAACGCCTTCTTGGCGACCTCGGCGCGCAGGTCGCGGTTGGTCGCGGCCACGACGCGCACGTCGATCTTCTCGTAGACGTTGGAGCCCACCTTGCGCACCGCGCGCTTGTCGAGGACGCGCAGGAGCGAGGGCTGGAGATCGAGCGCCATCTCGCCGATCTCGTCGAGGAAGATGGTGCCGCCGTGGGCCTCGGCGAACGCGCCCTTGCGATCGGTGATCGCGCCGGTGAAGGAGCCCTTCACGTGGCCGAAGAGCATCGACTCGATCAGCTCGCGCGGCACCGAGCCGCAGTCGAACACGACGAACGGGCCGTCGCGGCGCGGCGAGTGGTTGTGGATCTCCTCCGCGATGAGCTCCTTGCCGGTGCCGGTCTCACCCTCGACGAGCACGGTCGCGCTGGTCTGCGCGACGTCGGCGAGCAGCTTGAAGAGCTGCCGCATCTTGGTGTCGGCGCCGACGATCGAGCCGAACGCCGTCTCTTGCGACGGCTCGGGCTCGACCACCTCCTCGTCGGGGAGGAACTTGATGACCGTCCGGCCGAGCTTCACCTCGGCGCCGAAGCCGATCGCGATCTTCTCGAAGCGCGAGCCCTGGATGAAGGTCCCGTTGGTCGATCCCTGATCGACCATGATGACCTCCTCGCCGACGAGCTCGGCGGTCAGGTGCTTGCGCGAGACCGTCTTGTCGGTGAGCACCATCTCGCACGTCGGCGCCGAGCCGAACGCGACCGGGCGCCCCTCGTCGAGGCGCACGGACTCGCCCCGATCAGGTCCCTTGATGACCAGGAAGATTCCGCCGCGGTTCTGCCGCGAGAACGAGGGGACCTCGTCGAGCAGGGCGGTGACGTTGGATCGATCCCTCGACATGGACGCGTACGCGCTCGGTCATCGTACCGTCGGCTCGGTCGCGGTGTAAATGCCCGCGGTGCCTCAGTTCACGTCGGGACCGGACGTTCCGATCACCCACGCCGCCGCCAGGGCCAGGACGATCACCAGGACCGCGATCAGGGCGGGGACGAGCCAGCCTCGCCGCGGTGGGACCGGCGGGACGTGCTCGGTGGCGACGTCGCCCTGCGTGCCCGCGGCGCGCGCGGCGGGACGGGTGGGCGGCGGCGCCACGACGGGCACCATGCCGGTGTCATCCGCGCGGGGTGGTGGCGCGACCGGGTCCGCGGCCAGCCCGAGCTGGTCGTCCCACTGATCGATCGGACGCTGGCCTTCCTGCTCCAGGGCCGCGAGGCTGAGCATCGATGTCAGCTCCAGGCTGTGGAGGCGGCTGATCTCGATGACCGAGCTCGCCCGATCCTTCTTGCCGTCGCGGATGTTCTTCCGCTCCCGCTCGCGGGCGAGCGCGCCGACGAGGTCGTCGAGCCCGTCGTCCTCCTCGAGCTCGTCGGTCGACAGCCGGACGGTGCCCTCGGACTCGTAGTCGTCGTCGTCGCCGATGTCGTACACCTCGGTGCCGCCGCCGCCGAGCGCCGCGGTGTGCGCGGGCGCGAGGCCCTCGTCGACGTCGCGCCACTCCTCGGGTGGGCCGCACACCTGGCGCAGGTGCTGGGCGAGCTCCGACGCCGACATCATCAGCCCGTTGCGGTGGGCGCAGCGAAGGAGCGCCTCCTGCAGCTGCCCGGCGCTCTGGTAGCGATCGTCGGGGTTCATGGCGAGCGCCTTCAACATCACCTGGTCGAGGTCGGGCGGCAGGCCGGGCACCTTGCGCGACGGCGGCGTGATCGGCTGGCCGTAGATCTGCTCGGGCGTCGACGTCAGGCCCGCGGCGACGAAGAGCCGCTCGCCGGTGATCACCTCGTAGAGGCAGACCGCGAGCGAGTACAGGTCCGAGCGATGATCCATCGGATCGCTCTTCGCCTGCTCCGGCGACATGTAGCCGATCTTCCCCTTCACCTTGTAGAAGATGGAGGTGTGCGTCGCCGCCTTGGCGATGCCGAAGTCGGTCAGCTTCACCTCGCCGTTGCGCGAGACCAGGATGTTCGACGGCGAGACGTCGCGGTGGATGAGCTTGAGCGCGCGGCCGTCCATGCCGACCTTGGCGTGGGCGTACGCGAGCGCGGACAGGACCTCGCGCGCCATGTAGATGCCGGCGGCGGGCGAGAAGACCTTGCGGCGCCGCTTGGCGCGCTTCGCCAGCGTGCGCAGGTCCGCGCCGGCCAGGTACTCCATGACGATGAAGTACTCGTTGCCGGCGGTGACCAGATCGATGGTGTGGATGATGTTGGCGTGGTCGAGCGTCGCCGAGAGGCGCGCCTCGCGCAGGAAGAGGTCGATGAACTCCGGCTGCTGGGTGAACTCGGGCAGCAGCTGCTTGAGCACGACCTCCTTCTCGAACCCGCCGGCGCCCAGCTTCTTGCCCAGGTAGATCGCCCCCATCCCGCCTTCCGACAGGTACTCGAGCACCACGTAGCGCTCGATGGGCGCGGCCGCGCTGGGCCCGAGATCCATGGCCCGCCGACTTTATCAGGGCGTGTGTCGGGAGACACGGCTGGGGTACCTTCCACCGGTGCCCCACCGCTACCCGCTGGCGCGCCTCGCCGAGCTCCGCGCGCAGCGCGCGACCGGCGCGGCGATCGACCTGGCCGCGGCGCTGGCGGGGGAGGCCGAGGCCGAGGCCGACGTCGCGGAGGCGCGCGTCGCCGTCGACGCCGCGCGGGCGGCCGCCCGTGCGTGCTCGCTCACGCCGGCGCCGGCCTCACCGGCCTGGGAGGTCGCCCGGCGCGACGCCTACGCCCTCCGCCTGCGCCGCGACGTCGATCGCGCGTGCGCGCACCTCGCCGCGTGCGCGCAGGCGCTCGCCGAGTGGCGCGCCGCCGTCAGCGACGCGCGCGCGCATGCGATCGCCGCGCGCGCCGATCACAAGGTCGTCGAGCTGCACCGCGATCGCTGGGAGGATGCGGCGAAGAAGAAGCGCGAGCGCCGCGAGGACTGACGCGGGAGATCAGACGCCTTCGGCGGCCTTGAGGATCATGTCGATGAAGTCGCGGCGGATGCGGATGAGGCTCGACGACTTCGCCGCGTCGGCGACGCTGATCGGCTCGAGCGGCCGGGTGACGCGGTCGCCGTCGACGTCGATCGCCTCGATGTCGAGGACCTTGTGCTTCTTCGGCGCCTCGGCCGGCTTGGGCTGCTGGGCCAGGGCGGGGGCGGCCAGGAAGGCCAGGGTGACGACCGACAGGGCGAAACGCTTCATGTCGTTCGAGACACGGAAGCTTCGCAACGGTTGCACGGGAGCTATGATGCGCGCCGATGCGCCGGTGGTGCCTGTGCGTTCTGGCTGTAGGTCTTCTGGCCGCCTGCACGGCGCCCAAGAGCAAGATCTGTCGGGAGACATGTACGCGCGAGGCCGACTGCCACGAGTCCGCATCCTCCGAGGACTCCACCTTCGACGAAGGCGAGTGCATCGCGGCGTGCGCCGCGCTCGAGCGCGACCAGGAGACCCGCGGCCTCGTCACCGTCCACGCCGAGTGCGTCGGCAAGGCGGCGAGCTGCCGGGAGGTCCTCGAGTGCAAGTAGCGCCCTTCGACTCGCCCGCGGCGCGGGCTCGCTCGGGGTGAACGGACCGTTCAGTCCTTGCGGGTCTGAGGATCGAGGGCGTCGCGCAGGCCGTCGCCGAGGAAGTTGAGGGCCATGATCGTGATGCCCATGACCACGCCCGGCGCGATCAGCACCCACGCGTAGACCGAGATCTGGGAGCTGCCCTCGGAGACCAGCGTGCCCCACGACGCCAGGGGCGCCTGCACGCCGAGGCCGAGGAACGACAGGAACGCCTCGGTGAGCATGACGCTCGGCAGGCTCGCGGTCGCGGCGACGATGATGACGCCGAGCGCGTTGGGCACGATGTGCCGGAAGAGCACGCGCGCCGGGCCGCAGCCGGTGGCGCGCGCCGCCTCGACGAACTCGCGGTGGCGCAAGGACAGGACCTGGCCGCGGGTCTGGCGCGCCATGTTGAGCCACGAGATGCCGCCGATGAGGGCGAAGAGCACGACGATGCTCTTGGTGTCGAAGACCGCCATCACGACGATGACGAAGACGATCGTGGGGAAGCCGTACAGGGCGTCGACGACGCGCATCATGACGTAGTCGACCCGGCCGCCGGCGTAGGCCGCGATCGCGCCCCAGGTGACGCCGATGAAGAGCGCGATGATCGTCGCGGTGAAGGCGACCATGATCGCGATGCGCCCGCCGACCATGGTGCGCACCAGCATGTCGCGCCCGAGGAGGTCGGTGCCGAACGGGTGCGCGAGCGAGGGCGCGGTGGCGCCGAGGTCGATGCGGATCGTGGTCGCGTCGAGGCCGAACCAGCCGGCGACGATCGGGCCGAGGAAGCAGAACAGGACGACCGCGAAGAAGATCGCGCCCATCACCACCGACATCCGGTTCTTGCGCAGGCGTCGCCACGCGTCGCGCCACGGCGAGCGGACGATCTCCATCTTCAGGCTCGCGCCCTTGCCGCCGGCGCTCATCGCGCGTCCCTCGTGCGCGGGTCGATGACGCCGTAGAGGATGTCGACCACGAGGTTGAGCACCACCAGGAACGCGACGTAGAAGACGAGCAACCCGGTCAGCACCGGGTAGTCGCGCGACACGACGCTGTCGACGAAGTAGTAGCCGAGCCCGGGGATCTGGAAGATCTTCTCGATGACGAACGAGCCGGAGATGAGCGCCGCGGTCGCCGGCCCGAGGTACGTGATCACCGGGATCACTCCGAGCCGCAGCGCGTGCTTCCAGACCACGACGCGCTCGGCCAGGCCCTTGGCCCGCGCCGTCCGCACGTAGTCCTGGCTCATCGTGTCGAGCACGCCGGCGCGGGCGAGGCGCGCGACCGTGCCCGCGTAGATCATGCCGAGCACGAGCGCCGGGAGGACGTACCCCTCGAAGCCCTCGGCGCGCGCCGGCGGGAACCAGCCGAGGTCGAGCGAGAACCAGCGGATGAACATCGGCCCGAGGACGAACGACGGGATCGAGATGCCCAGGAGCGCGACCACCATGAGCGTGTAGTCGGTCGCCGAGTTGCGCTTGGCCGCCGCGGTCACGCCGAGCACGGTGCCGAACAGGGCCGCGAACACGATCGCCATCAGGCCGAGCCGCAGGCTGTGCGGGGCGTGGTCGGCGATCATCTCGTTCACCGTCCGCTGCCGCTTCATCGAGTGCCCGAAGTCGAGCGTGGCCATCCGCGACAGGTGGGTCACGTACTGCTGCCACAGCGGATCGTTCAGGTGGTAGCGCTCCTCGATGTTGCGCTGCACCGCCTCCGGCACCACGCGCTCGCTGGCGAACGGTCCGCCGGGCGCGGCCCGCAGGAGGAAGAACGACACGGTGGCGACGACGAACAGGACGAAGACGCCGCCGAGGAGCCGGGTGACGACAAGGCGCAGCACTACTTCTCGCGCTTCCAGTCCGGGTCGAGCCAGGCGCGCCACAGGGGCGGCTGGTCGATGAAGTTGATGTGCAGGTCGCGCACGTACGGCTTCTGCAGATGCTTCTGCGTGTAGTTGTAGAGCGGGATGATCGGCGCCTCCTCGATCATCACCTTCTCGGCGTCGGCCAGCCGGCGGAGCCGCGCCCGCGGATCGGTCATGCCGACCACCTCGTCGAGGATCGCCTCGTACTCGGGGTGGCACCACTTGGGCCGGTTGTTGGGGCTGGTGCAGCGCCAGTTGCGCGCGAACTGGCTGTAGGGCTCGGAGCCCGACGCGATCCATCCCAGGCGCGCGGTCTGGAACTGCTGCTTGCGGGTGTCGGCGAGGAACACCTGCCACTCCTGTGACTCGAGGGTGACGTCGATGCCGAGCACGCTCTTCCACTGCGCCTGCACGTACTCGGCGACGAGCTTGTGCGACTCGACGCCGGTGTTGAACTTGTAGACGATCGTCCTGGGAAAGCGCGCGCCCATCTCCTTGCGTGCCAGCGCCAGCTCCTGGCGCGCGCGCTCGGGGTCGTACTCGAGGCCGGGCGGCGGCACGTAGCAGAGCGCGCCCGGCTCGATGACGAGCGCGACGCCGCGCTGGTCGCGGGTGACGCCGCACGCCGCCAGGTCCGCGTCGTCGAGCTCGGCGATGGGCGTGCCCGGCGTGTACGAGGCGACGCCGTACTCGTTACCGTGGAGCACCCGCGGGATGAGGTCGCGGTCGAGCGAGAACGCCAGCGCGCGCCGCAGGTGCACGTTGTCGTACTGCTTGGTGTTGACCAGGATGAAGTAGACCCCGAGCCACGGCCTCACGGTGTAGTCGGCGTACGGCTTGCCGCCGCGCTTGTCGCCGGAGAGCACCGGCAGGTAGGAGGTGGGGACGTTCGAGCCGCGGATCGCATCGCAGCGGCCGGTGAAGTACGTGTTGGTGCTCGCCGCCTGGTCGTCCATCGAGTAGACGGTGAGGCGATCGAGCTTCACGTCCTCGGGCTGCCAGTAGGTCGGCGAGCGCACCAGCTCGAGGTAGTCGCGCTCGCGCATGTCGACGAGGTGCAGCGGCCCCGACGTCACGATCGTGCCCGGCTGCGCCCACCGCCGGGGCGACCGCGACACCGCCTCGCGCGGCGTCGGCCGCAGCGCGCGCGAGGCGGAGGTCTCGATGATCTGCGGCGCCGGCCCCACGGCCTCGACCACGAGGGTGTACGGGTCGGGCGCGCGGACGCCGAGGACCTCGGGCAGCGCCACCAGGTCCTTGCCGGTGACCTCGACCTCGGCGCGCTCGAGCTTGGCGTCGGCGGCCAGCTCGTCGAGCGGGAGGTCGAGGCCGGGGATCTGGTTCCTGGCCACCGGCTTCACGCGGTAGCGCACCTCGCCGTTCGGCAAGCCGTCGAGCTCGGCGAGCGGCACCCAGCCGAAGATGCCGTCGCCGCGGTTCCAGTGCACGTAGGCCCACGGTTGACCGTCGGGGTTGTCGATGCTGGCCGGCCGTCCGCTGATCTCGATGAGCGTCACGTTCGTCTCCGGCGGGACCGTGGCGTACGCGGCGCCGGGCGCGGCGCCCAGCTCGCGCAGGGCGAGCGGCGCCTTCGCGCGCCGCTGGTTGGGGTCGGGCAGCGAGGCCTTGGCCTGCTTGTGCTCGGCGAGGCTCTTGCCGCTCCAGCCGGTGATCTCGACGATGGTCCCGGCGGGCAGGCCGCCCGCGGCGCCCGGCAAGACGGCGCCGCGCCGCTCGATGTAGAGGTCATAGCCCTTCATCCAGTCGAGGTGGTCGGCCGACGGCGACGCCGTGAGCGGATGGAGCATGCGCACGACGTGGTACGCGATGTCGTGCGCGGTCACCGGTCGCCCGTTCGACCAGCGCCCCTTGTCGTGCATGTGGAACGTGACCCGCCGCCGGTCGGGCGAGATGTCCCACGACGTCGCCAGGCTCGCCTCCGGGTAACCGTCGTTGCCGTAGCGCGTGAGCCCATCGAACATCGCGTGCACGAGCGGCGTCGCCGTCGTGCTCGACACCGCGGCCGGGTCGAGCCCCTCCGGCTGCCCGTTGTTGCACCAGCGCAGGTGCCGGGGGTCGCGCACCTCGGGCACGACGCCGAAGTACTCGCCGTCGGGCAGGCCGCAGGCAGCCAGGCCGCCGGCGGCGAGGCCGACGACGGTCGCGAGCACGGTGACCCCGATCCGCATGAGCGCGCGTACGATAGCGTATAAATCCCGCGTGGCCGCCGGATCCGACGAGCATCGTTGCCCTCGCTGCGGGAGTTATTCGGTTCGCAAGGTCGAGGCGCGCTTCGCCGCCGTGACCGTCGTCGAGCTCACCTGCGAGAGCTGCCGGTTCGAGGAGGAGCGCCGCTCCGACGCCGCCGACTACGCCGCCTGGCTCGAGCGCTGGCGCGGCCGGCTGGTCGTGCCGATCTACGACTACGACGAGGATCTCGTCGACGTCGATTGAGCGCGGTCCCGATGCCGGCGCTCAATCAGCCGGCAAGAGGACGCGGAACTCCGAGCCGGAGCCAGGCGTCGACTCGGCCAGCACGGCGCCGCCGTGATTGCGGACCAGGCCGAACACCGAGGCGAGGCCCAGGCCGGTGCCCTTGCCCGGCGGCTTGGTCGTGAAGTACGGCTCGAACACGCGCTCGAGCGTCGCCGGCTCCATGCCGATCCCGGAATCGGTCACCCGCAGATCGACGTACCGCCCCTCCTCGGGGAGGTGGAGCGTGAGCGCGGCCGCGCGCGAGAGCTCCACCGTGGTCGCGGTGATCCCGAGCAGCCCACCCTGCGGCATGGCGTCGATCGCGTTGATGCAGAGGTTCAGGAGGATCTGGTGGAGCGCCGACGGCGCGGCCCGGACCTGCAGCCCCTCCCTCACCTCCACGGCGAACCGGATCTCGCACGCGCGGTTGTGGCGGACGAGCTCGAGCGTGTTCCGGACCGCCGCGTCGACCGACACGGCGCGTCGTGGCTCGGGGTCGGCGCTGCGCCGTCCGAAGGTCACGAGCCGGCTGGTGAGGTCGCTCGCGCGTTGGGCCGCCTCGAAGACGTCGCGGAGCGGCGCGATCAGCTGCGACCGTTCGCCGCCCTCGGCCTCGAGCTCCTCCAGCACGCTCTCGACGTTGACCGCCACGATCATGAGGATGTTCCTGAGATCGTGGCCGATCGTGGCCGCGAGCGTGGTCATCGCGTCGAGCTTCTGCAGCTGTTGCACGCGGCGTTCGAGCTCGTCGGGCTGGAGGAAGACCAGGATCGCGCTGGCGCCGATCTTCACACGATCTCCCACCCGCAACCGTCGCTCCTGGACCTGCACGCCGTTCACGGCGGTGCCGTTGCGGCTCCCCAGGTCTTCGATGATGGGTCCGGTGTCGTCCCACCGGAACCGCGCGTGGTAGCGCGAGACGTCGACGCCATCGATCCGGATGTCGGCGTCGGACGCGCGGCCGATCGTGACCGCGGAGAGCCCGACCGGATACGCGCGGCCGGCGTCGTCGCCGACCAGCATCACGAGCCGCGCGGCGTTTCGAGACGCGATGGGATGGGTGGACTCCTCCGCGAACTCGCTGAGGGCATCGACGACCCCGGTGTCGCTGCCGGGTTTGGGGATCGGGATCACCCCTGATCGAGTCGGCGGGGCCCCCGCATGTTCCTGCGCCATCCTCGATCCCAAGCGTGTAGGATTCCCAGGGTATCGAGGAGGCGCGGTGGGTAGCGTGTGGGGTATCAGCGCGTCGGCGTCAGCTCGAACACGCAGCCGGCGTCCGGCTTCGGGCAGACGCGGACGAACGGGTCGACGTCGAGCACGCGGAAGCGCGCGTCGGCGAACGTCGGCGGCAGCTTCTGCCGGATCTCTCGCTCACCCGGCACGAAGGTCGCGACCAGGCGCGCCAGCCCGAGCGGCTGGCCGTCGGCGCCGACCGCCTCGAGCAGGAGCTCGTACGCGAGGTCTGCGACGGCCGGCTCGCGCGTGATGACGAGCGTGACCGCCTCGAGCTCGGCGATCGCCTCGAGGCGTGCGCTCGCGCACCCGGGCGCCTTGCAGCTGGTGAGAACGGGCGCGTCCCAGCGCGCGATGCGCTCGGTGACACCCTCGGCGTCGCCATCGCGCGGCACCAGGTAGAACGCGCTGTCGTGCCAGTCGGCCCACACCTTGTATGGCGCGAAGAAGTTGAGGCCGAGCGTGCCGTGCACGTCCGCGGCGTCGAAGCGGCGGTCACCGTACGGGATCATCACGAGCCCCATCGCGCTCGCCGCGCCGAGCTCGACGTGGTTGGCGATGCCGGCCTTCTCGACGGCGCGCGTGGTGGCGAGCTCGTCGATGACCGACGCCTTGTAGGGCACGGGCGCGAGCCGCGCGCCCTTCCAGCGATCCTGCGCGAGCTGGCTCTGCACGGCGCCGAGGTCGAGGTGGAGCTCCATCGCGACGCCGTTCACCCTGGCCTTGGCCACGCGGCGGGGCACGTTGCCCGTCGGGCCGCGGAGCGACGTCGGCTCGGTGTCGCCGCGCCGCATGGTCTCCTTGCCGTACGAGATGCGGATCGCGGTCGCCGGCGCCGAGAAGCTCTCGCGCGTCGCCAGGAACCCGACCCCGGCGCCGCGGTCGAAGCCGAAGACGAGGGAGTCGGCGACGACGTCGCGCCCGATCACGCCGCGGATCGCGCGGCCGTCGGTGGCGAACGCGCCGTCGGGGTGGAGCGACATGACGCGCCCCTTGATCGTCAGCGTCCCGACGGTCATCGCCGGCACCTCCGCGACGCGGGTCGGTCGCGACGTGTCGCTCTCGTCGATGAGGCGCGGCCCGAGCGTGGTGTGGAAGCCGAGCTTCGCGGCGAGCCCGAGGTCGAGCGACGACGCCGACGCGTCGGGGTCGATGACGAACAGGAACGGCCCCTCGTCGCCGAACATCACCGGCGTGATGAGGACGCCGTTCTCGAGCGGCCCCACGAGCGGGAAGACCCAGGCGTCGCCGCTCGAGAACCCGGGCGGGGCGCCGCCGGCGCAGGCGGTGGTGGTGAGGAGGCCGAGGAGGCCGAGGAGGCCGAGGAGCTGTGACGCGAGCGCGGCGCGGATCGAGTTCATGTGGGGGGCCCCGGCATCCTACGTTAGATCGAGGAGCCGGGTCCGGCGTTCCAAGGCGTCATGACCCGCACTCGCTCGCTGGCCTTCGTCCTCTCCCTCGCCATGTTTGGTTGTGGCGCCCACAAGAGCAAGGACCACGGCCGCGGCGACCCGCTGGTGGCGGTGGATCCCGGAAAAGGCAGCGGGATCGAGGTGGTGACGCGGCCGCGCGGGGAGGCCAAGCCGATCAGCACGACGGTCGACAAGGGCCTGCGATGGCTCGCCGAGCACCAGCTGTCGGGGGGCGGCTGGGGGCAGGGCGACGAGGCGGCCGGCATGGGGCACAGCATGGACGGGCTGCGCGACACCGCGAACGTCGCCGACACGTCGATGGCACTGCTCGCGTTCCTGCGCGCCGGGCACACGCCCAACAAGGGCGCTCACCGCGACGTCGTGCACAAGGGGCTCGAGTACGTGCTGCGGGAGATCGAGAACGCCGACTCCGACTCGCTCTACGTGTCGTCGGTGCGCGGCACGCGGGTGCAGGCCAAGATCGGCCCGTACGCCGACACGTTCGCCGCGCTGCTCGTGCTCTCCGAGGCGCGCGGCACGATGCGCGACGGCCCGGCCAACGCGCGCCTCGACAAGGCGCTCAAGAAGGTCGTGAAGAAGATCGAGCGGAACCAGCGCCAGGACGGCACGTGGGAGGGCGGCGGCTGGGCGCCGGTGCTCTCGCAGGCGCTCGCCGCCAAGGGCATGAACCGCGCCGCGCAGCGCGGCATCGAGGTCTCGGAGGTCGCGCTCGACCGCCTCGAGGATCAGGCGCACAGCCAGGTGAACCTCCAGACCAACACGTTCGCGGCCGACGAGGCGGCGGGCATCGGCCTCTACGGCGGCGCGGCGGCGACGGCGGCGGCGCGCGACACCGCGACCACCCGCAAGGCGAAGGCGGAGAGCATGAAGGCGAAGCGGGCGAACGCGCAGAACGCCAACCAGACGCCGGACGTCCCGTCGGCGGCCGCGGTCGCGGCGGCCGAGGCGCGCGCCGCCGAGTCCGACGGCGCGGCGGCGAAGGTCGAGGGCGCGCTGGTCGCGAACCTGAGCAACGACTCGTTCATCGCCGGCTTCGGCAACAATGGCGGCGAGGAGTTCTTGTCGTACATGATGATCAGCGAGAGCCTCGTGGCCAAGGGCGGCGACGAGTGGGCCAAGTGGGACGCGCAGATCACGACGCTCGTCAACAAGGTGCAGAACGAGGATGGAAGCTGGACCGGTCACCACTGCATCACGGGGCGCACGTTCTGCACGGCCGCGGCGCTCCTGGTGCTCATGGGCGACCGCGCGCCGGCGGCGCTGGAGATCGCCGGCTGACGTCGTCGTCGCTGTCGCCGTCGCCGTCGCGCTGGCGGCGGCGGGATGCGGCGACCGGCGGCCGGCACCTCCACCGTCGCAGCTCGAGCAGCTCGACGCCGCGGTGAAACGGGGCGCCGCGTTCCTCGTCTCGCGCCAGGAGGCCGACGGCGCGGTGCGGTCGCCGACCTACGCGGCCTTCCGCGACGGCTACGCCCTCACCGGCCTCGCGGCGATGGCGCTCGGCATGGCGGGCGAGCGCGCGGCGTTCGCGAAGGCCTGCGACTTCCTGGTCACGCTCGTCGACGACGAGGGTGCGCTCCGCGACGTCGCGTATCCGACGTACGCGGCCGCGCTCGCCGTGCTCGCCTTCACGCTCTCGAACGACGCGCGTCATCTCCGCGTGCGCGCGCAGCTCGTCGACGAGCTGAGGCGGCGACAGCTCGGGCCCGAGCACGGGTGGCGCGACGACGACGCCTCCTATGGCGGCTGGGGCTACCACGCGCGCGTCCCGGTGCGGCCCGAGGGCGTGATCCACGACGACATGCTGAGCAGCAACCTGTCGGCGACCTTGCTCGTCGCCGGCGCGCTCGTCGCCGCCGGCGTGCCGCCCGACGACCCCGCGCTCGTCCGCGCTCGCGGCTTCGTCGAGCGCTGTCAGCACGCGGACGGCGGCTTCTTCTTCTCGCCGGCCGTGCCCGACGCCAACAAGGCCGGTTCGGACGCGGCCGGCTTCCGCTCGTACGGCTCGATGACCGCCGACGGGGCGCGCGCGCTGAGGCGGCTCGGCGCCTCGCCCGAGCGCGTGGCCAGGGCCGACGCCTGGCTCGCGCGCCACTTCGACGCCGCCCGCAACCCTGGCGAGTTCGCCCAGGAGGTGCGTCGCGCGTCGTCCTACTACTACTGGGCGTGGACCTCCGCGCACGCCATGCGGGCCACGGGCACCGGCGCGTGGGCGCCCGCGCTCGTCGGCGAGCTCGTGGCGCGGCAGCGCGCGGACGGCTCGTGGAAGAACGACGCCACCGAGATGCGCGAGGACGATCCCGTGGTCGCCACCGCGCTGGCGATGGCCGCGCTCCTCGTCGGCCGCAGCGCGATCACCGGCGAGTATCGCGGTCACGCCGTGTCGAAGCCGGTGGCCCCCGCCGCCGGGGATGGCGGCGCTCTGGTACCGTAGCGGCGATGGCCGCGAAGAAGAAACCTGCCGCGAAGCCGAAGGCCTCGGCGAAGAAGCCGGCCGCGAAGGCGAAGCCGAAGGTCGCGGCGAAGGCCGCCGAGAGGGCGCCGGCCAGGCCGGAGTCGGCGCCGGCCTCGCGCGCGGCGCGACCGACCTCGCCGATCAAGGCGGTCGCGGCGCCACCGCGGACGGGCGCGTCGCCCGCGCCATCGCGTCCCGCGGCGCCGGTCGCGCCGCCGCCGCCGCCGCCCGTCGATCACGCCGCCAGGGTGGGCGAGCTCTGGCGTCGCCTCGAGACCTGGGTCGCGAGCACCGGCGCGCCGTCCCTGGCCCTCAACGCCGGCGCGCCGGAGAAGGCGATCGCCGCCGCCGAGAAGACGATGAAGCTCGCCTTCCCGCCCGACTTCCGCGCGTCGCTCGCGATCCACGACGGGCAGGCGATCGACGGCGGCGCGCCCGCGTTCCCGTGGATGCCCGGCTGTCCGCCGCTCCTGCCGCTGGCGCGCATCGTCGAGCGCTGGAAGGACGAGCAGGAGCTCGCCGCCAAGCGCCAGCCCAAGAAGGAGTGGTTCGACGCCGGCGGCAAGCTCAAGGGCGGCGTCTACCGCACCGGCCGCATCCCCGTCGCCGGGCCGGTGCGCCGCGACTCGGAGCGCACGTTCCTCGACCTGGATCCCGGCCCCGCCGGCGCGCGCGGGCAGCTCATCACGATGGTGAGCGCCGCCGACTTCGTCGTCATCGACGCGAGCTTCGCCGCCGCCTTCGAGCGCTGGGTCAACGTGCTCGAGCGCGGCCTCTGGATCTACGACGCCACGCTCCACGCCGCGCACCCGCGCGCGCTGCCCCCGGCGACGAGCCACCCCTCGGGCCTGTTCTCCAAGCGCTGACCGTCACGGCTCGCGGTCGGAGAGATCGACGGACAACGTCGTGCGCTCGCCGTCGTCGGGCGCCGCGCGCGTACGGTGATCGTCGGCGCGCGACCAGCTGCGCCAGAGGGCGATCGCGGTGACGATCACGACGAGGGCGAGCGCGAGGAGCTCGAGGAAGAGACGGGCGGGCATGGTGGCGCAGCGAGCTGGCACCACCATCGCGGCACGACGCGTGAAACGGCGAGGAGCGCGCGCGTGAGCATCACGTGAGGCGCGCGTGCGGCGGGTCACGGCGACGGCGCCGCACGCGCGGCACACCCGGCGCACCTGCGCGGCGCGTCAGTGGCGCGTGCCGTCGGGGCCGACTTCCCAGGTCATGCCGGAGAGGAGCAGCTTGTCGAGCTGGCCCTCGCCCTGCTTGGCCCTGGCGTCCGCGATCTGCTGGTGCGCCATCTGGCCGTAGGTCGGCTTGTCCTCGACGTGGAGGATGCCGACCGGCACCGGGAACTCGGGGTGGGTCATGCCGGCGAGGAGATACGCGTACCCGGAGCTGCCGCGCTCGTTGTGGACCAGGAGCTGCTCTTCCTTCACCCCGTCGTCGCCGACCTTCACGATCTCCGGCCGCAGGTCCGGCGACAGCCGGATGCCCATGGTGCCGCCCGCGAACGTGAGCGGCTTGCCGTCGACGAGCGGCATCTGCTTGCCGCTCGGGTCCTCCTTGACCGGATCCCAGATGCCGTCGTTGAACACCGGGCAGTTCTGGAGGATCTCGATCAGCACCCCGCCCTTGTGCTGATACGCGCGCTGGAGGATCGCGCCGAGGCCCTTGGCGTCGGTGTCGGTGCAGCGCGCGACGAACGTCGCGCCCGCGCCGAGCGCGAACTGGAGCGGGTTGACCGGGTGATCGATCGAGCCGGCGGGCGTCGAGCCCGAGCGCGTGCCCAGCTTGGAGGTCGGCGAGTACTGGCCCTTGGTCAGGCCGTAGATCTGGTTGTTGAACAGGATGATCTTGAGATCGGAGTTGCGGCGGAGCGCGTGCAGCAGGTGGTTGCCGCCGATCGACAGGCCGTCGCCGTCGCCGGTGATGACCCACACGTCGAGATCGGGGCGCGCCAGCTTGAGGCCGGTCGCGACCGCGGGCGCGCGACCGTGGATCGAGTGGAAGCCGTACGTGTTCATGTAGTACGGGAAGCGGCTCGAGCAGCCGATGCCCGACACGAACACGGTGGTCTCCCGCTTGACGCCCATCTGCGCCAGCGAGCGCTGCACGGTCGCGAGGATCGCGTAGTCGCCGCAGCCTGGGCACCAGCGGACGTCCTGGTCGGACTCGAAGTCCTTCTTGGTCAGCTTGACGAGCTTGGGAGCGGGGTCACTCATGGTCGTCTGGGTCCTGTCTCAGGCCTGGGCCGGGGCGGCGGCGGCGGTGGTGGTGGCGGCGGTCGACGTGGCCTTCGATTCGCACAGCGGCTCGAGGGCGTTCACGACCTCACGCACCTTGAAGGGCTGGCCCTGGACCTTGTTGAGCCCCTTGATGTCGATCAGGAACTTCGCGCGCAGGATCGTGCGGAGCTGGCCGGTGTTGAGCTCGGCGACCATCACGTGGCGGAAGTTGCCGATGATCTTCTCGAGGCCGGGCTCGAGCGGCGACAGCCAGCGCAGGTGCGCGTGCGAGACCCGCTTGCCCTGGCTGCGCAGCTCCTCGGTCGCCTGGCGCAGCGAGCCGAAGGTGCCGCCCCAGCCGATGAGCAGCACGTCCCCCGAGGTCTCGCCGCGCAGGTCGAGCTCGCCGAGCGAGCGCGCGACGCGCTCGACCTTCTCGGCGCGCACGTGGACCTGACGCTCGTGGTTGGCCGGCTCGTAGGAGATGTTGCCGGTGAGGAAGTCCTTCTCGATGCCGCCGATGCGGTGCTCGAGGCCCGGCGTGCCGGGCACGACCCACTCGCGCGCCAGGGTTTCCTGGTTGCGCTGGTAGACGAAGTAGCCCTCGGGATCGGTGCGGTGCTGGACGTCGAAGCGGGGCAGCTTGGAGACGTCGGGCAGGGGCCACGGCTCGCTGCCGTTGGCGATGTAGCCGTCGGAGAGCAGGAAGACCGGCACCATGTGCTGGATCGCGACCTTCACCGCCTCGATCGCGGCGTAGAACGAGTCGCCCGGCGACTTGGCCGCGATCACCGGCACCGGCGCCTCGCCGTTCCGGCCGTAGATCGCCTGGAACAGATCGCTCTGCTCGGTCTTGGTCGGCAGGCCCGTCGACGGGCCGCCGCGCTGCACGTTGACGATGACGACGGGCAGCTCGGTCATGACGCCGAGGCCGATGCCTTCCTGCTTGAGGGCGATGCCGGGGCCGCTCGACGCGGTCACCGCCAGCGCGCCGCCGTACGCCGCGCCGAGCGCGGCGCCCATCGCGGCGATCTCGTCCTCCGCCTGCAGCGTCATCACGCCGTAGTTCTTGAACTTGGCCAGCGAGTGGAGAATCGTCGACGCTGGCGTGATCGGATAGCCGGCGTAGAAGACGGTCTTGCCGGCGAGGTGCGCGCCGGCGATGAGGCCCATCGCGAGCGCCTCGTTGCCGGTGATGTTGCGGTACATGCCCGGCGCGAACTTGGCGGGCGGGACCTTGTAGACCGTCTGGAACACCTCGGCGGTCTCGCCGTAGTGGTAGCCGGCCTTGAACACCTTGACGTTGGCCTCGCCCAGCTCCGGGCGCTTCTGGAACTGGGTGATGATGCGGCGGACCTCGGTCTCGGGATCGCGGCCGTACATCCAGAAGACCAGGCCGAGCGCGAAGAAGTTCTTCGAGCGCCCCTTCTCCTTCGTCGACAGCGCCGAGCCGTCGAGCGCGGTGACCGTCAGGTGCGAGATGTCGACGGCGTGGACGCGGTACTTGGAGAGCGAGCCGTCCTCGAGCGGGTTGCTCGTGTAGCCGGCCTTCTTGAGGTTCGACTCGATGAACGCGCCGGAGTTGGCGATGAGCACGCCGCCGTCGACGAGATCCTTGAGGTTCGTCTTGAGCGCGGCCGGGTTCATGACGACGAGCACGTCGGGCGCGTCGCCGGGCGTGTAGATCTCGCCGGAGGAGAAGTGGAGCTGGAAGCCCGACACCCCGAACAGCGAGCCGGCCGGGGCGCGGATCTCGGCGGGGAAGTCGGGGAACGTCGAGATGTCGTTGCCGGCCTCCGCCGCCGCCTTCGTGAACTCGGTGCCCGTCAGCTGCATACCGTCGCCCGAGTCGCCCGCGAAGCGGATGACGACACGGTCGAGCTCTTGCGTCTTTGACATCTAGAACCTCGCGCGCGCCTGGGGACGCGCAGTGGTGGGGACCCTACCGGTCCTGTGTCCCGCGTGCAATAACCCTGCGACCCTTGCGAAACGTAAGAGTTCCGGGTATCTGTACTCGGGTTGCACCCGTAGCTCAGCTGGATAGAGCGTTGGCCTCCGGAGCCAAAGGTCGCAGGTTCGAATCCTGCCGGGTGCGCGAAGGGACTGGTGCCGAAGACCCTCGCCCAGATCGCGGTTGATGCCGGGCTCCTGTCGCGCGCCGACGTGGGGCGCGCCGAGCAGCTCGCCGACGAGAAGCGCGTGCCCCTGGTCGTCGCGCTCGTGCGCGAGCTCGGCGTCGACGAGGTCGCGCTCGTCGGCGCGTTCCGGCGCGAGCTGCGCCTGCTCTCGGTCGATCCGCGCGCGGTGAAGCCGGAGACCGACGCGCTGCGCGAGGTGTCGCGCGATCTGTGCCGGCGCCTGTGCGTCGTGCCGCTGCGCGTGAGCGGCCCGCCCGAGGACGAGAAGGAGATCTGGCTGGCGATGGCGGATCCGACCGACATGGGCGCGATCGCCGAGGTCGAGCGCGTCACCGGCGCCGTCGTCGATCCGGCGCTCCTGCCGCTCTCGGCGATCCTCGAGCTCGTCGAGCGCGGCTACAAGGAGCTCAACACGCAGGTGCTGAAGCGCGGCGCCGGCAAGCAGGGCCAGGGCCAGGGCCAGGGGAAGTCGGGCAAGGTGTTCGGCGCGAACGTCACCGTCCACACCAGGCCGCACACGCGCGTCGACGGCGAGGACACGCAGGATCACTCGCGCACCGTCCCGTTCCACCAGATCGCCGACGAGGCCGACGTCGCCACGCGCATCGCCGCGCTGGTGAAGGTGCTCATCGACAAGGGCGTGATCGGCGAGGACGACTACGAGGCCGCGATCCGCGACCTCCTCCGCCGCCGCACGGAGTAGCGTCCGGGCGGCGGCCGGCCGCCGCGATCGTGGTGGATCCGCGACAGCGGAGCCGTGGTTTTTTGGCAGAGAGAACGGCGGGTCACGGCGGTCGAGCGGGGCGGGCGTGGCGCAAGGGTGCGCATGCCCTCGGTGCGGCTCGTCACGGGTGCCCGGAAATGCCTGGCGCGGCGCGTGCATAGACACGGGAAGGTCCGGAATCCGTGCGCTATATTCGACAGCGCGGTCCGGGCACTCCCCACCATGTCCGCCCACGAGATGAACCCCGCCCCCCTCACGTGTCTCAACTGCCGGCGCGAGCTCGCACCTGCCGCGCTCTTCTGTCCCGCCTGCGGGACCCCGCGGGTGCGGGAAGGCGCGACCGACGAGCTGATCGGCAAGGTGCTCGGCGAGCGCTTCCTCGTCCAGGAGCGGATGGGGCAGGGCAAGTCGGGGACGATCTACCGCGCCGAGCACGTGACGCTCCGGCGCAAGGTCGCGATCAAGGTCCTCCACCACGAGCTCTCGCGCGACGATCTCGCCATCGAGCGCTTCCGGCGCGAGGCCACGTCGGTCGCCGAGATCGACAACGAGCACATCGTCGAGATCCACGACTTCGGGCGCACGCCCGACGGGCGCCTCTACCTCGCGATGGAGCTGCTCGAGGGTGAGACGCTCGACGCGGCGCTCGCGCGCGACGGCAAGATGCAGGTCGAGCGTGTGGCCGACGTGGTGATGCAGGTCGGCGAGGCGCTGGTCGAGGCGCACTCGGTCGGCTTCGTGCATCGCGATCTGCGGCCGCGCAACCTCTACCTCGCCGTGCGCCGCGGCAAGGCGAACTTCGTCAAGCTCCTCGACTTCGGGCTGTCGAAGCTCGTCGAGAGCGGGGGCGCGGCGGCGTCGACGAGCCTGGGGATGACGTTCGGCGATCCTCGCTACATGTCGCCCGAGCAGGCCAAGGGCGACGCGATCGATCGACGCGCCGACCTCTACTCGCTCGGTTGCATCGCCTACGAGATGCTGACCGGCGAGCCGCCGTTCGTCGGCGGCAAGGTCTTCGACGTGCTCACGCGGCACGTGAACGAGTTGCCGGCGCCGGTGCGCAGCAAGCGGCCCGACGTGCCGGCGTGGCTCGACGCCGCGATCATGCGCGCGCTCGAGAAGTCGCCGGACGCTCGCTTCGTGACGGCGCAGAAGCTCGTCGAGGCGATGCGCGTCGGGCTCGCCACCGGCGCCATCCCGGCCGACGACGCCGTGCCGATCGCGGTGCCGGCCGGCGAGCCCTCGGCGGGCAAGAGCGACTCGCGGCGCGGGCCGACGGGTACGCCGGCGGTCGGGGTGCCGGTCGTCGCGCCGGCGGTGGCGGCGGCGGCGCCCGCGGTGGTGGCGGCGGCCGCGCCGACGCCGGCCTCGGCCGAGTCGAGCGCGAGCGAGCGGGTGAGCATGAACATCGCGGCGCAGCCCGTCCCCGCGGGCGCCGACCCCGACGATGACGCGACCGACGATGACGCGACCGACGACGACGCGACCGACGACGACGCGACCGACGACGCCGACACCGTCGAGCGTCCGAAGGTGGCGCGTGGCAAGCGGCCGAGCGAGGCGCCGGTGCCGACGTCGGACAGCATGAACCTGTCGGGTGCGTGGTTCGCGGCCGGAGACGGCGAGGCCCTCGGCGACAGCCAGGTTCGGTCGCTCGAGCGAGCGCGCCGGAACATCGATCCGGGCGACAGCATGCTCGACGACGGGCTCCATGACGGCGGCCCGCCGACGAAGAAGATCTTCGCGATCGCCGGCGTCGCGGTCGTCGTGCTCGTGGTGGCCGTGATGGTGATCGGCTCGGGCGGCAAGAGTGACAAGCGCGAGCCGAAACCGGGCGAGGCGCAGCCGCAGGCCGGGCTCGTGAACGACAGCGGGGGCTCCGGGTCCGGGTCGGCCTCGGGCGCGGCGGTGACGCCGCCACCCGGCAAGGACGCGAGCGTGGCGCCGGTGGCGCCGCCGGTCGACGCGGCGGCGGTCAAGGCGTCGACGAATCCGACGACGACGAATCCGACCACGACGAATCCCCGGACGACGACGACCACGACGCGCCGCTCGATCGACGATCCGTTCCCGGGAAGCGGCAGCAGCAGCGACGGCGGTGGCGGTGGCGGTGGCGGCGCCGGTGCCGCCGATGACGAAGCCGTGAAGATGGCGGAGTTCTACGCCAAGGCCGGCGAGGCGGCGCTGCGCGGGGGCGATCCGGCCGGCGCCGCCGGCAACTTCCAGAAGGCGCTCGCCTCGAACCCGAAGAACGTCGACGCCATCCTCGGCATGGGGGAGGTCGCGATGCAGCAGGGCCTCTACACCGACGCGATCCGCCAGCTCAAGCGCGCCGCCAAGCTCGCGCCCCGCAGCGCGCGGGTCCACGTGCTCCTCGGCGAGTCGCACCTGAACAGCGGCAACGCGTCCGCGGCCGAGCAGAGCTTCAAGAAGGCGCTGCAGCTCGATCCGGACAACGTCCGCGCGCGCAACGGCTACAACGAGGCCGCCGGCCGGCTGCCCCCGCCGACCGACGACCCGTGAAGGTCGACGGGCGCCGCGCCCGCGCCGAGCGCACCCGTCAGGCGATCGTCGCGGCCGTGCTCGCGCTCGTGAAGGAAGGCGACCCCGCGCCGACGGCGGCCGCGATCGCGCGCCGCGCCGGCGTGTCGGTGCGATCGATCGCACAGCACTTCCCGACCCGCGCCGCGCTGTTCGCGGCGGCCTCGTCGTCCTATCACGCACGTCCCGCGGCGCCCGAGCCACCGGCCACCGGCGCGGCGGGCGACCGCCTGGCCGCCCTGCTCGCCCAGCGTGGCCAGGAGCTCGAGCGATCACGGCCAGTTCGCGCGTCGGCGGCGCGCTTCGCCCAGGACTTCGAGGTGGTCGCCGCCGCGGTCGCCGAGAGCGCCGAGCGCCGGCGTGGTGTGGTCGCGCGTGTGTTCGCCGCCGAGACCGCGCACGATCGCGACCTGCTCGAGCTCCTCGATCTCGTGCTCGGCGGCCGGGTGTGGGATGCCCTGCGCGAGCGCGGCGTCCCCCCGGCGCGGGCCCGCGCGCTCGTCGAGCGGCTCGCCCGGGCGCTGCTCGAACGGCCGCCGCGCACGTGATCGACCCCGCGTCCGGACGGCGCGGCAATTGGGTATCCTGGTCGTATGGGGAAGACCTCGCGTCTGGTGGGAACGACCTTCGCCTCGCTGATGGCGTGTGTCGGGGCGGCGTGCGGGGGCGAGACCGGCATCGTCCTCGAGATCTCGCTCTCGACCGAGCTCGCGACGACGCTCGAGCAGAACGGCGAGGACTTCGAGACGCTGCGCATCTGGGTCGGCCACGCGACCGACGATCCGTCGTACTTCGCGGCGTCATCCGACGCGTACCACTCGGGATCGATGTCGCGCGCCGACTTCGACGAGCCCTTCCGCTACCTGCTCGAGCCGACCAGCGAGGATCTCACCGCGATCGGCGCGATGATGTTCGCCGCCGCCGTCGGCGTCGATCCCGACGATGCGCGGCTGCCGTTCCGCCTCTCCGGCTTCGCGGCGTCCGGTGCGCCGATGGGCTTCCAGGCCGGCGAGATCCGCGTCGTGCCGCTGGTGCTGGCGGCGCCCGACGGCGCGGCCGGCACGATCGACGACGCGTGCATCGTGTGGGGGATGAACACGCAGACGCCGTCGCGCATCACGCCGGTCGACGATCTCGACTGCGACAACGCGGTCGGCGACGCCGACTGCGACGACCGCGATCCCAGCCGCAACAACCTCGACGCCGACGGCGACGGGTTCTCGAGCTGCGACGGCGACTGCATGGACGATCCCGACGGTCGCACGCCATGGCTCGATCCCGCGACCGTCCACCCGGGCGCGGCCGACAACGAGAACGACCTGGGCGTGTGCGATCACATCGATAACGACTGCGACGGCGTGTGTCAGGATCCGACCTTCGACCTCGACGGCAGCGGCGCGACGGTGTGTGGCGCCGTCAACGCCGTGCACGGGGTCTGCGCGGTCCGGCCCGCCGACTGTGACGAGAAGCTCGCGGGCCAGCAGCCGGCGGGCACCGCGGTCGGCGAGGCCTGCAACGGCCGCGACGACGCGTGCGACGGGTTCCTCGCGCCTGCCATCCCCTGCATCATTCCGGATCAGCCCGACAAGTGTTACTTCGGCCAGGTCGCGTGCGACGAGCTCCGCGGCGAGTTCGTCGGCGAGCCCGGCGCGCTCGACTGCAAGCCGCTCCCCGGCGCGTTCAGCCAGACGCCGGCGCCGCCGTTCCTGTGCGGTGCGCCGCCGCCGCCCGAGTCGTGCCTGGAGAGCCCGAACCCGGTCGGCTGCCCGACCGGCAACGGCTCCGGCCGGCTCGACTGTCGCGTCGCGCTCAGCGACGCGGCGTGCCCGGCGAGCCGGACGCCGCTGGTCTTTCCCGGCATCCAGCTGCCGGCGCAGTGCGCGTGGGCCGTCGTCGGCGGCGTCGAGCAGGCCGAGTGGGAGGTGGGCTTCGTCGACGCCAACGCGAGCGGGGCGCTCACGCCCATGCCGACGATCGGCGCCTGCGTGCCGCACCTGATCGCGCGCCCGCGGACCCGGTTCCCGACGGCGCGCACGGTGATGCTCCTCCTCATCGCGCCGCAGAACGCGGCGTTCGGCGCGCGACCGCTCCTCCTCCACCTGAGCCCCGAGTCCGACGACGCCTGCGCGCCGGACCTGATCTGCCAGGCGAGCGCCGGCGGCTGAGCTCGCTCAGCCGATCGCGGCGGCGGCCGCGGCGACGAGCGGCAGCGCCATCGCGGCGCCGGCGCCTTCGCCGTGGCCGAGGCCGGCGGCGACCAGCGGCGTGAGCCCGAGCG
>DDTA01000044.1 GCA_002344285.1 Myxococcales bacterium UBA2376
ACCCAGGGGTGGGTCACATGTTAGGTGCATTTCCAGCCGCGTCGCGGCTCTGGACCGGTTTTGTGCTGGCTTTGGCAATGTCGGTCGGTGGCGCCGCCGCCCAGGCCGAGCGAGCCGGTGCTCGGCGCGACGGTCCTGCCCGATCCCAGCGTGTCGGCGCTGCGCACCGCGTTCGGCGCCGTCGAGCGACTGCGGGCCGAGCTGGCGGGCGACCGCCACGACGCGCTGGCCCCGCCGGCGCGCGAGGTCGTGCACGCGCTGCGCGCCGCGAAGGCGGCGCTGCCCGGCGGCGCCGGCGACGTCGCCGCGGTGCTCGCCGANNCGCGCGGCCTTCGCCGAGCTCAACCGCCAGCTCATCGCGCTCGCCGCCGCCGACCCGCGCCTGCAGGACGGCTGGCACGTCTTCCGCTGTCCGATGGCGGACGGCTTCGAGAAGTGGCTGCAGCGCAGCGACGCGCTCGAGAACCCGTACATGGGGCCGTCGATGCTCGCGTGCGGCAGCTCGTCGACGTGGGGCGTCGCCGCCGCGCCGCCCGTCCCCGCCGGCGCGATGGTCTCGCACGAGGGCCACGGCCACGCGGGCGGCGACGTGTCGCACTACACGTGCTCGATGCACCCGTCGGTGCGGCGCGACGCGCCCGGCGCCTGCCCGATCTGCGGCATGGCCCTCTCGCCGGTCACCTTCGACGAGCTGGAGAGCGGCGTGGTCGTGGTCGACGAGACCCGCCGCAAGGAGATCGGGATCCGCACCGGCAAGGTCGCGCGCGCGCCGATGAAGCGCACGCTGCGCGCGGTCGGCCGCGTCGCCTACGACGAGACCCGCCTGCGCGACGTCACGCTCAAGCTCGGCGGCTGGATCACGAAGCTGCACGTGACCCAGACCGGCCAGCCGGTGCGCAAGGGCCAGCTCCTGTTCCGGCTCTACAGCCCCGAGCTCTTCGCCGCGCAGCAGGAGTACCTGCTCGCGCGCGGCCGGCACGAGGCGCTCGAGCGCGCGGCGGCGAAGAAGCTCGAGCTGTGGGGGCTCACCGCGGCGCAGCTCGCGCAGATCGCGGCGAAGGGCGAGCCGCTCGAGGACGTGCCGTTCTACGCGCCGGCCGGCGGGTACGTCATCGAGAAGCACGTCGTCGAGGGCGCGGCGGTGCAGGCCGGCGAGCGCCTCTTCCGCATCGCGGCGCTCGACAAGGTCTGGGTCGAGGCCGAGCTGTTCGAGGCCGACCTGCCGTCGGTGACGCGCGGCCAGCCCGCGACCGTCGAGCTCAGCTACCTGCCGGGCACGACGTTCGAGGGCAAGGTCGCCTACGTCTATCCCTACCTCGATCCGGTCGCGCGCACCGGCAAGGTCCGCATCGAGCTGGCCAACGCGGATCGCGAGCTCAAGCCCGACATGTACGCGTCGGTCTCGTTCGCGATCGATCTCGGCACGCGGCTGCAGGTCCCGATCGACGCGGTCGTCTACACCGGCACGCGGCGGCTCGTGTTCGTCGATCTCGGCGAGGGCCGCCTGCGGCCGCAGGAGGTCACGCTCGGCGCGCGCACCGACGACATGGTCGAGGTGCTCGCCGGACTCACCGACGGCCAGACCGTCGTGACGTCCGGCAACTTCCTGGTCGCGGCCGAGAGCCGCATTCGCTCGGCGGCCAAGCTGTGGACCGAGGAGCGGGCGGGAGGTGCGCCGTGAGGCCGGCCGCGAGTCGCACCGGGCCCATCGCGCGCGTGATCGAGGGCAGCGCGAAGAACCCGCTGCTCGTGGTCATGCTCGTCGCCTGCCTCGGGGTCTGGGGCTGGCTGTCGCTGCGGAAGGCCCCGCTCGACGCCATCCCCGATCTCTCCGACGCGCAGGTCATCGTCTTCACCGAGTGGATGGGGCGCAGCCCCGATCTGGTCGAGGATCAGATCACGTACCCGATCTCGACGTCGCTCATCGCCGCGCCCCGGGTGACGTCGGTGCGCGGCCAGTCGATGTTCGGCATGTCGTTCGTCTACGTGATCTTCGAGGACGGGACCGACATGTACTGGGCGCGCAGCCGCGTGCTCGAGTACCTGAACGAGGCGCAGGCGCGCCTGCCCGAGGGTGTCAACCCGACGCTCGGTCCCGACGCGACCGGCGTGGGCTGGGTGTTCTCGTACGCGCTGGTCGATCGCACCGGCCAGCACGACCTGGCCCAGCTCCGCGCGATCCAGGACTTCAAGGTGCGCTACGCCGTCGAGAGCGTGCCCGGCGTCGCCGAGGTCGCGTCGGTCGGCGGCTTCGAGAAGCAGTACCAGGTCACCGTCGATCCGGTGAAGCTGCGCGCCCGCGGCGTGACGCTCGAGGACGTGATGCGCGCGGTGCGCCGCTCCAACGAGGACGTCGGCGGCCAGTCGATCGAGATCGCGGGTCACGAGCACGTCGTCCGCGGCCGCGGCTACGTGACCAGCGTGCGCGACCTCGAGCTGGTGCCGGTGAAGCTCGGCATGGGCGGCGTGCCGGTGTTCGTGAAGGACGTCGGCACCGTCAGCCTCGGGCCCGACGCCCGCCGCGGCCTGGCCGAGCTCGACGGCCTGGGCGAGGTGACGGGTGGCATCGTCGTGATGCGCTACGGCGAGAACGCGCTCGACGTCATCGACGCGGTGAAGCGCCGGCTCGCCGAGATCGAGCTGCCCGACGGCGTCGAGGTCGTCGTCACCTACGATCGGTCCGGCCTCATCCTCGAGTCGATCGACACGCTCACCTTCACGCTGCTCGAGGAGATGATCGTGGTGAGCATCATCATCTTCCTCTTCCTCTTGCACGTGCGCAGCGCGCTCGTGCCGATCCTGACCCTGCCGCTCGGGGTGCTGCTCGCCTTCATCCCGATGGGCTTCCAGGGGCTCACCGCGAACATCATGTCGCTCGGCGGCATCGCCGTGGCGATCGGCGCCATGGTCGACGCCTCGATCATCCTCATCGAGAACATCCACAAGAAGCTCGAGGCCTGGGAGGAGGGCGGCAAGCAAGGTGACCGGACCGGCGTGATCGTCCGCGCGATGCAGGAGGTCGGGCCCTCGATCTTCTTCTCGCTCCTGGTGATCACGGTCGCGTTCATCCCGGTCTTCACCCTCGAGGGCACCGAGGGCCGGCTGTTCAAGCCGCTCGCGTTCACCAAGACCTACTCGATGGGCTTCGCCGCGATCCTCGCGGTCACGCTCACGCCGGCGCTCGCGGCGATCTTCATCCGCGGCCGCATCCGCGGCGAGCACACCAACCCGATCAACCGCTGGCTGGTCGCCGCGTACGTCCCCGTCGTGCGCTTCGTCGTGCGCCAGCGCTGGCTCGTGGTCGGCACGGCGGTCGCGGTGATGGCCTTCACCATCCCGGCGTTCCTGCGGCTCGGCAACGAGTTCATGCCGCCGCTCCACGAGGGCGCGATCCTCTACATGCCGACCGCGCCGCCCGGCATGTCCGACGCCGAGGCCTCGCGGGTCCTGCAGGCGATGGACCGCGAGCTGCGCACCTTCCCCGAGGTGGCGAGCGTGTTCGGCAAGATGGGCCGGGCCGAGACCGCGACCGATCCGGCGCCGATCGGCATGGCCGAGACCGTCGTCGTCCTCAAGCCGCGCGACCAGTGGCGCAAGGGCATGACCTACGAGCGCCTGGTCGCGGAGATGGACGAGCAGCTGCAGTACCCGGGCATGCCCAACATCTTCTGGATGCCGATCCAGACCCGCACCGAGATGCTGTCGACCGGCGTGCGCAGCCCGCTCGGCGTCCAGGTGTTCGGCGACTCGCTGGTCGAGATCGAGGAGACCGCGATCGCGATCGAGCGCGCGCTCGGCCAGGTGCCGGGCACGCGCAGCGCGTTCGCCGACCGCTCGACTGGCGGCTTCTACGTCGACATCGTCGTCGACCGCGAGCGGGCGGCGCGCCACGGCCTCACCGTCGCCGACGTCAACGAGGTGGTGCAGGGCGCGATCGGCGGCATGACCGTGTCGCAGACGGTCGAGCGCCGCGAGCGCTTCTCGATCAACGTGCGTTACCCGCGCGAGCTGCGCGACGACCCCGAGCGGCTGGGCGACGTCCTGGTCGCGAACATGCAGGGCACGCAGGTGCCGCTGTCGCAGGTGGCGGACATCCGCACGCTGACCGGCCCGCCGATGATCCGCTCCGAGGGCGGCCGCCTGGTCGGCTTCGTCTTCGTCGACACCGACCGGCCGATCGCCGACTACGTCGCCGACGCGCGCGCGGTCGTCGAGCGCGAGGTGAAGCTGCCGGCCGGCACGCGCATCGAGTGGGTCGGCCAGTTCAAGCACCTCGAGCGCGCGCGCGCGAAGCTCACGATCGTCGTCCCGGTGACGCTCGCGATCGTGTTCTTCCTCCTCTACCTGAGCACGCGGTCGCTGGTGGAGACCGGCATCGTGCTCCTCGCCGTGCCGTTCTCGCTCGTGGGCGCGATCTGGCTGCTCTACCTGCTCGACTACAACATGAGCGTGGCGGTGTGGGTCGGCCTCATCGCGCTTGCCGGCCTCGACGCCGAGACCGGCGTGGTGATGCTGCTCTACCTGACACTCGCCCACAAGCAGCGCCGCGAGGAGGGCCATCTCCAGAGCGAGGCGGATCTCGAGGAGGCGATCGTCGACGGCGCGGCGCGGCGCATCCGGCCCAAGCTCATGACCGTGCTCACCACCATGATCGGCCTCGTGCCGGTCCTGTGGAGCGACGGCACCGGCGCCGACGTCATGAAGCGCA
>DDTA01000251.1 GCA_002344285.1 Myxococcales bacterium UBA2376
GGTGCGCCCGCTCCGGTGCTCGGAGGGGGCGTTCGATCAGCTCGCGCTGTCGCTGAGGTGCGAAGCGCCCGCCTGGCCGGGTGGGCCGTTGTGCTGAATCATCAGGCCTCGGGAAGAGGGCTTCAGGCTTGATTCCATCTCCCCGATCGGCTACCCCTCCTGACCTCCATGGAGAACTCTTTCGGAAAGCCTGTCGAGGTCGAGGTTCGGGACAGCCTCGAGAAGGCGATGAAGATCCTCAAGCAGAAGATGTCCAAGGAGGGCATCCTGCAGGAGCTCAAGCGCCGCCGCTTCTACGAGAAGCCCTCGGTGAAGAAGAAGCGGAAGACGCGTGAGGCGCGCAAGCGGCTCCGTCGCGAGATGAAGCGGAAGACGGGCATGGGCTCCGGCCCCGGCCCCGGCCGCATGTAGCTCGCCCCCTTGTGTCTGACTGGGTGGAGATCATCGTCCCCGCGACCGCCGTCGACGTCGACGAGGTCGCGGCGCTCCTCGCCGATGCGTGTGAACCGGCCCGCGAGGGCACCGAGATCCGCGGCGACGAGGTCGTGATCTGGGCGCCGCTCTCCGCGAGCGAGGCGGCGCTGGCCGAGGTCCGCGCCGCCGTCGCCGCGTTCGCCGAGGCCGGCCTCGGCGTCGATCCTTCGACTGTGCGTGCGCAGCCGGGTTTGCCCGAGGCCGAGTGGCGCGACGCCTGGAAGAAGTACTTCCACGTGACGCGGGTGACCCCGCGCATCGTCATCGTGCCGAGCTGGGAGCGCCACGAGGCGGCGCCCGGTGAGGTCGTCATCGATCTGGACCCCGGCATGGCGTTCGGGACCGGCACCCACGCGTCGACGCGGCTGGTGCTCGCCGAGCTCGACCGGCTGGCCGGCGAGGGTGCGTCACCCGACCGCGTGCTCGACGTCGGCGCCGGCTCGGGCATCCTCGCCATCGCCGCGGCCAAGCTGTGGCCTGTGGCCAGCATCCTCGCCATCGACAACGATCCGATCGCGGTGGCCGCGTGCCGCGAGAACGTCGCGCACAACGGGGTCACGGCCCGCGTCGCGAGCGCCGGCACTCCCGTCGAGGAGGTCGACGGCGCCTTCCCGCTCGTCCTCGCCAACATCCAGGCCCATGTCCTGCGCGCGCTCGCCGACGCGATCGCCGCGCGCGTGGCGCCGGGTGGGACGCTCGTCCTCTCCGGCCTGCTCACGCCGCAGGCGTCCGCCGTCGCCGACGAGTACGTCGCGCGCGGGCTCGCGCTCGTCGTGTTGCACGAGAGCCCCGACGACGCGGCCTGGTCGAGTGCGGTACTAAACAGGGTGTGACCGCGCGACTTCTGGTGGCGCCGCCGCGGCTCGTGGCCGGTCGGCTCACCATCGACGGCGACGACCACGCGTACCTGTTCCGCGTGCGGCGGCTCGCCGTCGGCGACGCGATCGTCGTGTTCGACGGCGCCGGTCGCGAGGCGCCGGCGGTGGCGGTCGAGGTCGGCGCCGCCCACGCGGTCCTCGACGTCGCCGCGCCGCGCGAGGTGCCCCGGCCCGCGCCCCACGTCACCGTCGTCCAGTCGGCGCTCAAGGGTGAACGCATGGACTGGTGCCTCGAGAAGCTGGTCGAGGTCGGCGCCGACGCCGTCGTGGTGGTCGAGACCGCGCGCGCCGTGGTGCGGCTCGACGCCGACCGCCGCGCGAAGCGCCAGGTCCGCCACCAGCGCATCGCCCAGGAGGCGGCGCGGCAGTGCGGGCGCGCCGACGTCCCGCCCGTGGTCGCCCTCCCGGACCTGAAGGCGGCCCTCGCCGGGCTCGCGGCGGAGGTCAGGCTGGTGGCCGACCCCGCGACCGACGCGCCGGTCCTCGCCGCCGTGCCGCTGACCGCGGCCTCCGTGGCCCTCGTCGTCGGGCCCGAGGGTGGCCTCACGGTCGACGAGATCGCCGCGGCCGTGGCCGCCGGGTGCGTCCCGGTGTCGCTCGGGGCGACCGTCCTGCGGGCCGAGACCGCGGGAGCGGCGGCGGTCTTCGCCATCCGCGCCCTGCGGGCGGCGCGGGCGGCCGGTATGGCCGGATTCCCGTGATTTGCGCCGGGGGGCGGCCCGGCCGTATAAGGACAGGATGAGCGAGGGCGTCATCGCCGCGAGCGAGCCGACCGTGCCGAGCGCGCGGCCCGCGAGCCACAGTGGCGCGCGCCCCGCGGCTCGCCCGCGCGCGGCCGCATCGACCGTCACCGTCGCCGGCTTCTGGCGGCGACTTGGTGGCGCCTCGATCGATGCCGCGATCATCGTGCCGGTCGCGATCCTGCTGACGTGGATCGCATGCGCGATCGCCGGCATCCACCTGCCGCCGGGCAAGACCCGCGACGTCGACTTCTGGCTCGACCTGATGCTGACGAGCGACCCGGCGGTGATGACCGCCGTGATCATCACGCTCGCGGTCGCCACCGTCTACCTCTTCGTCTTCCAGGCGACGATCTCGCAGACCATGGGCATGCGCCTCATGAACATGCGGGTCATCGACGTCTACGGCGATGCCCCGTCGTACCTTCGGGTCGGGCTGCGCACCGCCGGCTACCTCGCGTCGCTCGCGACCCTCTTTCTCGGCTTCCTGTGGATCGGCTTTGACGCCGAGAAGCGGGGCCTCCACGATTGGATCGCCGGCACGTACGTCATTCGCGCCTGACGGCACCCCATGTCCTCACGCCTGAGCTCTCTCCTCGTACGCGACGGGCTCGTCGGCGTGAAGCGTATGGAGAAGGCGTACCAGCGCCAGGTGATCTACGGCGGCAGCCTCGACACGACGCTGCTCGAGATGGGGCTCGTGTCCGAGGACCGGCTGACGCAGTACCTGGCGCTCGCCTCGGGTTTGCCGCCCGCGACCCGCGCCGAGTGCAACGTCTTCGACGCCGAGGCGGTGAAGATCTGCCCCGAGCACCTCGCGCTCCGGCACCGCGTCGTGCCGCTCACCCTCGAGGACGGGTCGCTGCGCGCCCTTGTGCACGACCCCGTCGACATGGGGCTCCTCGAGGAGCTGGCCGATCAGCTCGACGTGCCGGTGCAGCCGCTCATCGTGCCCGAGTACCGCTGGCACATGGTGCTCACGCGCAACTACGGCGGCCAGACGACCGCGCGGTTCTCGACGCTGGCGCGCGCCGCCGACGCCTCGCCGATCACGTCGCCGGTCGGGCGCGCGCGCACCGTCATCGTCGACGGCGAGGAGCACCAGGTGGTCGACGTGCGCTCGCCGATCGTGCGCCCGGTGGCGCCCGAGCACGCGACGATGAAGATGCACGTGATCGAGCCTGTCGGTGGTCCGCCGCCGGCGACGCGCACGCCGACCACGCGCACCTTGACGGCCGCGGCCGGCGCCGCGATGGAGCGGAGCGGCGAGCGCCGCGTGACCCAGCAGGTGCCGGTGGCGCCGCCGCCGACCCGCGCGCCCACCGATCCGCCGCCGATGGGACCGGCGTCCGCGCGCGCGCCGACGATGGAGCTGACGGCCGAGGAGCCGGCCGACGGCGAGGGGCCGCCGCCGCCGATCACGGCGCGCTCGAAGACCGGCGAGATGTCGGCGCAGACCGTCGCCGCACACTACGCCGAGGTCGAGGCCCGGCGGCTGGAGGCCGAGGAGCGGCGGTCGGCGACGACCACGATCCGCGACTCGGGCCCGATCAGCGGGCCGACCAGCGACGGCGTGCCGCGCCGGCCGCTGGTCAGCGGCAACACGCCGCTGTCGGCGCCGCCGGTTCCCCAGGTCCCCGACGACGGTAGTCCGCTGAACGTGCCGACGGCGCGCGCCCTGATGAGCGCCGCCACCGATCGCGACAAGGTCTTCACGATCCTCCTGCGCGCGCTGCGCTCGAAGACGCGCTGGGCGGGGCTGCTCACCGTCCAGGGCGGCGCCGCGATCGGCCGCGTCGCGCTCGCCGAGGACGGCGTCGACACGAGCGCGATGTCGTCGGTGCTGATCCCGCTCGACACGACGTCGCCGTTTCAGTCGACGACCCACGCGCGCCACCCCTACGTCGGGCCGGTGGCGAGCGGCAACACCGACATCGACGTGATGATCGCGCGCATGGGCGGCGAGGTGCCGTCCACCGCGCTGCTCCTGCCGATCTTGCTGCGCGATCGCTGCATCGCGCTCGCCATCGCGCACCGCCTGCGCGAGCCGGTCACCCTCGCCGAGGTGACCGAGCTCTTGCCGCTCGCCGCGGCGACGGCCGACGCGCTCGGCCGGCTCATCGTGCGCTCCAAGTCGGTCGGCTATCGCGTGCCGAGCCAGTCGGACGCGACGCCCGAGGTCGCGGCCGATGACATCGCGACCAAGAAGGTGCAGAAGAAGACGGTCGAGTGGTCGGTGCCCGCCGCGCCCGCGGGCGTGAACCCCGCCGAGGTGCCGCATGCCGTCGCGGCCGCGGGCTCGATCGCCGTCGCGACCACGCGCTCGATCGAGGCGGTGCTCGACGACGTGGAGGGCGACGACGACGTGAAGATGGAGAGCGCGATCGCCGATGCGGTCAGCCGCGCCGAGGAGGTCGTGCCGCTCCTGCCCGCGCGCTTCCCGGGTCGCCTCCGCGTCGATCGCTACCAGGTGAGCGGGCGCGCGCTGCGCCCGGTCCAGTACGGCGGGCTGCTCGAGCTGGTCGTGCGCCTCGGCGCGCCCGTGAGCGAGCTCCTGCTCGAGAAGATGGGCGACTCGCGGCGCGACGTTCGCTTCTACGCCACCGTGTGCACCGCGGCGATCCGTCCGCGCAGCGCGGTCTACGCGCTCGTCGAGCGCCTGTTCGACGCGGACTACGGCGTGCGCAGCGCGGCGATCGAGGCGCTGAGCGGGTACCCCCTGCGCGATCTCGATCTGGCGATGGTGCGCTGCCGTCACGCGCTCCACTCCGACGACCTCGAACGCCTCGCCGCCGCGTCGCAGGCGATCGCCGAGCTCGCCGACGTCGCCGCCATCCCGGATCTCGTCGACGTCGTCGGGCGCGACAGCAAGCGGGCCGACTTCGCCCGGCGCGCGCTGGTCGCCCTCACGCGCTGCGACTTCGGGACCTCCGAGCGCAAGTGGCGCAAGTGGTGGGAGGAGCACAAGGAGCGCCACCGCATCGAGTGGCTCATCGCCGCCCTCGGGCACAAGGACGTGGCGCTGCGCGGCGCCGCCGCCGAGGATCTGCGCCGCCTGACCGGCGAGTTCTTCGGCTTCGATCCGAGCCACGGCCGGCGCGAGCGGGAGGACGCGCACCGGCGCTGGTCGCAGTGGTGGAACGAGACCGGGCGGGACCGGTTCGCGCGCAACGACGACGAGCGCGTGCGTCCGACGGCGGTCCTGCCGGTCACCCGCCGCGACTGAGGCGCGCGGCCGGCTTCGTCGGCTTGACCTCGAACACGACGTCGACGGTGTTGGTCACGTGATCGACGGTGCGGCGGGCGGTGACCTCGGCCGGCACGCCCTGGCGCGTCATCCACTCGCGCAGGAGCGAGACGTTGTCGGCGGCGCGGTCCGGGTGCCACCGCTGGCCGCGGAGCAGGGTGGGCACGCGGGCGAGCTCGCGCGCGACCGTCGCCGGCGCGCCGACCACCTTCACCTCGTCGACGTGGTAGACGCCGCCCGAGGTGACGTCGAAGACGACGTGGGCGCCGCTCGCCCACGTCACGCGCACGCCGGTCACGGCGGCCCCCAGGTGGCCGCGCGCCTCGAGCGTGGCCAGGATCGCCGCCCGGTCGTGGGTCAGATCGTCGTCGGCGAGGCGCCGCCCCTTGCGGGTCGTGAGGGCGCGCTCCAGCGCGGCGACGGGCAGGTTCTCGCCGGCGATGCGGACGGTCACGACCGCCTCCCGATCCGCGGGAGCAGCGACGGCCGGGGCCGGGCTCGCCGCGGCCTCGACCTCGCCGAGCACGCGGCCGCGCGCCGCGATGGCGGCCACGACGAGCAGCGCGCTGGCGGCGAGGATCCCGAACGTGCGCATGGACGACGCGACGGAGTAGCAACCGACGGACCACCGGCGCGGAACGCGAAGCCTGCGAAAGCGCGCGGCGCTCGGCGCGAGGGCTGTCTCTCGGCTGCCACACTCGCCGGGTGAAGGTGGGTCCGGGCCATCACAACCGGCGCCGCGGCGCCAACATCGGACCACTGCCCTGGCGTGCCCGGAGGTGCCCGGAGGTGCCGCCTCGTTCAGCACCGCCGCCTGGCGGGCTCGGAGGGCTGATTGGCAGATCGTGGTACGGGCTTCCCCCCGGGATCCTTCCCTCGTGATGGTGGAATAGACCAACGGATGGTGGGCAGGACCTGTGAATCCGGATTTGCGTCTGAGATTTCAGCCGGTTGCGAATGGCACCCCCCTTGCTCTTGGTCGCGGCCATGCCGGTGCTCGCCCTTCGCCCCTCGCCGAACGCTGCCGACTGGTCCGATCGCGAGCTGCTCGTGCGCGTGTTGCGCCGCGAGGAGCAGGGGTGGAACGAGCTGGTGCGCCGGTACCGCGCGCTCATCTATCGCTGCATCACGAAGGTGACCAACAAGTACGCGCCGTACGCCGCCAACGCCGACGTGGACGAGGTGTTCGCCGAGGTCCTGGTCTCGCTCGTCCGCGACGACATGCACAAGCTCCGCATGTACGACCCGGCGCGCGGCACCAAGCTCGGCTCGTGGATCGGCATCATCGCGGTCAACGCCGGCTTCGACTACCTGCGCGGCACGATGCGTCGCAACGTGAACGATCGCCTCGACCCGTCGTACGACCCGCACGAGCCGTACGACCGCACGCCGCTCGACACCCTCCTCGACAAGGAGCGGTGGGCGAGCCTGAACGAGATCCTCGGCGACTTCAGCGACAAGGATCGCCAGTTCCTCGACCTGTTCTACGCGCGCGGCATGGAGGCGGAGGAGGTCGCGGCCGAGATGAAGATCTCGCTCAAGACCGTCTACTCGAAGAACCACAAGATCCGCTCGCACCTGCGCCGCTGCCTGGAGAAGATCCAGGGCATGAGCGCGATCGCCGATCTCGCGCCCGCCTGAGGGCCCCGCGCATGAAGATCGGGGAGCTGAGGCGCCCGTTGCGCAAGGAAGGCGTCAGGCATCAGGCGTCAGGTCCCTGAAGAAGAAGGCATCAGGATCAGTTGTCAGGGGAAGCGGACCTGACAACTGAAGCCTTCTTCCGGAAGCCTGATGATGATTCAACACATCGTGGTTCGCCCGACCGGGCGACGCGCGCGCGCACTGCCAGCGTCAGCGCGAGTGCTGCCGGCGGTCTCCTCGGCGGTCGAATGCCGCGGCGGCTCGATCGGCCGTGCGTCCGTCGTGGGCCGCGCCGTCCGGCCGCCCCGGCGCTCACGCGCCTGCTCGCGCTTCGCGCACATGAAGTCGGCGCCCAGCTGACGCTCCGCTTCGTACTGGTTATGGGGCGCGCACAGCCATCGCATTCCATCGGCGGTCGGCTGACCACCGCGACAGACCATCGTCCGGTGGTCGAGCTCGAGGAACCCGCGCTCCGTGCAGCGCACGCCGTCGTCACTCACGAAGGCGCACTGCTCGGCGTCGCGTTCGCTGACCACGCGCCGGACCTCGTTGGGCACGTAGCGCGCGTCGGCGTCCTCGCCACGCGCCTTCGCCTTGCGTGGCCGCGACGTCTTGCCGAACTTCTGCTTCTCGAGCTTCTCGAGGAGCGCGTCGAGGGCGAGGTCGAGGACCTCGGCCAGCTCGCCGCTGGGGTTGCGAAGACGCAGGATCGCCTGCGCGCGCAAGAGCTTGTCGCGGGTCGCGCCGTCGATCATGACCTGCAGCCCGTACCGGTCCGGTGAGCGCGCCTGGATGCGCCCCGGAACTGGATCCAGGTCCAGCGGACGACCTGCTGGATCGGGGTCGGAGGGAGGCGGCGCTGGATCTGGATCCAGCTGGAGCGACTCGCTGGCCGCGCCGGCCTGCGGCGCCCGCGCCATCCGCGCCATCCGCTCCGGCAGGTCCGGCCGCGGCGCCAGCCGTGCGACGAGAGCCTCGAGCTCGGCCTTGGTCCGGTGACTGGCGGCCGTGAGCACGTCGCGCACGTTCTCGTCGGTGAGGTGCGGCGCGAGCATGAGGACTCCCGACACGTGCAGCCGACCCTCGGCGATCGCGTCGAAGATCACGGGGAACTGGCGGGCGATCCGCGCCGCGCGGATCCGCTTGTACGCGACCTCCTCGGCGAGGTGGAGGACCCGCACGCAGTACGCATGCATCGACGCGCAGGCCGCGGGCAGGTAGAGCTTGCGTTCGTCGACTTCGCCCAGGTGCGCGAGCAGGGCGGCGGTGGTCTGTCGATCGGTCGCGACCAGGGCCGCGAGGTCGGCGAGCAACGTGTCATTGGAGACGTGATCGAGGGTGAACGCGCGCATATCGAGAAACGACCGCCGGTGTCTTCGCGTGCAGCCAGCGCGAGCACGCGCGCGCGTCGACGCGATTCTTCGACGGTTCTCGACGAGGCACCGTGCGCACGTCCGGAGCTCGTCAAGAGAATTCGGTCGCGCGCCGACCGAAACTCGGTCGATTCTCGATCGGTGCTCGTTCGACTGTCCGAAAGGCGGACAGTCATGTCGAGTCCACGGACGGCGGTCATGGGGCACGGTTTCGGGGCACGTTTCGGGGCACGGTATCGGGGCACGGTTTCGGGGCACGCACCGTCGGTGGCGCGACGGGCGCGTTCCATGCGCGCGCGGAAGCGATCCGGCCTCGCGCCGGCCGTTCCCGGGGCCGCGGCTGCCGCACGTTCGTGCGCTTCGCGAGCCTCGTCCCGTCCTTCGACTCGCGCTCGCTCAGGATGAGCGGGTTCCCCGTCTCCGTACCTGTCTCCTCTCAGCCGCGACGTTGTGTTGAACCATCAGGCATCAGGCTTCAGGTCCCAGAGGAAGAAGGCATCAGGATCAGGCGTCAGGGGAAGCGGACCTGACGCCTTCCGTGCGTGACGGGCGCCTCAGCTCCTCGAAGGCTTCAGGCTCTCGTCAGGTCCCGCGTGATGTTCTTCTGGTGCGCCTCGATCGTGCCGCCGCCGATCTCGTTCAGCTTGGCGTCACGCCAGAACTGCTCGACGCGGTACTCGGCGCAGTAACCGTAGCCGCCGAGCACCTGGATCGCGTGGTCGGCGACCTCCTTGGCCGCGGTCGAGCAGAAGAGCTTGGCGGCGTCGGTGCCGAGGCGGTTGCGGTGCTGCGGGCCGACGGTGGCGGCGACGCCGTAGACCAGCGCGCGCATCGCCTCGACGCGCGCGAAGCTCTCGCCGATGTAGCGCTGGATCTGGCCGTGCTCGGCGATCGGCTTGCCGAAGGTCTGGCGCTCGACGGCGTAGCGGGTCATGGCGTCGAGGCAGCGCTGCGCGATGCCGAGGCTCATGGCCGCCAGCCCGAGGCGCTCGATCTCGAGGTTGCGCATCATGTTGGTGATGCCGCCGCCCTCGGTGCCGAGCAGGTTGGCCTGCGGCACGCGGCAGCCGTCGAAGATGAGCTCGGCCATCGTCGACGCGCGCATGCCGAGCTTGTCGATCTTGGCGCCGGTCGAGAAGCCGGGGAAGCCGCGCTCGACGATGAACGTGGTGAGGCGGCCGTCGAGCTTGGCGTAGACCACGAACACGCCGGCCTCGGGCGCGTTGGTGATGAAGGTCTTGCGCCCGTCGAGGACGTAGTGGTCGCCGTCGCGTCGCGCGACCGTGCCCATGCCGAGCACGTCGGTGCCGGCCGACGGCTCGGTCATGCCCATGGCACCCACGGTCTCGCCGGAGAGGACCCGCGGGAGGTAGCGCGCGCGCTGCGCGGGGTTGCCGGCGTAGTAGAAGTTGTTGACGAAGAGGAGCGCGTGCGCGAGGTACGCCAGCGTGAAGCCGGGGTCGGCGTAGGCGAGCTCCTCGTGCACGATCACCGACGCGACGGCGTCGAGCCCGGCGCCGCCGTCGGCCTCCGGGATCGTGACGCCGAGCAGGCCGAGCTCGCCGGCCTTGTGCAGGAGCGCGACGTTGAGCGTGCCGGCCTGGTCGTGCTCCATCGCCTGGCGCTCGACGTCCGTGCGTGCCCACTGGCGCACGGTGTCGCGCAGCATGGAGTGCTCGTCGGTGGGGTGGAGCAGACGATCAGGCAGAGACGGCATGTGCCCCGGGTTCTACCAGGAATCGGCTTCAGGTGCCCTGGCGGCCCGGACACCAGACGCGCGCCATACGCTCGGGGTTACGGATGCCCTGCTCCCGCATCCACGCCCTCGCCTCGGCGACGAGGGCGTCGCCCGCCTCGCCGCCGAGGAGCTGACCGCGGCGCAGCTGCGCCGCCGCCGCCGTCAGGTTCATGCTGGTCGCGCGCGCGAGGCGCTCGGCGTCGCCGAGCGCGGTGAGGCCAGGCTCCTCGTCGCCGCGGATCAGGTGGAGCCCGGCGCGCAGGAGCTGCGCCCACACCGCCGCGTACGGTTCGGCACGGCCGTCGAGGCGGCGGAGCGCTCGCTCGACCAGGCCGCGCCCCGAGGCGTCGCCGTCGCCGAGCTGCTGCAGGCCGACTCGCCCGCGGATCCACGCGTTCTCGGCATGGACCGACGCGACGCGGCCGAGGAGCGCCTTCTCCGAGCGCTCGATGCCGTCGAGGATCGCCTCGGCGCGACCGCCGAGCTCGCCGGCGTAGAGGCTGGTGTCGGCGTCGGCGCGGACCTCGTACCAGTGCTGGAGGTGGAACGTCCCCTTGGGCGGCGACCACGAGCGCCGCTCGATGGCCCGGCGCGCGCCGGCGACGTCGTCGCGCACGAGCCACACCACGTTGAGCGCGCGGGTGAGGGTGGTCTCCGCGTAGCGGTCGCCGCGTCGCTCGGCGTCCCGGAGGAGCTCGTGGACGCGCTCGGTGAGCGCGGCGGTCTCGCCGAGGAAGCGCATGCTGAGGAGGAGGAACATGCGCGCGTTGGTGAGCTCCCAGCCCTTGCCGGCGGGATGTGCGCGCATGATCTCCTCGCCCTTCTTCAGGTGCTCGACGGCGGCGGGGAACTCGCCGCAGAAGTATGCGGTGAGCCCGTGGGCGGCGACGTGGAGCCCGTCGAGGTACGAGTTGTCGACCGGGTCGTGGAAACGCTTGCACAGCTCGGCGATCGCGAGCGCGCGCTCGCGGCTGGGGATCCCTCTCACGCTGTGAAACATGGCCTCGAATGGCAGGACCAGCGCGACGCGATCGGCGATGCCGAGCTTGAGCGCCAGGCGCAGGCCGGCGGACGTGAAGTAGTTCGCCATCACCGGGTGCACCATCGACAGGCTGATTCCCACGGTGCGGAAGGTGTCGACCCGCAGGAGATCGCGCGCCGACGCGGCCATCGCGTCGCGCTCGCGGAAGCGCAGGCCGCCGACGCGCAGGAGCGCGCGATGCCACAGGAGCTTGCTCAGCGCGCGTTGAGGGGAGGCCGGCAAGCTGAGGCCGACGTCGGCGAGGACCGCCTCGAGCGTCGCCAGCCCCTCGTCGAGGTGGCCGTGGCGCAGGAAGAGCTCGGCGGCGCGGCGGCGGCGTTCGAGCCGCGTCGTCGCGCCCGCCTTCTCCGCGATCGCGAGGAACGCGCGCGCGGCCTCGTGAGCCTGTCCGGCGTCGCCCATCGCCTCGGCGCGTCGCACCTCGAGGGCCTCGCGCTCGACGGCGGAGAGGTTGCCGCGACGGAGCGCGACCTCGTACAGGCGCGCCGCCTGGTCGAAGGCGAGGACGCGCTCGGCGCGCTCGGCGGCCGCGACGGCGAGCTCGGCGGCGCGCTCGGTCTCGCCGGCGGCTTCCCAGTGGCGCACGATCTCGGCGGGGTCGGCGTTGCCGTGGCGCTCGAGCGCGGTCGCGAGCGCGCGGTGGGTCGCGGCCTCGCGCCGACCGAGGCCGGTGACCACGGCCTCGCGCACGCGATCGTGGTAGCACTCGAGCGCCTCGTGGCGCGATGCGATGAGCCGCGCCGTGACCAGCGTGTCGGCGCGCGCCGCGACCTCGACGCGGTCGAGGCCGGCGGCGTCGGCGGCGATGCGGCGATCGAGCGGGGCGCCCGCGACCGCCACGACCTCGAGCAGGCGGCGCTCGTCCGCCGGCAGCGCGTTGGTGCGGGCGTTGATCGCGGCGTCGAGGTCGACGAGCGCGGAGCCGCCGCTCTCGGCGAGATGGCGCAGCATCACGTCGAGGAAGAGCGGGTGACCGCCGGTCTCGTGCACGACCTCGTCGAGGTCGATCGCGCGGGCCCCCCCGACCTCGTCCCAGAGGCGCACCGCGAGCGCGCGTGCCTCGTTGGTGGGCAACGGCCGCAGCCGCAGCGTGCGCGCGCCGACGCGATCGATCGCGGCCGCGACGCGCGCCGGCAGCTCGTCGCCGCTCACCCGCACCGTCGCGATCAGCGCGACCGCCGGGCCCTCGTCGCGGAGGAGCTCGGTCAGGAGGCCGAGGCTGTCGGCGTCGGCCCACTGCAGATCGTCGATGACGATGAGCACACGGCTCCGATCCGCGAGGCGATCGAGCAGCTTGCGCAGCGCGCCCACGGCGCGCAGGCGCTGGTCGAGCTGGTGGCCGACCTCGTGGTGCGCGGTCCGGGCCACGGCGGGCGCGCGCCACAGGACCGGGAAGATGCGGGCGAGCGCGCCGACGTCGCGGGGCAGCGGGATCTCGGGCGCGTCGGCGTCCATCTGCGCCAGCACGCTCGACAGGTCGTCGATCACGCCGTCGAACGCGCGATAGGGCACCGACTCGCGTTCGTAGCAGCGGCCCGCCAGGACGATGGCGCGGGGATCCGCGGCCACCGAGCGGGCGAGCTCGCGCACCAGCATCGACTTGCCGACGCCGGATTCGCCGATGACGAGCGCGGCTGCCGGCTGGCCATCGCGCGTCGCCGCGAGCACGGCGCGCAGCGCGTCGAGCTCGTCGTCGCGCCCGACCAGCGGTCCGGTCGTCACCGCCGTCACCAGCCGCGCCGTCGCCTGTCGCCGCGGTCGCACACCGCCCGCCCGCTCGAGCTCCTTGCTGCCCGCGCGCCGGGCCGCCTCGCGCTCGAGCAGCGCGGCGACGAGCTCGTCGAGATCTTCGGCGACGTCGGGCACGAGGCTGGAGACGCGCGGGGCGTCGCGCTGGGTCTTCTGCAGCAGCTGATCGATGGGCCCACCCTCGAAGGGCAGCACGCCGGTGATGACCTCGAAGAGGACGGTGCCGATCGCGTACCAGTCGGCCGCGGGGGTCACCGGCAGGAGCTTGGCCTGCTCGGGCGCCATGTACGCGGCGGTGCCCACGACCTCGTGGCCGCTCGCCGAGCTGCGGGCCTCCGAGGTGGCGATGAGCCCGAAGTCGAGGATCACCGCGCGGCCGCTGCGGTCGACCATCACGTTCGACGGCTTGAGATCGCGGTGGATGCGCCCCGCGGTGTGCAGGTACTCGACGCCAGCGGCGAGCTGCGGCAGGCAGGCGCGCAGTCGATCCTCGTCGAAGCGGTGCTGGCCGGGCGGTACGACGCCGGGGCTGGTGTCGTCGGTGTCGCGGCACGTCAACCAGCTGAACAGGTCGTGACCCTCGATCAGCTCCATCGAGATGATCCAGCGATCCTCCTCGGCGATGAGCTCGTGCAGCCGGACCAGGTTTCGGTGCTGGAGGTCGGCGAGCGCCCGGAACTCCTTCTTGAAGCGGAACAGGCGCTGGGCGTCCAGATCGCCGAGCAGCTTGATCGCGACCGCGTTGCCGGTCCGGCGATCGATCGCCTCGTAGACCGTGCCCATCCCGCCGCGGCCGAGGCAACGGCGCACGTCGAATCGACCCGCACCGAGTTGCACAGGAACGCCCATCATCGCGATGTACCGGTTCTATACTCTCACGGTGGCAGGCATCGATGCTTGGAGGCGCGACCAGCCGATCGTGCTGTTCGCGAACCCCACCGCGCAGAGTGGGCGAGCGCGTGAGCACATCGAGAAGGCCGAGGCGCGCCTCACGGAGGCGGGTGTCCCACATCGGTTCGTCGCCACCGAGCCCGCGGGCGGCACGGTCGCCGTCGTGACCCGCGCGATCGACGAGGAGGGGGCGCGCGTCGTCCTGGCGATGGGAGGCGATGGGACCTTTGCCGAGGTCGCCAAGGGCATCCTGGCCTCGGATCACGCTCCGGATGTCGCCCTCGGGATCTTACCGACGGGGACCGCGAACGATCAGGGCAAGTCGTTCGGCATGGAGGCGGGGCCCGACGCGCTCGCGCGCAACGTGGCGATCATCACGGCCGGGCGCGTGGCTGCGATCGACGCCGGGCGGATCGAGTCCTTGACCCGCGACGAACGCGTGCTGCAGCGCGACCTGTTCTTCGACTCGGCGTCGATCGGCTTCGGCGCGTCGGCGCTGGCGACGCGCAACCGCGACCGCGAGCTCGTCGGCAAGATCCCGCTCGTCGGCCTCGTCTATCGCGACATGCTGGTCTACGCCGGCGCGGTCGCGCGCAAGTTCGCCGAGAGCTACGTCAGCGACGTCAAGTTCGATCTCGAGGCGGACATCGACGGCCGGCCGTACGTGTTCACGTCGCTGTTCGACGTCGTCATCAAGAACACGCGGGTCTTCGGCGGCGAGTGGGTGCTCGATCCGACGGCGCGTGCCGACGACGGCATGTTCGAGCTCGTGCCGATCGCGGGCCGCATCGATCTCACGTCCAAGCTGGTGGCGTCGCTCCGCCACCTCCCGGTCGACGGCGATCTCCTGCGTGACCTCGGCCTCGAGCACTCGGAGCCGATCCGCGGCCGTCGCTTCGTCCTGACCGTGGCCGCGCCGGGGAGTGCCGGCCGGCCGCACGCGCAGATCGACGGCGAGGAGATGGAGGCGGGTGAGCGTTACCGCATCGAGGTGCTGCCTCGCTGCCTGAACGTCATCGTGCCGGGATGAGACCGGTCCCCGGGATGAGACCGGTCCGTGGGCTCATCAAGCTGCTCACCCCCGACCAGCCGCTCGAGCTGCAGATCGTCGGCCGTACCCTGTGGCACGCGGTCCTCGTCGGGCTCGGGGCCGGCATCATCGGTTGCCTCTTCTTCGCCGGCAGCGAGCTCCTGTTCACGCTGATGTTCGAGCAGCTCGCCGGTTACGAGCCGCTGACCGCGCGGGGCGAGAGCGTCTGGCACTTCGGCGGGACCGGCGAGCTCCGGCTGTGGCTCCTGCCGCTCATCCCGGCGGTCGGCGCGCTCTTCGCGGGATGGATCACGCGCTTCGCGCCCGAGTGTCGCGGCGGTGGCGGCGACGCGACGATCGACGCGTTCCACCGCGCCGACGGCGTCATGCGCCGGCGCATCCTCTGGGTGAAGCCGCTCGCCTCGATCGCGACGCTCGGCACCGGCGGCTCGGGAGGTCGCGAGGGGCCGACGATGCTGATCGGCGGCGCGCTGGGTTCCACGATCGCCGGGTTGCTGCGGGTCTCGGCGCGCGAGCGCCGCGCGCTGATGATCGCCGGCGTCGCCGCGGGCATCGCCGCGGTGTTCCGCACGCCGCTCGGCGCCGCGCTCATCGCGATCGAGATGCTCTACCGCGACGACTTCGAGTCCGAGGCCTTCATCCCCGCGGTGCTGGCCTCGGTGATCGCCTACTCGATCTCGATCTCGATCTTCGGCGAGGCCACCCTCTTCGGCTACCTCGCGCCGTACGCGTTCCGCCCCGAGCACATCCCGCTCTACATCGCCCTCGCGGTCTTCGTCTCCGCCGGCGCCATCCTGTTCCTGGGGACGTTGCGGCTCGCCCACCGGCTGTTCGCGCGCATCGCCTGCCCCGACTGGATCCGGCCCGCGATCGGCGGCCTCGCGCTCGGCGTGTTCGTCCTCGCGACCATCCACTGGCTCGGGCCGCTGATCGGGCGCCCCGATCGCGGCCTCGGTGGGTTCGGCGGCGGCTACGGCGCGGCGCAGGTGGCCATCACCGGCGCGCCGTGGGTCTCCTCCGACTGGGCCGGCGTGCAGCTCCTGCTCAGCCTGGCGCTGGCCAAGGTGATCGCGACCAGCCTCACCCTGGGCTCCGGGGGTAGCGCCGGCGACTTCGCGCCGTCGCTCGCGATCGGCGCGCTCCTCGGCGGTGGCTTCGGGCTCGCCGCGCGGCTCCTCCTCGACGACCCGACGATCCAGCCCGGCGCGTTCGCCCTCGTCGGCATGGGCACGTTCTACGGCGGCATCGCCAAGACGCCGCTGGCGGCGCTCGTGCTGGTGTGCGAGATGGCCGGAAGCTACGATCTCCTGGTCCCGCTCATGCTCGCGGGCGGGGTCGCGTTCGTGGCGCTGCGGCGCATCTCGCTCTACCAGGCGCAGGTGCCGGCGATGCGCGATTCGCCGGTCCACAAGCGGGACGCCGATCCGCTGCAGCGCATGAAGTGCCGCGACGTGATCCGCGGCGAGCGCGCCGTGGTGACGCTGTCGCCGGCGATGGACGTCGGCGCCCTCACCGCCGTCGCCGAGCGCGCCGCCGATCAGGACGTGTTCCCGGTGGTCGACGACGCGGGCGGAGGCCTGCGCGGGCTGGTCGCCGCGGAGGCGCTGCGCGTCATCGCCTCGAACCCCGAGCTGCACCGCGTCGCGATCGTGGCCGACATCATGGCCGATGCGGTCTCGGTGACCGCCGATCAGGATCTGCGGGTCGCCGCGTCGCTCATGATCGCGCACGATCTGCGCGCGATCCCCGTCGTCGATCCCGTGAGCGGCGCGATCGCCGGGCTCCTCGACGAGCACGACATCGCCGCGGCGGCGCTCGGCGGGCGCACGGCGTGATCAGCCGTCGTCGTCGGCGCGCCTGGGCCTGCGCATCAGGAAGGAGTCGGCGAACGTGCGTGCGGCCATGGCGCGGATCCGCCGCACGGCGATCGCGTTGATCACGCGCATGACCACGAGCGGATCCCGCTCGTAGAGCTCGAGGAGCTGGGTGATCGAGGTGGCCCGAACGTGGCTCTTCACCGCGGTGTACGCGTGGTCCCGGGTCGGGCAGAGCAGCCCCTCGGCCGCGAGCTCCTCGAGCGAAGGCCCCATGTGGTCGCTGGAGGTGCCCACGCGCTCGGCGAGGCGATCGATCGACCACGCCGCCCCGTCGGTTCGCCACAGGGACCGGACGATCTCGAGCTTCTCGAAGGAGTCGATCGTGGTCTCGAGCAGGCGCTGGATCTCGGGCGTCATGAAATCGACAGCTGGCGGCCCGACCAGCCGAGGTGCCTGCAGCGAAGGATCGCCGCACCCTTCCGGTTCGTTTGAGTTCAAACGGTAGCCGATGCGGTCGATCCTGGCAACGACTCAGGTCAACGCGAGCGCGCTCAGGAACGCGATGTAGCCGAGGAGGAGCACCAGTCCTTCGACGCGCGAGAGCTGCCGGCGCGTGCGGATCAAGATCGCGGCCGCGAGCGACACGGCGCCGAGCACGGCGAGATCGACCGCGATCGACGACACGTCGGCGTCGATGCTGCGCGTGACCGAGGCCGCGCCCAGGATCAGGAGCACGTTGAAGATGTTCGAGCCGAGGACGTTGCCGACGGCGATGTCGCTGTGGCCGCGCATGGCCGCGATCACCGACGTCGCCAGCTCGGGCAGCGACGTCCCGATCGCGACGATCGTGAGCCCGATGATGCGCTCGCTCATGCCGAAGGTCCGTGCCAGGCCGATGGCGCCCTCGACGAGCAGGTGGCCGCCGCCGACGAGGAGCCCCAGCCCGACCACCGCGATCCCGGCCAGGGCCGCGCGACTCCTCGGCATGCCGCCCGGCGCCGCCGCGTCGGCCACCTCGGCCATCACGTGGACGTCGTGGTCCGCCTGGGCGATCGGCAGGTGCGCGCTCTTGACCATCCACAGCGTGTAGGCGATCGCGAGCGTGACGAGCACGGCCCCGTCCCACCACTGCACGCCGCCGCCGAGGAGCGCGAGCGGCACCAGCGCCGTGGTGCCGAGCAGCACCCAGACCTCACGCTGCGCCAGGATCGGATCGATGCGCGGCGGCGAGATCAGCGCGGCCACCCCGAGGATGAGCCCGATGTTGGCGATGTTGGAGCCGATCACGTTGCCGAGCGCGATCTCGCCCTGGTCGCGGAGCGCGGCCCCGATCCCAACCACCAGCTCCGGGGAGGAGGTGCCGTAGGCGACGACGGTGAGGCCGACGATGAGCGGCGCGATGCCGAAGGACTCGGCGAGCCTGGCGGCGCTGCCGACGAGCCACTCGGCGCCGAAGTAGAGCAACACCAGCCCGCCGGCGAGCATCGCGAAGTCGATCATGCGGAGAGCACAGCACGTGCGCCGCGGATGTGATAGACCTCTGCCGCAAACCGATGGGTGCGGCGATGTTCGCCGCAGGAACCGTCACGGTCGGGCCGCCGTGAGAGAACCCGACGAGGGTTGTCGTCACATGGCCCAGATTCCAGAGCAGTACCTAGACGAAGACGGTCGGCCACCGCCCGGCACGTGGGCCCCCGCCCACCGGGCGGCGTTGCGGATCGTCACGCCGATCCAGAGCATCCTCGCGGTCGAGGCCGCCAGCGGAATCCTGCTCATGATCACGACGGCGGTCGCCCTGATCTGGGCGAACTCGCCGTACGCGAGCGCGTACGAGCACCTCTGGCACACGCAGCTCGGCCTGTCGATCGGGTCCGCGGCCTTCGAGCGTCCGCTGCACTTCTGGGTCAACGACGGCCTCATGACCATCTTCTTCCTCGTGGTCGGCCTCGAGATCCGACGCGAGATCCACGAAGGGGCCCTCGCCGGCCTCCGGCTGGCGGCGCTGCCGCTGGCCGCGGCCCTGGGCGGCATGCTCGTGCCCGCCGGGATCTACGCGGCGCTCAACGCCGGACGGGCCGGCTCGGCCGGGTGGGGCATCCCGATGGCGACCGACATCGCGTTCGCGATCGGCACGCTGACGTTGCTCGGCAACCGCGTGCCCTCGACGTTGCGCGTCCTCCTGCTGGCGCTCGCGGTCATCGACGACATCGGCGCGATCCTGGTCATCGCCATCTTCTACAGCGACGGCGTCCAGGTCGCGTCGCTCGGGGTGGCCGCGGCCGGGATCGGCGGCGTCATCGCGATGCAGGCGGTGGGCATCCGCGGCCCCGGCCTGTACGTGATTCCCGGCCTCGTCCTGTGGATCGGGCTCTACGACGCCGGCATCCATCCGACGCTGGCCGGCGTGGTGCTCGGGCTCATGACGCCGGTCGTGCCCTGGCGCGGGCCGTCGCAGTCGGCGCGGCTGCAGCACGTGCTGCATCCGTGGGTCGCCTACGGGATCATGCCGCTGTTCGCGCTCGCCAACGCCGGCGTCGCGCTGGGCAGCGCCGATCTCGGCGGCGACAGCCTCTATGTCTTCGCCGGCATCGTCGCCGGCCTCGCGCTCGGCAAGCCGCTCGGCATCGCGGCCGCGAGCTTCGCGGCCACCGGGATGCGCCTGGCCAGCCGCCCCGACGGCGCCACCCCGGGCGGCATCGTCCTCGTGGGCATGGTCGGCGGCATCGGCTTCACGATGTCGCTGTTCGTCGCCCAGCTCGCGTTCCCGCCCGGGCCGATGCTCGACACCGCCAAGCTGGCCATCCTCGTCGGCTCGGCGGCGATGGTGGTCAGCGGCCTCGTGTTCGGCCGCATCTCGCTCGCACCGCGGCCCCCCGCGGAGTCGTAGGCGCGGGTCACTCCTCGTCGTCGTCGGGCGCGTCGCCGGTCGCGACGATCGCGCCGCAGGCGACCGCCTTCCCGGGCTTGCCCTTCTTGTCGGCGTGCAGCGCGAGGGTGCGGCCCACGATCGAGTCCTCACCATCGAGCGTGAAGTCGACCTCGTCGTCGAGCGCCGGGGTCTCGCCCTTCGCGACCTTCACGGTGAGCGACACGGCCGCCGCCGGCTCCCAGACACCGCCGATGCGGCTGGCGTTCTTGCCACAGTCGGCGCTCTCGTGGACGACGACGTGATAGACGCCGGGCGTGAGGCCGGTCAGCGCGCCGCTGGTCACCTGCACCCCCTGGCCCTCGACCTGGTGGAACGAGACGGCCGCGGCCTTCATCTTGATGCCCTTCACCGGCGCCAGATCGGCCTGCGCCGACCACTCGAGCGGCGGTGGTGGCGGCGGCGGATCCTCGGCGACCGGCTCGAGATCGTCGGGCTCCTCGTCGGGAGCCTCGGTCGTGACGGGCGGCGTCGTGGTCTTCTTGGAGCCGCCGCCGCAGGCCGCGAAGGCGACCGCGAGCAAGGATGGGAACGCTGCGTGGGTGAGCTTCACGATTCTCCTCGAGATGGCGGCAAGTGACGCCCGGCGTTGGCCACCGTCGGTGCGGGATCCAGCGAAGGTTCGGAGGGACTGACTCGCATGCGGAGGCGCTTCAGTCTTGGCCCCGCCCCTGCGATGGGCGCCGGACGTCACTCGCCAGGATCACTGCCTGGTGTTGATCTCGCCGCGGCGGTTCTGCGCCCACGCCGACTCGTCGTCGCCGCTGGCCGCGGGACGCTCCTCGCCGTAGGAGATGGTGTCGACGCGAGCCGCGTCGACGCCGAGGCGCACCAGGAAGTCACGGATCACGTGCGCGCGGCGCTCGCCGAGCGCGACGTTGTACTCGGTCGTGCCGCGCTCGTCGGCGTGGCCCTCGACCACCACGCGGGCGGCGCTGCGCTGCAGCCACTCGCCGTAGCGCGTGAGCGCGCGGCGCGACTCCTCGGACAGGTCGGTGGAGTCGAACGCGAAGTAGATGGGGCCGATCGCCGGTGCGTTGCCGGCGTCCTTGCCGACGGCGGTGACGGTCGCGGTCCCGGGCTCGCTGCGCGTCGCGCCGACCGGCTTCGAATCCGAGATGGTCGGGTTGGGAGGAGCCGGGCCCTTCTTCTTGCCACACGCGGCGACCGAGAAGACGAGCAGGGAGGCACAGAGGAGCGTTCGGTACATGGGTGTGTCCTGTGGGGGTCAACAGCGAAAGATGCCGAGCACGACGAGCGTGCCGAGCACGATGAGCAGGTCGGCGACGAACCCGAGCACCTCGGGGGAACGATCGAGATCGTCCGGTTCGCGCGCCACGCGGCCACGGATTGCACGGCTCGTGCCGCCCGTAACCTCGCCCCTCGACTCGGCAATCCGCCGCGGATCGTTGCACCCTGCAAGACGCCTCTTGCACGATGCCAGACAGTCGACGCGCTCGATGATGATACGGTGCGGACGATGTCACGCACCACGATCGCCGCGATCGCGGTCGTGCTCGCGGCGGTCGGCATGTTCGTGCTCGGCGCTCGCGTGCTCGATCGCGATCGGGCGGCCCTGCGCACGTCGTACGCCAGCGAGCGGTTGCGCGCCGTCGAGCAGGCGGCCGAGGCGCTCGCGCGCGACGTCGAGGAGATCGACGAGGATCTGGAGCTCGCCGCGTCGCTCCTGTCGGAGACCACGCAGGAAGTCGTCCGCGAGCGCGAGTTGCACGCGATCGCGACGATCGAGCGCGCGTACCTCGCCGCCGAGCTCCGCGACGCCTGGGGGACGACGCTGGCCAGCGTGGTCGCCGCGGACGCGCCGGCGGACGTGCTGCAGCGCGCGGCGGCGCGCCTCGACGAGACCGTCCTCCAGGCGAGGGCGCAGCCGGGGCGGTTCAAGACGTCGCGCCCGCTCGGCGACGACGAGGAGGACACGGCGTGGTTCCGCGTCTTCGCGCGGTCGAGCCCGCGCAACGACGGGCTCGTGATCGCCCTGGTCGTCGACATGCGTCCCCTGCTCGCCCGCCTGCGCCTCCTCGAGGACGACTCGTCCGCGGTGCTCGTCCTCGGCGCGCACGGCTTGCCGGCACCCGCGAGCTCGCCGAGGCTCGCGGCGTTCCTGCGCGAGCTCGAACCCGGCGAGGCGCCGGGCCTGACCCAGCTCCTCAGCTTCGCGCGCGCTCGCACCTCCGGCACGCTGGTCATCGCCGCGCGGGAGGCGCGTGACATCGGGCTGCCGGACGCGCCCGCCGTGGCGGTCACGGCGCCGGTGTTGATCGAGGACGGCGAGGCCTGGGCGCTCGGGCTGGTGGCGTCGACCGCGGCGCTCAGCGGCCAGGAGCGCACGCTCGTGCGTCGCCTGCTCCTCGGCGGCGGCGTCGCGGTGGCGCTCATCACCGCGCTCTCGATCTACTTCGTGCGCAACGCGCGGCGCGCCGCGGCGCTCAACGAGCGCCTGCGTCAGGCCGACCGGCTGGCGCACCTGACCGACAAGGCCGAGAAGATCCTCGACCACGTCCCCACCGGCGTGCTGGCGCTGACCGAGGAGCGGACCGTCTCGGCGGCCAATCGGTGGCTGACGGCGCGGCTGGGGCGCGACGTGCTCGGTGCCGACCTCGCGACCGCGTTCCCCGACGTCCCCGCGGCGCGCATCGCGGAGCTCGAGGCGATGGTCGCCGACGCGACCGCGAGCGGGACGCCCAGGTCGATGCACCGGCTCGAGCTGCGCCTCTGGGGCGACACCTCGCGGGTCAACGTGCACGCGGTCCCGCTGGCCCGGCGCCTGGGCGACGTGCACGCCCTGCTCGTGATCGAGGACCTCGAGCCGCTGCGCCTCATCGAGGAGCGCCTCCTGCACTCGGAGAAGCTGGTCACCGCGGGGCAGCTCGCCGCCGGCATCGCCCACGAGCTCGGGACGCCGCTCAACGTCATCCGGGCTCGCGCCGAGCTCACGATCAACCGCCTCGGCGACCACCCCGAGGCGCGCAGCCAGAAGATCGTCCTCGATCAGGTGGATCACGTGAGCCGGCTCATCACCCAGCTCCTCGACTACGTGCGCCTCGCGCCGCCCGTGACCCAGGCGGTGCAGGTCGAGCCAGCGCTGACGGCGGTCGCCGAGCTGCTCGCGGTGGAGGCGGAGCGCCGGGCCGTGCGCGTGACGATCGAGCCCGCGCCGCCGGGGCTGCCGGCGCTCCAGGCCGATCCGGGGCAGCTCCAGCAGGTGCTGGTCAACCTGGCGATGAACGCGCTCGACGCGTGCGAGCGCGGCGGGCACGTGACGTTGCGCGCGCGACGACCGGACGATCGCGGCGTGGTCCTCGAGGTCGAGGACGACGGCGCCGGCATCGACGCGGAGGTGCGCGCGCAGGTGTTCGATCCCTTCTACACGACCAAGAAGCGCGGCCACGGCACCGGGCTCGGGCTGTGGGTCGTCGCGCAGCTCGTGCGTGCGCACGGCGCCCAGATCGATCTGGACAGCACGGCTGGCGCCGGTACCCTGGTGCGCATCACGTGGCCCGCCGCAGCCTGAACCCGAGCGCCCTGTCGGCGAGGATCCTCGTCGTCGACGATCACCTCGCGATGGCGACCGTGGTCAGCGAGGCGCTCTCCGACGCGGGCTGGGAATGCGCCGTCGAGGACAGCGGCGCGCGGGCGGTGGCCGCGCTGCGCGAGCGCACCTTCGACCTGGTGATCACCGATCTGCGCATGGCCGACGTCGACGGCATGGACGTCCTCGCCGCGGCGCAGGAGGTCGACCCCGAGCTGCCGGTCATCATCATGACGGCGTTCGGCGGGATCGACTCGGCGATCGAGGCGATGCGTCGCGGCGCCCAGCACTACGTCACCAAGCCGGTGCGCATGGAGGAGCTGCGGTTGCACGTCGAGCGCGCGATCGCGGAGCGCCGGCTGCGGCGCGAGCACACGGCGCTGCGCGCCAGCCGGCGCGACGGGCCGAGCGCGCTCATCGGCGACAGTCGCCCGATGCGCGAGCTCGCGGCCCTCATCATGCGCGTCGCCCCGTCGCCGGCCCCGGTGCTCATCCGCGGCGAGAGCGGCACGGGCAAGGAGCTCGTCGCGCGCGCGCTCCACGCGGCGGGGCCGCGTCACGACGGGCCGTTCGTCGCCGTCAACTGCACGGCCTTGCCCGAGGCGCTGCTCGAGAGCGAGCTCTTCGGCCACGTGCGCGGCGCGTTCACCGGCGCCACGTCGGCGCGCGCCGGCCTCTTCGTCGAGGCCAGCGGCGGGACCCTCTTCCTCGACGAGATCGGCGACATGGCGCCGTCGCTGCAGGCCAAGCTCCTGCGCGTCGTGCAGCTCGGCGAGGTGCGCGCCGTCGGCAGCGACGACGGCCAGGCGATCGACGTGCGCCTGATCTCGGCCACGCACCGCGATCTCGAGGCCCGGGTGGCGGAAGGCGCCTTCCGCGAGGACCTCTATTACCGTCTCGATGTCGTCCCCATCCGGCTGCCGCCGCTGCGCGATCGCAGCGAGGACATCCCGGCCCTGGTCGCGCACTTCTTCGCGCAGTCCTGCGCGCGCAACCCTCACTCGCCCGCGCGCCGCCTGGCGCCCGAGCTGATCGCGGCCCTCGCGCGCGAGGCCTGGCCCGGCAACGTGCGCGAGCTCGAGAACCACGTCGAGCGCATGGTCGTCATGGCGTCGGGCCCGCGCCTCGGCGTCGAGGCGCTCGACCGGGTGCGCCGCAACGCCGAGCGCCCCGACGATCGGGTGCGCACCCTGCGCGAGGTGCAGGACGACTACATCAGCGACGTGCTCGCGCGCTGCGGCGGCAACAAGACCCGCGCCGCCGAGCTCCTCGGCGTCGACCCCTCGACCTTGCACCGCCGCACGCGTCGGGATTGACGTCAGCCGACGAGGCGGCGGGCGAGGAGCACGCCGAGCACGCCGAGGACGAAGCAGCCGACGAGGGTGGCGCCGGCGTTGAGGATCGCCGCGCGCGCGGCGCCCTGGTCGAGGAGGCGGTAGGTCTCGTGGTTGAACGCGGAGTAGGTGGTGAGGCCGCCGAGGAAGCCGGTGGTCAGCGCGACGCGCAGGTTGAACGGGAAGCTCGCGGCGCTGGCCATGAGGTGGACGAGCAGGCCCATGAGGAAGCAGCCGGCGAGGTTCACGACGAGCGTCCCCCAGGGGAAGCTCGTGCCGAAGCGATGCGCCGTCCACAGGCCGACGAGGTAGCGCACGCCGCCGCCGGCGGCGCTGCCGAGGCACGCGCAGAGGAAGGGTTTCACCCGGCGATAGTAGCGCCGGTGGCCGTCAGTCCTTCCACGACATGCGCGGCGTCGGCGACGGCGCCGCGAACGGACCGGGGGCCGGCGGCTCGCCGACGTAGTCGGTCCAGCGCGAGGTGTCCTGGTCGAGGTACGTCGACGCGAACACGACCGTGCCCTGCGCGCCGGTGGCGCGCGCGTACGTGATGCGGCTCGTGATCGCGGCGAAGTCCCAGCCGCCGTCGTCGAGCGCATGCATGCCGGCCCAGATGTGGCGATCGGCGCGCGCGGCCATGAAGCCGTCCAGCAGCGTCGCCCAGTCCGTGCACGCGCCGGGCTCGATCGGCCAGTAGATCATCGGGACCAGCGCGTCCATCGTGCCGGCGGCGAGCCACGCCCGAGAGTCCTGGTAGTAGTTGGCGTAGCCCTGGCTGGTGTTGCACCCGGGCAGCGGCCGGTAGATGCCCCACACCGACGCCGACAGCTTCACGCGCGGGCGCACCTCCTCGGCGGCGGCGTAGAGCTCGGCGACCATCGTGTTCACCTGGGTGCGCATGAAGTCGCCCCACGTGAGCTGCGGATCCAAAGCGCGCGCCGCATCGAAGGCGGCCTGGGTGACGGCGTCGTGCGAGTAGTCGGCGCCCGCCGTGCGGATGCGGTCGAGGTGCAGGCCGTCGACGTCGTAGCGCTCGAGCAGCTCGCGGGCGGTCGCGACGATGTGGGCGCGCGCCGCCGGGATGCCGGGCGAGAACCAGCGGTACTCGCTGTCGCGGTTCTGTCCGGTCGAGTCGACGGCCAGCCACTCGGGGTGGGCGTACAGCGCGTGTTGCACGCTGCCCTCGGCGGCGGGGAGCGGCTGCGACGCCGACCAGGCCGAGAGCACGTTGAAGTACGCGTGCACCTCCATCCCGTGCATGCGGCCGCGATCGAGCGCGACCTGCAGCGGATCCCAGCCCGGGTCGCGGCCGAGCACGCCGGTGAGGCGCCGGGCCCAGGGCTCGCGGGTCGATCGGTAGTAGGCGTCGCCCTCGCCGCGGATCTGGATGAAGACCGCGTTCATGTTGGCGGACGCGGCGCGATCGATGATCGCCTCCAGGCCGGCGCGCGTGGAGTACGCGAAGCGCGTGATCCACACGCCGCGCAGCTCGCCCGCCGGCTCGGCGGCGTCGGGCTCGACCGTCGCGGCGTCGAGGTCGACGGTGGCGGCGTCGACACCCGGATCGTCGCCGGGCGGCGCCGCACAAGCTCCGAGCGCCGTGGCCACGGCGAGGACGGCGAGCGCGGCGATCCGGGGCATCTGCGGGGAGACTTGCACGGCTCCGGCCAGAACGGGAGCTCGCGGCTCCGACGACTTGGGCGCCCGGCGCGGCCGGCTGCGACGTTCGGAGTGCAAACGTTCGTGGGCAGCGTCGCCTCGAATCATCGTAGGGTAGGGCGATGATCGACCCCTCCATCGAGAACAACGTCGAGGCGATCGAGGCCTGGAACACGATCCTGTTCGACAAGTTCCTCCGCTTCCGCGACGCCCTGACGGTCGGTCTCGCGCTCCACGGGGACGCCACGCTCGAGCGCCATCCGCCGCCCATCGGCGCCCGCGTCATCGACGTCGGTTGCGGCTTCGGCGACACGACGCAGCAGCTGGCGCGCATGGTCGGCCCGACCGGGCTCGTGGTCGGCGTCGACGCCGCCGCCCGCTTCATCCAGCTCGGGCGCCAGGAGGCGGAAGCCGCGGGGCTTGCCAACGCGACCTTCCTCGTCGCCGACGTGCAGGCCGACGACCTCGGCGGCCCCTACGATCAGGCGTTCGGCCGCTTCGGCACGATGTTCTTCGCCAGCCCGGTCATGGCGATGCGCAACGTGCGGAAGGCGATGCGCCCGGGAGGCCTGCTCTCGATGGTCGTCTGGCGGTCGAAGGCGGAGAACGCGTGGGTCCACGACGTCGAGCAGAAGGTGCTCGAGATCATCCCGCACGTCGACAAGGGCGATCAGGTGACCTGCGGTCCCGGCCCGTTCTCGATGGCCTCGCCCGACCTGGTCAGCGCGCAGCTCCTCGCCGCCGGGTGGGAGCGCATCACCTTCGAGCGCTTCGACGCCGAGATCCGCATCGCGTCCAGCCTCGACGAGGCGCTGGAGTTTGCGATGGCGCTCGGCCCCGCCGGCGAGATCATCCGCCTCGCCGGCGACGAGGGCGTGCGCAAGCACGGCGCGGTCGTCGCCGCGCTGCGCGAGCTGCTCGCGCCCTCCGTGCGCCCCGACGGCGTCTACGGCGCCTCGAGCTCGTGGATCGTCACGGCCCGCGCGCCGGCCTGATCAGTCGTAGTACTCGGCGCCCAGGTGAGTAATGAGATCGTCGCCCTTGGTGTAGCGGAGCGTGTTCTTCAGCTTCATGAGCTGGATGAACAGGTCGTGCTCCGGGTAGAGCTGGTCCGACGGGGTCATCGGGCTCTTCCAGTAGAACGACAGCCACTCCTGCACGCCGTGCATGCCGGCGCGCTGCGCGAAGTCGACGAACAGCGCCAGGTCGAGGACGATCGGCGCCGCCAGGATCGAGTCGCGGCAGAGGAAGTTGACCTTGATCTGCATCGGGTAGCCGAGCCAACCGACGATGTCGATGTTGTCCCAGCCTTCCTTGTTGTCGCCGCGCGGCGGGTAGTAGTTGATGCGCACGACGTGGTCGAAGTGACCGTAGAGCTCGGGGTACAGGTCCGGCTGGAGGATGTGGTCGAGCACGCCCAGCTTGGTGACCTCCTTGCTCTTGAACGACTCGGGGTCGTCGAGCACCTCGCCGTCACGGTTGCCGAGGATGTTGGTCGAGTACCAGCCCTGGAGGCCGAGGAGGCGCGCCTTGAACCCCGGCGCGAGGATGGTCTTCATGAGGGTCTGGCCCGTCTTGAAGTCCTTGCCGCCGACGGGCACCTGGTGCTTGCGCGCGAGCTCGATGATCGCGGGCGGATCGAGCGACATGTTGGGCGCGCCGTTGCAGTACGGCACGCCGAGCTTGAGGCACGCGTACGCGTAGATCTGCGAGGGCGCGATGTCGTCCGACGACGAGCGCAGGCCGGCCTCGAAGCTGGCGAGCGTGGCGTGGACCTCGGTCGGCTTGCGGTAGACCTCGGTCGAGCCGCACCACACGGCGACCATGCGGTCGCAGCCCTTCTCGGCCTTGAAGCGCTTGATGTCCTCCATCAGCTGCTCGGCCAGGTCCATCTTGGTGGCGCCCTTCTTCACGTTGGGGCCGTTGAGCTTCTTCACCCACGCCTGCTCGAACACCGCCGACATCGGCTTGACCTGCTCGAGCTCGTCCTTGAGCTGCTCGAGCAGCTTCTGCTCGAGCACGCCGGCGCGGGTCGCCGCCTCGTACGCGTTGTCCGGGAAGATGTCCCAGCCGCCGAACTCGATGTCGTCGAGCTGCGCGAGCGAGATGTACTCGTTGATCCGCGGCGTCTTGGCCTCGGTGCGCTTGCCGAGACGGATCGTGCCCATCTGCGTCAGCGAGCCGATCGGCTTGGCCAGCCCACGTCGCACCGCCATGACGCCGGCGATGAAGGTGGTTGCCACGGCGCCCATGCCCGGCATCAGGATGCCGAGCTTGCCGGTGGCGGGTTTGACGTCGACGCCTTTCTTGAGTGCCATGGTGCTGCTGCTCCGCAGTGCAAGAAACGGGCGCTGGTCGGACCTGCGAGTCAGGCGAACCGGGCGCCGAAAAGAACGCCCGGGATTACCGCAGGATCCGACGGGGATGCAAGCGCAGACGCTGCCGTCCGCGCCGCGCGCAGGTGGCGAAAATCCAACAGGTCCCCGCCGCTCGGGGCGACTTTCACCGGCTCCAGTTGATCGCCGTCGGGAGCTCGATCCGAAACGCCCCCATGAATTCGAAGCCGCCGTCGGCCAGATAGCGCATGCGGAAGCCGTACGGCATCGCCGTCAGCGTGAGCTGCACGCCACCATCCCACGGGTCCGCATACGTCACCGCCCCGAGCCCGGCCGAGAACACCATCCAGAAGCGCTCGACCTCGAGGTAGAGCGGGCCGCGGTTCCAGTCGAGGCTGCCGTCGGCGCCGTGGTCGGTCTGGAGCGGCGACCAGCCGAGGGTCATCGCCCAGCCGGCCTTGCGCGGGAACGGCACGTCCTTGGAGCGGTGGCTCTTTGCGAGCGCCTGGTACGCGAACCGCACCTGCAGGTCGGCCTCGAATTCGGTGTGGTTCGCGTCGCTCGACCGTCCGGTTCCCGGACCGAGCACGACCGCCGGGCCGATGTAGAGCTCGTGCTCCCCCGGATCCTCGGCCTCGACGTAGAGGGCGGGGTCGCCGTTCTCTCTGGGCGGCGGGGCCTCGAGGTGGACGATGCCCGGCGCGTTGGCGTCCGAGCGGTAGCGCGTGCCCGGGCACGCGGCGACGAGGGCCAGCGCCGCGACGGCGACGAGGCGCCTCACCATCGCGTCCTCGGATCGCTCCCCGGTACGTATCGGTGCTCGCGGCGGTGATCGGCGGCGATGCGCCACGTGGGCGTCGGGGCGCCGGCCACCTCGAGATCGATCTCGAACGTGCCCGCGCGCCGGCCCTCGTTCCAGGCGCGCTCGTTGTCGAACTCGAACGGCAGCCACACGTAGACGAGCGAGCGCCCTTTCAGCGCGAGCGGCGCGGGCAGGGTCGCCGGCGCGCGCCTCCCTTCGAGCACGAGCTCGGCACGCGCGACGCGCACGGTGCAGTCGCCGCGGGAGCGCAGCTCGAGCGTGACGCCGACCCCGGTCTTGCCCGACATGCGGATGAAGCCGCGCCCGAGCACGCAGCCCCGCTCCGTCTCGGCCGGCTGCGTGAACCGCCAGCGCGGGAGCTCGCGGTACGCGCCCCCGCATCCGGCGACGAGCGCCGCGGTGATCGCGATGAGGTGGATCGTGCGCACCGGCAGAGGAACGGCTCCCCGCCCACCAGCTTACAGCGGTGGACACGGTCGCGCGGGAAGGAGAACATCGGCGGGATGGCGGACGCGCCCGGGGGCGAGATCTCGCTGTTGCTCGGCCGCATCCGCGAGGGGGATGCGGCGGCGCGTGATCGTCTCCTGCCGCTCGTGTACCGCGACCTCGAGCAGATCGCCGCCGCCTGCGCTCGCTCGCCGCATGCGTCGCTCGAGCCGCGCGGCCTGGTGCACGAGCTGTACCTGCGGCTCGCGCAGTCGCCGCTGGACGCGCGCGACCGCAAGCACTTCTTCGCGGTGGCCGCGCTGGCGATGCGCCAGATCCTCGTCGATCGAGCGCGGCGACGGCGCGCCGCCAAGCGGGGCGGCGATGCCCTTCGCGTCACCCTCTCCGGCGTCGCGGGCGGTCGCGACACTCTCGACGCCGCCGCGGTCGAGCAGGCGCTCCGCCGTCTCGAGGCGCTGTCGCCGCGGCAGGCGCGCATCGTGGAGCTCCGCTGCCTGGTCGGGCTCACCGTCGTCGAGACCGCCGACGTGCTCGGGGTGTCCGAGCGCACCGTGGCCGGCGAATGGCGGCTGGCGCGGGCGTGGATGACCCGCGCGCTCGCCGAGGGGGCCGCGTGACGCCGGAGGGACACGCCCGTCTGACCGAGCTGTTCGGTCAGGCGATCGAGCTGGCCAGCGACGCGCGCGCCGCGCTGCTCGCGCGCGTCCGGGCCGACGATCCGTCGCTCGGGGACCAGCTCGCCGCGCTGCTCGACGCCGACCGGTCCGCCGGCGGCGCGCTCGCGACCGGCGCTTTGGCCCCGACCGCCTACGAACGCCCGGTCGTGCCCGCGGACCTCTCGACGATGCTCGCGTCCGGCGCGGCGCCGGGGGACGTCGCGGTCGACGCCGCCGGCGAGACCGCGGCCGAGGGCAGCGCGCGGAGCACCGTCGTGTCGGTGCGCCGCGGCCGGCGCCGCCCCGACGTTCCAGGTTATCGCGTCCTCGACGTGCTCGGCGAGGGCGGGATGGGCACGGTGTACGCCGGCGAGCAGGATCAGCCGAGGCGGCCGGTCGCGATCAAGGTGCTGCACGCGACGTCGGAGGCGGCGCTCGCGCGCTTCTTCGCCGAGGCGGAGATCATGGCCCGCCTGGATCACCCGGGGATCGCCAAGGTGCTCGAGGCGGGCGAGGCCGACGGCCATCCCTACTTCGTGATGGAGCGCGTCGAGGGCGTCACGCTCGACGCCCACGTCCGCGCCCACCAGATCCCGCTGGACGGCCGGCTCCGGCTCTTCGTCGCGCTGTGCGACGCGATCCACCACGCGCACGTGAAGGGTGTCATCCACCGCGATCTCAAGCCGTCCAACGTCATGGTGCGCGACGACGGCCGCGTCGCGGTGCTCGACTTCGGCATCGCGCGGGTCGCCGCCGTCGACGGATCGTCGGGCGGCGACACCCGCGCGGGTGAGCTGATCGGCACGCCCGTGTACATGAGCCCGGAGCAGGCGCGGCTGCGGCCCGACGAGGTCGACGCGCGGAGCGACGTCTACACGCTCGGCGTCATGCTGTACGAGCTCGCGGCCGGCGACCTGCCGTACGAGGTGCGCGGCAAGGCGCTCCCCGACGTCGCGCGCGCCATCTGTCACGATCCGCCGCGGCCGCTCGGACGGCTGCGCCCCGAGCTGCGGGGCGATCTCGAGGCCATCTGCGACAAGGCGCTCGCCAAGGAGCCCGAGCGCCGGTACCAGTCGGCGTCGGCGCTGGGCGACGATCTCCGCAAGCACCTCGACGGCGGGACGATCTCGGCGCGCGTGCCCGGCACGATCGAGCAGGTCCGTCGGTTCGCGCGCCGGCGGCCGGGGGTGGCCGCGGCCGTGATCGCGGCGGTGCTCGGCGGGGCGTTCTTTGCGACGATCGTCACCTACCTGTGGATCGAGGCGCGCGAGGCGCGCGACGAGCTCGAGGCGCGCAACAACCTGCTCGTGCTCGACCAGGCGCGGGCGATGCTCGCGCGCGATCCGGCGGCGTCGCTGGCGGCGCTGGCGACGCTCACGGCGCGCGGCACCGATCCCGAGGCCGCGTGGGCGATCGCCGACGAGGCGTTCGGCCGCGGCCCCGCGGCGGCGTCCTGGCGCGCGCACGACGACGAGGGACGCTGGATCGAGGGCGTGCCGGGGAGCCGCGCGATCGTCACCGCGGGGTACGAGGGGCGCGTGCTGTGGTGGGATCGAGGCGCCGCCGCGCCTCGCGTGCTCGCGGCGCTGGAAGGCCGCGCCCACGCCGCGCGACCATCACCCGACGGCGCGCTCGTGGCCGTGGGCGGCGACGCCGGCGTGCTGCGGATCCTCGACGCGCGCGGCGCCGTCGTCGCGGCGCCCGCGGGGCTGCCGGGCGACGTCGGCATGCTCGCGTGGTCGCCCGACGGTCAGCAGCTCGCGGCGGGCGACGACCTGGGCGGCGTCTTGCGGTGGCGGCGCGGCGGCGGTGACGGCGGCGCGGGCGTCCGGCTCGACGGCCCGCGCGCCGAGATCGAGTCGATGGCGTGGAGCCCCGACGGACGCGCGCTCGTGACCGGCGGCGACGACGGGACCGTGTGGCGGTGGGAGTCCGCGAGCGCGCGGGGCGCGCTGATCGCGACGCTCGAGAGCCAGGTCAACGCGGTGTGGACCGACGGCGACACGATCCAGGCGCTCGAGGAGGCGGGCCGGCTGCACGCGTGGCGTCTCGTCGACGGCGCGCCGCGCCCCGAGCGCGTCGTCGCCACCGGGATCACGGCCAAGACCGGCGTGTTCACCCGCGACGGCGCGCAGCTCGTGATCGGTGGCGCCGACGGGAGGGTCGTGCGCGTGCGCGACGGTGACGTCGAGCTCGTCGGAACGCACGGCGCCCAGGTGCGCGCCGTCGCGGTGGCGGGCGACGGCGACCTCCTGGCCACCGGCGCCGACGACGCGTCCCTCCGCGTCTGGGACCGGCGCGGCGGACGAACGCTCGTCCTGAGCGGTCACACCCAGCGCGTCCGCGAGCTGGCGTTCGTCGGCGACGGCGAGGAGCTGCTCAGCATCGACAGCGCCGGCGAGGCGCGCCGCTGGGAGCTCGGGGCGATGCCGGCGTCGGTCTTCGTCGGGCATCGCGACGCCGTGGAGCGCCTCGCCGTGTCGAGCGCGGGCGACGAGCTGGTCTCCGCCGACGCCGGCGGCCAGCTGTGGGCGTGGCGACTCGACGGCGGCGGCGGCGCGCGTCTCGGCGAGCACGGCGGCCGCGTGACCGGGCTCGTCGCGTCACCGGCGGCGGACGGCATCGCACGCGCGGTGTCGGCCGGCAGCGCCGGCGACGTCGTGTTCTGGGTGGGGGCCGCACCGGTCCGTCGGCGGGCCGGCGCCGCCGTCCTCGATCTCGCCGGCAGCGCCGACGGTGCCGTGATCGCCGCCGCGACCGAGGCCGGCCCCATCGAGCTCTTCGCGGGTGACGGCACGCCGCTGCGCGTCCTCGACGGCCACCGCGGTGGGACCGAGGCCGTGGCCGTCAGCGCCGACGGTGCGCTCCTGGTCTCCGGCGGCCAGGACCGCATGGTGCGCGTGTGGTCGCTCGCGGCCGCCGAGCGTCCGCCGCTCGAGCTCGGACCTGCGGACGACGACGTCCGCCACGTCCGCTTCACGCCGGACGGCGCGACGCTCGTCACCGCTGGCGACGACGGCAAGGTGCGAGCCTGGACGGTGCGCGGCGGCGCGGTCGAGCCGTCGACGGCGCGGCTGCTCGCCGACCACCGGAGCGCCGTCGTCGCGCTCGACGTCGACGCGTCGGGCACGACGGTGGTCTCGGTCGGTCGCGACCACCGGATGATCACCTCGCCGCTCGTCGGCGCGGCGGCCGCGACCACCGGCGCGGTGCCGTCGACGCCGCCGTGGATCGCCGTGCGCGGCGCGACGCCGCGCTACGTCGTCGGTCGCGCCGACGGCACCATCCTGGTGCGGCCGGCGCGGCGGCGCACGTTCGCCGAGCTGCGCGCCCGCCTCGCGACGCGCTGATCAGCGCGCCCCTTCGCCGCCCTCGTCGGGCATCCGGTTCGGGCCGCGCCCGGTGCCGCCGCGGTTGAGGTCGATCACCGCGCTCTCGGCGCAGACGTGCGCGATCGGCGTCCGGTGCAGGAGGCGGTAGATGGCGACCTTGCTCACCAGCGGCGACGCCGGCACGGCGAGCTCGGCGACGAGGAAGCGGTCGTCGCCGCCCGCGTCGGTCTCCACCACGATGAAGCGTGCGAGGCTCATGTTCATCCTCCTCCCCAGTTGTCCTGGAAGGTCTGGCTGGCGGTCGTGTTGCGGACGTGGTCGTTGCCGACCTCCCAGTGACGGCCCGTGGCGTCCTCGACCAGGTACTTGTACCGGATCTGCTGATCCTTGCAGACGTCCACCGGCGCTTCCCAGTGCGCCCCGCCGTAGGCGAGCGGGAGCGCACGCGCCGGATTCCAGGCGCCGAGCTCGTCGAGATCGCCGACCACGTACAGCCGCTGGCCCGGCTGGGTGACGTAGTTGCACCGGAACGTCGCGGTGACCGTGCCGAGCACGCGCCGCCGCATCGTGGACAGGGGCTCGCCGGTGATCGCGGTGATCTGCTGCTCGCGCTGGGTGATGAGGTTCACGCGCTGCGCCGTCGGCGCGTTCATCTGGTTGGTCCACAGCATCCGCAGGGACGTCTCCTTCTGCGGCAAGGTCGCCATCTGTCCGCTGGTGCCGGTCACCGCGTTCTCGGCGGGCGTGGCCGGCTGGATCACCTGGATGCCGTGCGGCGCGAGGTGGTTGGTCAGCTGCGGCAGGTCGAAGTCGTTGTTGCCGTTCGAGAGCTGCGCCATCGTCGCGTCGAAGGCGCCGGGGTTGGGCGTGAGCACCCAGGTGTCCTGGAAGCCGGGCGGCATGTTGGGATCGTGCTGGGGCGCCACGTTGTAGAGGCCGGTGCCGACCAGCGCGATCAGCTCGCGCGCGAGCGCCGACAGCTTGCGCTGTGGGTTGTTGGTCGTCGCGTTGTTGACCGTGCCGGCCGCGAGCTGACGGAAGAGCGCGCGCTCGGTGGGCGGCGCGTACAGGCGGAACGAGACGCCGTGGTGGCAGCACGCGAGCAGCCACACGACGTTGAGCGACATCGTGTGCACGTTGTTGTCGCCGCCGCCCGCGTTGTCCGACGGCGCGTTGTTGCCGGCGTCGCGCCAGGGACCGTAGACCAGCCCCTGCTGCGAGGTCTGGCCGGGATCCACGTTCGTGCGCGCGTACTGGAACTTGTGGGTGTCGTGCCACTCGAGCTTGTGCAGGACGGCGACCGAGCCGGGCCCGGTGCCGTCGAGGCGTCCGTACATGTCGAGCGCGACGTCGAGGTCGCCGGGGGCGACGCCGGCGGCGACCATCGACGCGACGGTCGCCGCCGTCCGCCGCGCCACCTCGGCGTGCACGGCGTTCAGGTCGACGAGGTTGTGGACGTTCGCGTCGCGCTGGAGCGCGAGCAGCTCGTGGTGGGCGAGCGAGCGCACGCGATTCGCCGCCGGTGGGTTGGGCACCGCGGGTAGCACCACGCCGCTGCCCGTCAGGTCGTTCCACGTCATCCCGCGTCCGTCGAGCCAGTGGCCCCACTCGGCCATCTGCCAGCCGTGGGTGTCGACCCCGGGATCGTTGCACGCGATCTGACGCTGGATCGCCGCGCCGCCGCCGCCGGCCGCGCCGGACGCCGACGTCGCGACGACCTCGCCGCGAGCGGCGCGCGCGCCGAGCTCGTCGGCCTCGGCCTCGAGCGCCGGATCGGCGACGATGCCGGCGTCGCCCTGCGCGGTGGTGGGGGCGACGCGGCCCTCGCGTTGCTGGACGACGTGGGCGAGCTCGTGGCCGACGAGCTCGCGGCCGCCGGCGCTCGCCGGATCGAACTGCCCGGGCGCGAAGCACAGGTCGTCGCCGCGCGCGAAGGCGCGGGCGCCCACCGCGCTCGCGGCGTCCGACTCGTGCACGCGCACGGCGGAGAAGTCGGTGGAGAACGATCGCTCCATCGAGCTCCGGAGCTCGTCCGGCAACGGTGATCCGCCGCCGAGCGTCGGCGGGGGCGCGCTCGCGGCGGCGGCGCCGCCGACGGCGAGCTTCCGCTGCATCGCGGGCGCGGCCGGCAGGTCGGGTCGCACGGCGGCGTCGAAGAGCGCCCGCAGCGCCTCGTCGTCGGCTGCATCGGTGGCGGTTGCCGGCGCCGCCGCGCTCGCCGGCAGCAACCCGGCCGTCGGCGCCGCCGGGCGCGCCGACAGCTGCATCGTCAGCGTGCGCCGGCCCGGGGCCGGCCCTTCCCTCCCACCATCGAATCCGGACGCGGCGCGCCCGGAACTACGCGATCTCTCGGGGTGCTGGTGGTCCATGACCTCTCCTTCCACCCCACACACGCGATCGGTTCGCGGACCCTGCAGCTAATTCGTTCGCCTCGGAACCTCTCGCAAGGCCGGCGCCATGACGAACGGGTCGTCGGTCATGATGCCGTCGGCGCCGAGCGCGATGAGTCGCCTGGCCTCGGCCGGATCGTTGATCGTCCAGAAGTCGACGCGCATCCCGAGCGCGTGACACTTGGCGATGAACCGCTCGCTGCCGAGGACGATCGGTCCCACCCGCACCGGCACCTGCGCGGCGTCGCCGACGAAGGGCAGGGCCTCGATCACTCGCCGGGGCAGGACGCACAGCGCGCCGACCTCGTTCTGTGCGAGCGCGGTCTCGCCGCCGTAGCCGCGCTGCCGCACGGCGAGGAGCGTGCGCGTCTGGAAGCTCGCGAGCGTCACGCGATCCTCGGCCTTGAGCTTGCGCAGCATGCGCAGGAGCGGTGCGACCATGGGCGGGCGCGCCTGCTTGATGTCGACGTTGAGCCGTACGCCGGGCAGCTCGACGAGGAGCTCCTCGAGCGTCGGCGCGCGGAAGCCCTTGCCGGCGTGCGGCCGGCTGCCGTCGGGCGCGACGAAGCCGTGGCCGAGATCGATCCGCTGCGCGTCGGCGAGATCGAGCTCGCGCCAGCGGGCGTCGACGCCGCCCATGCGCGCCGCGCTCTCGTCGTGCGACACCAGCGCGTGGCCGTCGCGCGTGAGGTGCACGTCGAGCTCGAGCGCGTCGACGCCGGGGATCTCGAGCGCGCGGCGAAAGGCGGGCAGCGTGTTCTCGGGCAGCTCGGCCGAGGCGCCGCGGTGGGCGTAGAGACGGAAAGCGTGGCTCACGCGCGTGCTACCTTACTTCGGATGCGTCGCCACGTCGTACTCGCCGTGTTCGCCGTCTCGTCGTTTCTGGTGCCGGCCGTCGCGGCCGCCGGCCCCGCGTCGATCGTCAAGGGCGGGCCGCGGACCGACAGGCCGAAGGCGGAGGCCGCGCTCGCCGCCGCCGCCCGCGCGATGGGCGTCTGCTGGCGCAAGTCACCGCCGGCGACGGTGAACGTCAAGGTCGCGGTCGCGGCCGACGGCGCGGTCACGGCGACCCCGACGTCGCGCGACCCCGCCGCGCAGTGCGCCGCCGGCGTGCTCGCGGTGTGGACGGTGCCGGGCGGCGCGTGGAGCGGCGAGGTCGAGATCACGACCAATGGCGCGGTCCAGGATCTTTCCTCGGTGATCCAGTCGCAGCTGCTGGCGCGCGCGGCGCCGATCAAGGCGTGTCAGGCGCAGGCGCCCGCCGCCGCGGGGCCCGTGGCGATCAAGATGAAGATCCATCCTGACGGCTCGATCTCCGACGTCGCGGTGAGCTCGTCGCTGGGGGGCAAGATCGACACGTGCGTGCAGCAGGCGGTCACCGCGCTGCGCATCGACGCGATCGACGCGAGCGGGCCGATCACCTACCAGCTCGCGGTCGCGTTCGCCGGCAAGGGCGACGGCGGCGGTGGTGCCGGTGGTGCCGGTGGCGGTGGCGCCGGGGTCAGCGAGCGCGCGCCCGAGGGCGGCAGCATCGCCGGCACGCTCGCCGTCGCCGACGTCCAGCAGGTGCTCGCGCCGGCGCGCGGCAAGCTGCTGGCCTGCGGCAAGAAGGGCAAGGGCAAGGGCAAGGTCGTCACCCGGTTCACGATCCGCGCCGACGGCACGACCAAGAACGTCGTCACCAGGGACGCGATCGGTGACAAGGCCATCGAGGACTGCCTGGTCGGCGTCTTCAAGTCGTTGACCTTCCCGAAGAGCGGCGGCGAGACCAAGGTCCAGTACCCGACCGCGTTCTGACGGACGATCGACACCCCGGCGGTTGCCGAAAATTAGTTTGATGTCAAACTAATTGGATGTCGCTCAGCTTCCGTCCGCCGCGCGTGCAGGATGCCGCCGCGATCTGGCGCGCCGCTCCGCAGCGCGGGGCGGATCGCGACAGCTGCTACGCGTACGTGCTCCTGTGCAGCCACTTCGCCGACACCGGCGTCGTCGCCGAGGAGGACGGCCGCGTCGTCGGCTTCGCGCTGGGCTACCGCCCGCCGATCCGGCCCGGCGAGGCCTTCGTGTGGCAGCTCGGCGTCGCCGGCGATCACGACCTGGCCGACCTCGGGCCGCGCCTGCTCGAGGAGTTCCTCTCGCGCAAGGCCAGCCACGACGCGCGCTTCCTGTGCATGACCTGCAGCCCCGAAGACCGCGGCCTCCGCGAGCTGTTCCAGCAGTTCGCGCGCCGCCGGAGCACCAGGTGCACCGTCGGGACGTGCTTCCCGTCGTCGTTCTTCGCGACCGCGCACCCCGACGAGCAGCTCCTCAGCGTCGGCCCGCTGCTCGCGTGACGAGCGGTCGGGCCGCCGTCGGTCCTGAGCTCAGTTCTCGGTCTCTTCGAGCTTGAGCGCCTTGGCCGGCAGGGGCGGCGGCTTGGGATCGGTGACCGCGAGGATCTCGACCTCGTAGCGGATGTCCTTCTCGGCGAGCGGATGGACCAGCCGGGTCTCGACCTCGTCGCTCGAGACCTTGACGATGTGCATGACCACGTTGAGGCCGTCGGCGCCCTTGGCGACGAGCCTCTCGCCCACCTCGAGCTTCGCGTCCTTCGGGAATTCCGCCTTCTTGATCTTCTTGATCGGGTGCATCGCGGGGTTGCCGAAGGCTTCCTTGGCCTTCAGCGTACCCTCGCGCTTGGCGCCCTTCTCCAGGCCCTCGAGGACCTTCTCGAGGCCGGCGAGCATCGTCCCGCCGCCGTGGATGTACTCCACGACGCTCTTCTCCAGGGTGTCGCCGCCGGCCACCGCGAGGTGGACCTTCATGCGCACCCGGACTCCTTTGCTGATCTTCACATCAATACGGTACGCCAACGGCCCCGCGAGACGTCCGGAGCGCGGCTCATTGTTGCGCGATCCGGCGTCGCGTGACCGCGGGTTCACGGGCGGTGTGTACGTCCGGCTGCAACTCGGCGTTCAGATTCGAGGTTCCGCTTTCTTGCGCTTCGGCACGCAACGCGCAATAGATGAGTCTCGCCAGGATGTCGCTTATTCGCCTACATCTCGCGTCGCTGCTGATCGCCACGGTCGCCACGCTCTCCCTTGCCGGGTGTCCGGCGTCGCACCAGGCCCAGCTGAACGTCCTCTCGGTCGAGAAGGCGACGACCCCGAGCAAGGACATGGTGGTCTACGTCGAGGTCGTCAACCGCGCCAAGCGACCGATGCGGCTCCAGCGCCTGCAGTACACGTTCGCGCCCGCCGGGTCGCACGCCAAGAACTCGAAGCTCCAGCTGGAGCTGGAGCTGGGCGAGCGCCTGGTCGAGGCCGGCGCCGCGGTCGTCGTCGAGGTTCCGCTCTCGGTCGCCGACGCCGCGCTGGGCGAGACCCTCACGCTCGCCGGCCGCCTGTGGGCCGAGCAGGATCAGATCCTGCGCAGCTTCGCGGTGGCCGCCGAGGTCGCGACGCCCGTCGAGCCCACGCCCTGAGTCCTTCGACGCGGTCCTCCGGACCTCGCTCAGGATGAACGGTCCCGGCTGGTCTGACGGCGCGTCGCCGTGTAGTGTCCGCGGCGATGATCTCCTCTGCTAGTTCGCGCTGGCACGCCCTCGCCGAGCGCGCGATCGCTGGTGAGCCGACGAGCCGCGACGACGCGCGCGCCGTGCTCGAGTCGCCCGCCGTCGAGCTGCTCGCGATCCTCGACGCGGCGTACGCGGTGCGACGCCACCACTGGGGCCACCGCGTGCTCCTGCACGTGCTCGACAACGCCAAGGCCGGCGCCTGCCCCGAGGACTGCGGCTTCTGCTCGCAGTCGTCGCGCCACGGCTCGCCCGGCGGCGAGGAGCCGATGAAGTCGGCCGACGAGCTGGTCGAAGGCGCGCGCCGCGCGGTCGCCGCGCAGGCCCGCCGCTACTGCATGGTCACCGCGACCCGCGGCCCGTCGCAGCGCGATCTCGACACGATCTGCGAGGCCGCGCGCCGCATCAAGGCCGAGAGCGGCATCGAGCTGTGCGCGTCGCTCGGCCTGCTCACCGAGGCCAAGGCGCGCCGCCTGCGCGAGGCGGGCGTCGACCGCTTCAACCACAACCTCGAGACCAGCGAGCGCTACTACGACCAGATCGTGACCACGCACACGTGGCGCGATCGGGTCGAGACCGTGCGGCTCGCGCGCGACGCCGGCATGCAGACCTGCGTCGGCGGCATCGTCGGCCTGGGCGAGCACCAGGACGACCTGCTCGATCTGGCGATGGCGCTGCGTGACCTCGACGTCGACTCGGTCCCGCTCAACTTCCTCGATCCGCGCCCGGGCACGCCGCTCGCCGGCCGACCCAAGGTGGAGCCGACCGACGCGCTGCGCGCCCTGTGCATGTTCCGCTTCGTGCACCCGCGCACCGACCTGCGCGTCGCCGGCGGCCGTGAGGTCGTCCTGCGCTCGCTGGGCGTGATGGCGCTGTGGCCGGCCAACTCGATCTTCACGCAGGGCTACCTGACGACGATCGGCGCGACGCCGGCGGCGGATCACCAGATGATCCTCGACGCCGGCTTCACCCTCGAGCTGCCCGACGGCGCGGTGGTCACGCCCGATCCGGCCGCGGTCGCCGCGGTGCCGGCGCCGCGCAAGCCGACCTTGCCGGTCGTGCGCAGCTGATCGCCGGCCCGGGCCTGCTAAGGTCCCGCGCGATGCGCATCGACAAGGTCTACACCAAGGGTGGTGATCGCGGGCAGACGTCGCTCATCGGCGGTGACCGCGTGAGCAAGGCGGCGCCGCGGATCGAGGCGTACGGCACCGTCGACGAGATCAACGCGACGCTCGGGCTCGTGCGCACCGCGCTCGAGACCTCGGCCGCCGGCGATCACCTCATCCCCATCATCCACCGCGTCCAGAACGAGCTGTTCAACCTCGGCGCCGAGCTGGCGACGCCCGATCCCGAGCGCCGCGCCAAGCTGCCGCGCGTGGAGGCCCGCCACATCGAGCAGCTCGAGCGCGACATCGACGAGCTCAACGACGCGTTGCCCGCGCTCAAGAGCTTCGTCCTGCCCGGCGGCGGCGCGGCGTCGGCGGCGTTCCACCTGGCGCGCACGGTGTGCCGCCGCGGCGAGCGCCTGATCGTCGCGCTCGGCGAGACGGAGGATCTCGGCGAGCTGCCGGTCACGTACCTCAACCGGCTGAGCGACGCCCTGTTCGTGTTCGGGCGCTGGGCGGCGATGAAGGACGGCCGCGCCGAGCCGCTGTGGCAGCCGGCGACGACCTGATACGATCTAGCGGGTCATGGCTGCGATGGACACCACGGCCGAGGCCGACCAGGCGCAGCTCGCGGCGTTCCGGCGCCTGTCGCTCGAGCAGCGCATGGCGTTGGTGCTGCAGATGTCCGACGACGCCTTCGCGCTCACACGTGACGGGATCCGGATGCGACATCCCGAATACGACGAGCGCCAGGTGTTCCTCGCATTCGCGCGACTCCTGCACGGCGACGAGGTCTTCGCGCGCGTGTGGCGAGGCGCGCCCCTCCTGCCGCCGTGACGGGCGCGGAGACCCTTCGCTGGCTGGTCGCGGCGCTGGAAGAAGCGTCCGTGCCATACATGGTCGTCGGCTCGTTCGCCAGCTCGGTCTACGGCCGGCCCCGCACGACCTTCGATCTCGACGTCGTCATCGATCCGGACGCCGCGTCCCTGGACGCGTTCCTCGGCGCGCTCGACGCCGATCGCTTCTACGTCGACGCCGACCTAGCACGCGACGCGCTCCGGCGGCGCACGATGTTCAACGTGATCGACTCGACCACCGGGTGGAAGGTGGACCTCGTCGTGCGCAAGCAGCGACCGTTCTCGGACGAGGAGCTCCGGCGTCGCAGGTCGGGCACGATCCTCGGCGTTCCCGTCAGCTCGAGGACGTCCGCGGCATCCTCGCCGCTCACGGTGACCTGCTCGACGTCGCGTATGTGACCAGGTGGGCGGAAACCCTTGGCTTGACCGAGCTCTGGGAGCGGGCGCGCGCGGCGGGAGACTGACCCGAGAATGCCGCGCGGGCCGGTTGTGCGGAACCCGCGCTCGTATACTCTCGCCGGGACGTGTCCGAAGAGAACGAACCTGGCGAGGCTCCCGAGCCCAAGGAGCCCCGGAAGAAGAAGTCCGAGGGCGCGCAGCAGCTGGCGGCGGCCGAGGAGGCCGCGAAGGTTCGCTTCGAGAAGGCGATGAGCGACCTGCGCGAGGGCGCCTACCGCTTCTCGTCGAAGGTGCGCGGCCAGACCGAGATCGTGCTCGAGGAGCTGATCGATCCCGAGGGCGACGTGGTCGGGGCGATCGCCGACGTCGAGGGTGACGCCGGCGCGATCGCGCTCGCCGTCCCGGTCGAGCTCATCACGTTCGACACGTGGCTCTTCGGCCAGATCGGCGACAAGGAAGAGCTCGATCTCAAGGACGAGAGTCACTGGGAGACGTGGTTCAACTTCGGCTCGTGGATCGGCGAGACCATGCGCCGGCGCCACGGCGGCCACTGGATCCTCTTCGGCGACGATCCGCACACGTGGCGCATCGGCTTCTCGAAGGTGTTCCTCGAGGTCGCGCCCTTCATGTTCGCCGAGCAGCTCCTGCGCATGGGCTCGGGCGCGATGCGCCGCATGGTGACCGAGATCGAGAAGATCCGCGAGAACCACGAGGAGCAGGCCGAGCGCGACAAGGGCCAGTCGCTCGATCGCTTCCTCGCGCAGCACTACCTGCGGCTGCACACCGTGCCGCTCGGGCAGTGGATGTCGATGGACTTCGCCAACCTCGGGCGGCTGTGGACCAAGGAGCCGACCTCGGCGCTGGTCGAGGCGATCAAGGAGGCGGGGCCGCGGCTGGGCCCGCAGAACCAGCAGATCGTGATGCGCGTCATCGAGGCGCTATCGCGGGCGAACCAGGAGAAGCCGGTCGCCGAGCAGACGAACGACCGCGGGCTGTTCGAGGCGATCGCGCAGATCGTGGGCCTACGCCGCGCGACGGCGCCGCTCGCGATCGACATCCTCGAGCGCGTCGTGGTGCCGGCGATGCACGTCGGCGTCCCGGAGACCTTCCCGCCGCTCGACGAGGACGACCTCTCGAACCTGCGCAAGGGCATCGAGCTGTTCGTGTTCTTCGTCGAGGTCATCCCGCACCAGCACCAGGCCGACGACGAGGGCTTCCTCGGCAGCATCCCGCACGATCAGCTGTCGACGCCGTACGGCGATCGCAACGTGCTCGAGGTCGGCAAGGGCGACTGGGTGGTCGTGAACCCGGCGTACTTCGTGCCGATGCTGAAGGATCTCGATCCCCAGAAGCTGCTCGACAAGTACGACGACTTCGTGAAGTACGTCGGCTCGCAGCCCGACGCCCCGCGCCGCCGCGACGACGGCCGGATGCTGGCGGAGACCGCGATCCGCGCGCTCGCCGATCTCAAGGCGTGTGTGGGCACGGCGCTGACCAACAAGGACGCGCTGGTCTTCCGGATCCTGCCGCCGCCGGGGTGACGGCGTGTGGCCGCTCGGGCGCCGGCGCGCCGCGCTGATCGCGGCGGTGGAGCGGTCTCCGACGCCGCAGGCATGGGCGGCGCTCCTGCGCGCCGGCGGGCTCGCGCCCCGGTTCGTCGAGCGCCTGGTCGCCGACATGAGGCCCGCCGCGCGCGCGGTGCCGCGATCGCCGGGCGCGGGCAAGGGTGCGGCGAGGTCGGTCACGTCCCGCCTCGGCGGTCTCCCCGATGTCGGTCCGGGCTTCCAGTGGCCGACGTGGGAAGGCGAGCCCCTCACCTTTGTCGGACAGTTGCGCCTGCGCGAGCTCCCGGCGAGCGTGCGCGCCGATCTGTCGCTTCCCGCCGACGGCCTGCTCTCGTTCTTCTACGCTGCCGAGGAACAGCCGTGGGGCAACGAGGACGCCGACGCCGGCGGGGCGCGTGTCTTCTTCTGGCCGGTCGAGGGGCTGGCGCGCGCGCGGCGGCCGGCCGAGCTATCGCGACACGCGATGGTGAAGCCGCATGGGCTGCGGTTGGTCGAGACCCGCACGATTCCCGATCCGTGGTCGTGGTGGGCGGTCGTGCACGATGTCGGCAGGCGAACGCTCGCGACCTGGATGGACGCGGTGGCGCCGTGGAAGGGCGCGCGGCGCGGGCCGCGGCATCAGGTGGGCGGTCACGTCCCGCGTGGCCAGCCGGGGTTCATGGAGCTCGATTGCGCGCTGACCGCCGTCGGGCTCGATCGCGAGCACCTCGATCTGCGCACCCGGCGCGCGCGCGCGGCGATCGACGACGTCGTGCACTGGACCCTGCTCCTGCACGTCGACTCGGATCCGCGACGCGGCATGGTCTGGGGCGACGCCGGTGGCCTGTACTTCTGGATGCGGCGCGCGGATCTGGCGAGCCTGGCGGTCGGGCGCGCGTGGTGCGTGCTCGAGACGACGTGACCTCGCCGATCACCTGAGCGAGGGCGAGCGGAGCGAGCCCGAGTCGAAGGGCTGGCGCGCCGTTCAGATCAAACGGGCGGCGGTGGCGTGGCGGCGGACGACGGCGAGGATGTCGTCGCCGAAGCGCGCGATCTTCGCGGGGCCCAGGCCGGCGATGCGGGCGAGGGCGTCGACGGACGCGGGACGCTGCGCGTCGATCGCGGCGATCACGCGGGTCTGGAACACCATGTACGCCTTCCACTTCAGCTCGCGCGCCTTCTGGCGGCGGTAGCGCTCGAGGTCGCGCGCGATCTCGCTGCGCGCGCTCGATCGCCGGCGCTCGCGAGTCGGGCGATCGCGGGTGGGCCGCTCGCGAGTCGCGCCCGGTAGCGCGATCGTCGGGTACTTCTGGCCGCGGCGTACGAGGCGGCGCTCGCGGATGAGCGCGTCGATCGTGGCGACGATGGAGGCCTGGGAGGCGTGCGCGAGGGCGCCGTACTGCGGCAGCTGCATCAGCGCGGCCTCGGCGACCGCCTTGCTGCGGCTGCCGCGCAGCGCCAGCGCGAGGTTGACGCGCCCGATCGGGCGGGCCAGGGCGGCGACGGCGTCGAGGACGAGCTGGCGCTCGTCGGCCCCGAGCGTCTCGGCCGGCTCGGGGACGTGCGCCGCGCCGGTGGCCATCGGGTCGGTCGCGCCGGTGCAGACGTCGCAGCTCGCGCAGGTCGCGTGGTCGTCGGTGCCCGTGAAGTGCGCGCACAGCATCACCTGGCGGCAACGCGACGAGGCGCGCGCGTAGCGATCGACGGCGGCGAGCGCCGCCTCGGTGCGCTGCACGACGGCGGCGCTGGTCGACGCGCCGATGGCGAGCTTGCGCTGCGTCATCAGATCGCCCGGGCCGAAGAGCAGCACGCACGTCGACGGATCGCCGTCGCGGCCGGCGCGCCCGGCCTCCTGGTAGTACGCCTCGAGGCTGCCCGGCGACTGGAAGTGCACGATGACGCGCACGTCGCCGTAGTCGATGCCCATGCCGAACGCGTTGGTGGCGACGAGCACGCGCGCGCGCCCCGCCGAGAACGCGGAGTGCGCGCGCTCGCGGGCCAGCGCGGTGCGGCCCGCGTGATAGTGCTGCGCGGGGAAGCCGGCGCTCTTGAGCGCCGCGGCCACCAGCTCGGTCTTCTTGCGCGTGCTGCAGTAGACGATGGCGCGGCCGGCCCCGGCCCGCGACCGCAGGCCGGCGGCCTCGCACGCGGCGATCACGGCCTCGAGGCGGGCCGCGTCGCTGCCCAGGTGCCGCACCTCGAAGCGCAGGTTGGGACGGCGGAAGTCGCCGCGCACGATCGCTGGCGCCCGCATGCGCAGGGACGACACGATCTCGTCCATCACCCGCGGCGTCGCGGTGGCGGTGAGCGCGATGACCGGCGCGTCGACCACGTCGCGCAGCTCGTGCAGGCGCAGGTACTCGGGGCGGAAGTCGTGGCCCCACTGGCTCAGGCAGTGGGCCTCGTCGATCGCGAGCAGCGCGATGGGGACGCGCGCGAGCATGCGCTGGAAGCTCGCCATCGCCGCGCGCTCGGGGGAGATGTAGAGCAGCGCCAGCTCACCGGCGAGGAAGCGCGCGACGACGCGCCGCTGGTCGTCCTCGTCCTGGTGGCTGTGGATCGCGGCGGCGGCGACCCCGCGCCCGGTCAGCGCGTCGACCTGATCGTTCATGAGCGCGATGAGCGGCGACACGACGATCGTCGTGCCGCGGCCGCGCTCGAAGGCGGCGACCGCCGGCACCTGGTAGCAGAGCGACTTGCCCGCGCCGGTCGGCAGCAGCACCGCCGCATCGCGTCCGGCGAGCACGGCGGCGACCGCCTCGTCCTGGCCGGCGCGGAAGCCGGAATGACCGAAGACGGCGCGAAGAACATCGAGCACAGGTCGTCGCTACCACGGGCCTCCGACACCCGCGTGGGTGGCGATCAGCGGCCGACGGCGAGCAGGAAGGCGCCGGTCTCGCCGTCGAACACCTGGCCATCGAACGAGCAGGCGTTGGCGGCCGTGTGATCGCCGGGTAGCTCGCCGGCGGCGACCACGAGCCCGGTCGACGTGACCGTGACCGTGCGCTCGCCGATGTCGGCACCGAAATCCTCGACGGCGGGGCCGCCGAACTGCCGGACCCAGCGCGGCTGGCCGGTGGCCGAGACCGCGTGCAGGTAGCCGTCGCTCGCGCCTGCCGGGGTCAGCGTCTGCGCACCGAAGGTGACCGGTCCGAGGAGGCTGCCGGCGATGATGAGCTCGCCGGTGGGGGCCGCGGCGATCGCCGACAGATGATCCGTCACCGCCGAGGTGTCGCCGATCCGGAACGAGCGGAGGTGATCGCCGTCGTCGGGCTCGTAGACCGCGACGAAGGCGTCGTTCGGCCCGGCCATCGGCAGCTCGGGTCCGCCGGCGACGCCCGCGAAGCTCTCGGTCGTGTTGCTGTTGCGGGTATAGACGCCGGCGAGGACCACCTTGCCGTCGCGATCGAAGGTCGCAGCGCGGGTGGCGACCGACGCCCCTCGTCCACCGGGCGCGCTGCCGCCGTACGCACGCGCCCACCGCGTCGCACCGTCGCTCGTCGCCAGCCGCGCGAGGAAGGCGACCTGCACGGCGGCCGGGCCGAGGACGCCGAGCTCGGGCCCCGGGCCGCCGTAGCTGCCCGCGACGATCGCGTCGCCGTCGGAGGCGACGAGCAGGCCCTTGATGCCCCGCTGGCTGACATCCGTCGAGGACAGGAGGGCGCGCACCCAGGCGGTGGCGCCGGCGCCGTCGAGGGCCACGGCGAACCAGTGGTTGGCGGGGACGGTGGTACCGCCGAGCACGAACCCTCCCACGCTGAGGCCGACGACGGCGATCCGGCCGGGGCCGGCGGCGACGAGGAACGCCTGGTCGCCGCCGCCGCCGCCAACGCGACGCAGCCAGCGAGCGGCCCCGGTCGTGCCGTCGAGGAGCGCGATGAAGACGTCCTCCTCGCCGGCGGAGGTGACGATCAGGCCGTCGAGCGAGAGCGTGCCCCGGAAGGTGCCGATCACGACGGCGTCCTGATCGGACGTGAGCGCGACGCTGGTCGCGTGGACGTCGTTGACGGGTGAGCCCGCGCCGAACATCCTGGCCCACCGCCGCGCGCCGCCCGCGTCGTGCTTGACCACCCACGCGTCGTAGAGGCCGGTGGAGGTGAGGACGGTGCCGCCGAAGTCGATCGCGGTTCCGCCGCTCACCGCGCCCACCGCGGTCGTGGATCCGTCAGGCGCGGCGACCACGCCGTGGACGAACTCGCGGCCGTAGTAGGGCGTTCCCCCGTAGTGCTTGCTCCAGACGAGGCCGCCGCCCAGGAAGTCGGCCGTCACGGTCGTATCGGCGGAGACGGTGAGCGAGCACCCCTGTGGACCGTCGGGCTGGCAGCCGGTGAACGTCACGCCACGCGTGCCCGCGGGCAGGCTCGCGGCGAGCGTGATCGTCGCCCCCGGCGCGACGTCGATGCGGCAGGTCCCGGCGCACGTGAGCCCGGGCGGGCCGGTCACGACGCCGCGGCCGACGACGGCGACGGTGAGCGAAACCATGGGTGCGTCGATCGGGGTGTCGATCGGGGTGTCGACGCTGGCGTCGATCGGGGTGTCGACGCTGGCGTCGATCGGGGTGTCGAGGCTGGCGTCGACGTTCGCGTCGGACGTGTCGACCGCATCGGCCGCGGCGTCCGTGTCGCCGTCGCATCCGCCGATCGCGCCCGGCACGCGGCACACGCCCGCCTGACACGCGAGGCCGGCCGGGCACACGCTGCTCGCGGTGCACGTGTACTGGCAGTCGCCGATCGACGGCTGATAACAACCCGGGCCGGCGAGCGCCGCGACGAGCGCGAGCTGCATCAGAACTCGCATGCCACCTCCACGCCGACGTGCTCGGGGTGCACGGCGAACGTCACGTGCGCCGGCCGGCCGCGATCGCCGCGATCGCGGCGGCTCCACCACACGAGCGCGGCGCCGGTGATCGCGGCGGCACCGCCCACCACGCCCAGCCCGGCGGCCAGCCGCGCCGCTCGCCGCCCGCGGGCGTCGCGGTCCTGGGCGGCGGCGTCCCACTCGCCGCGCCCCTCGGCGACGTCGAGCTGGAGGGATCGTGCGCGCCATCCGAAGTAGCCGGCCCCGATCAGCGCCGCGCCGCTCGCGCCCAGCGCCAGACCTGCGCCGATGCGCGCGCCCCGTTGCTCGCCGTTCGCGGCGTCGTGCCGCGTCACGACAGTCATGCCGGGCACGTGCAGACGCGGCGTGGCGTTCGCCGGGGGCGCCACGGGGGGCGCCGGCGCGTCGGGGTGATTCGCCGGCGGCGGTGGAACGGCGGACGATGGCGTCGACTCGCCGTCGTCGGTCGCCGGCGCGACACCCGCGCAGAGCTCGACGGCGAGCTCGAGCTCCTTCGCGTTCGTCGTGGCGGGCTCGGCCGCCTGGTACGCGGCATAGAAGTAGAGCGCGTGCGCGCAGTCGCCGGCCAGCCGGTAGGCCTGGCCGATGTTCCACAGCAGCCGGGGCGCGGCGACGCGCTGGTGGGACGCCCGCCACGCTTCGATCGCCCGCACGTAGTCACCTGCCTCGAAGTGACGCTTGCCTTCCTCGAACAGGGCCCGCGCCTCCTGGCGCGCGGGATCGGCGGCGGCGAGCGCAGGCCAGGTCGCCAGGACGAGAGCGAGGACGAGCGTTCGTGACATGAGGACCTCAGGGTGCGAAAGGGTCGAGCACGACGTCGACGTCGGGCCGCGCGTGCCCGGCATCGGGCGCCATGCGCGGTTCCTGCCGGGGCGTGCGACGTGGTCGCGACGAGCGGGTCGGCGCGGTCGGCGACGGGGGCGCCGGCGCGACGTCGCCGCGCGGTGCCGGCGTCGCGACCGGCGTCGCGACCGGCGTCGCGACCGGCGTCGCGACCGGCGCGGGTGGTGCGCTCGGCGGCGGGGTGTCGACGGTGGTGTCAGGGGCCGGCGCGGAGACCGCGGGCGCGGCGCCGCGACGACGGGCGAGGCCGACGGTGAAGAACCCCGCCGCCGCCGCCAGCACCGCGCCGGCCGTCACGAGCGCGATCGTCGTCCGCGGCGATCTCGGGCGCGCGGCGCGATCGTCGACGGCGAGCGCACGCGTCGGGGCGCGCTGCGCGGGGACGGCGGTGCTCGCGGGCCGCGGTCCGGTCGCCGTCAGGGCGACGCCTGCCTCCTGCGCGATCGCCGCGAGGCGACGCCGCACCTCGGGCAGCGTCGGGCGCTCCGTCGGATCCTTGGCCAGCAGATCGAGGATCAGGCTCTCGAGCGACGGCGCGATGTCGTCGCGAACCGCGCGCGGGCGCGGCGGCGGCTGGGCGATGTGGCTGGCGAGGATCTCGACCGCGGACCCGTTCGGGAACGGCGGCTGCCCGGTGGCCATCTCGAACGCCATCGCGCCCAGCGCGTACAGGTCGGTGTGGGCGCCGACGCCGACCCCCCGCGCCTGCTCGGGGGACATGTAGAGCGGCGTCCCGATCACGACGCCGGTCTGGGTACGTGTCGCGGAGACGTCGCCGGTGAGCTTGGCGATCCCGAAGTCGAGCAGCTTGATGCGCAGCGGCTCGTCGTCGCCGCCGAGGAGGAAGACGTTGTCGGGCTTGAGATCGCGGTGGACCACGCCGGCGCCGTGCGCAGCGGACAGCGCACGCACCACACCGTCGAGGACCACCAGCTGATCGGCCAGCCGCATCCGTCCGCGGTCGAGCCGCTCGCCGAGCGTCTCGCCGACCAGCCACTCCATGGCGAGGTACGCCCGGCCGTCGGCCAGCTTCCCGAAGGCGAAGATGTCGACGATGTTGGGATGGCCGATCTGGTTGACCGCCTGCGCCTCGAGCACGAAGCGATCGATGGTCTGGGGATCGGCGGCGTAGCGCGTGCCCAGCACCTTGATCGCCGCGCGCTTGCCGATGAGCCGATGGCGGGCGCCGTAGACGGTGCCCATCCCACCGACGCCGATCGTGCTCTCGATCAGGAAGTCGTCCACCGGCGTGCCCGGGACGAGCCCCTCGAGCGTCGCCTGTTCCTCCTCGGCCATCGCCGACGCCGGTTGCACCTGGCGATCCAGCTCGCCGGCTGGGGGGGCGGTCCGGAACCTCGCGAGATGCTCGGCGCCGGACCATGCAGCTCTTGCACGGTGCGCAGCTCTGACCATGCGGGAGCTGCGTAGCTGGTACGATGGTGCGTGGCCCGAGCCAGGCGTCCGGACGGTCCTGACGACGCCGTTCCCACCCTTCACCTGGAGCCTTCCGCGTCGGCACCCTACCTGCAGGTGCTCGACGGCGATGCGTCGTGGCGAGTCGCGTTGCCGCGCGAGGGCACGGTGGTGATCGGGCGGGTCGCGGAGTGCGACATCGTGCTGGCCGACACGGCGGCCTCTCGCCACCACGCGCGCCTGGAGGTGAACGCGGGCCGGGCGACCGTGGTCGATCAGGGCAGCCAGAACGGGACGCTGGTCAACAACCAGCGCGTCGTGCGTCAGGAGCTGGCCGACGGCGACATCCTCACCATCGGCACGGCGATCATCGTCTTCCACGGCGCGCTGTCGCCCGAGCCGAGCCGGCTGCTGGTCTCGCTCGCCGAGCTCCGTCGCCAGCTCGGGCGCGAGCTCGAACGCGTGATCCACCGGGGGAGCTCGCTCGCGATCGCCTGCCTGCGCGTCGCCGCCGATGATCGCGCGCGCATCGAGCGCGAGGTGATGTCGCGCCTGCGTCCCCTCGATCTCGCGGCGTGGGATGGCGAGCAGCTCGTCCTGCTCCTGGCCGACGGCGAGCCCGACGAGTCGGAGCGCGTGGTGGGCGAGCTCGCGGCGGCGCTCGCCGCCATCCGCGCCGGGCTCGCCACGGCGCCTCGCGATGGGTGCAGCGCCAGCGCCCTCCTCGACGGCGCGCGCGCCGCGGCCGCGCTCGCGGCGCCCGGGGCGCTGGTCCTGGCCGGCGCGACCTCGCGCACGCTGGCGCTCGGGGACCGGGTCGCCGCCATCGCGGACGCCGCCATGTCCCGGCTCTACGGGCTCGTCGAACGCCTCGCCGCGAGCGAGCTGACGGTGCTGGTCCACGGCGAGACCGGCAGCGGCAAGGAGCTCGTGGCGGCGGCGCTCCACTACCTCTCGCCGCGCGCCGCCGCGCCGCGGGTCGCGATCAACTGCGCGGCGCTGCCGGAGAACCTGGTCGAGAGCGAGCTGTTCGGCTACGAGCGGGGCGCCTTCTCGGGCGCGGCCAGCGCGCGGGCTGGCATCTTCGAGCAGGCGCGCGGGGGCACCGTGTTCCTCGACGAGGTCGGCGAGCTGTCACCATTGACGCAGGCCAAGCTCCTGCGCGTCCTCGAGACCCGGCGCGTCGTCCGGCTCGGCGACGCGCGCGAGATCGCTATCGACGTCCGGGTCGTGGCGGCCACCAACCGCGACCTGAAGGAGGAGATCAAGGCAGGTCGCTTCCGCCAGGACCTCTACTTCCGCCTCGCCGGCGCCTCGATCTGGGTGCCGCCGCTGCGCGATCGGCCGCGCGAGGTTCCGATCCTCGCCGTCCGCTTCCTCGCCGAAGCGGCCGCGCGGGCCGGGCATGCGCCGCCGCGGCTATCCGAGGCGGCGATCCAGCGGCTCGCCGTCCACGCGTGGCCGGGCAACGTGCGCGAGCTCAAGAACGTCTGCGAGTACCTGGCGGCGACGGTCGGCTCCGAGCTCGTCGACGAGGTGCACCTCGACGGGCTGCTCGGCGACGACGAGGTCCGGTTGCCGGCGCCGTCGCCGGCGAAGCCCGAGCCTCCGGTGGCCGGGTTCCGGCCCATCGCCGAGGAGCTCGAGGAGCTGGAGCGGCGTCGCCTCCGCGAGGCGCTCGATGCGACCGGCGGCAACCAGACCCGCGCGGCTCGCGCCATCGCGATGCCGCTGCGCACGTTCCTCAACCGGCTGAAGCGATACGGCATCCGGCCTTGAGGGCGAGCTGAACCCGCCCTCCAGGCATGCGATGATGGGCGGGTGGGGAAGTCGAGCGACGCGCCGATCGTGTCGACGGTCGACCTCGGCCGCGCGCCGGTCCCGGGATCCGTGCCGGTCAGCGCCGACGCGCCCACCGACGCGGCCACGGACGGCGCGCCGATCGCGGCGAGCGCGGCCGCCTTCGGCGATGGCGATCGCTACGCGCCCGGCGCCGAGCTCGGTCGCGGCGGCCTCGGTCGCGTGACCGAGGCGATCGATCGCCGACTCGCGCGGCCGGTGGCGGTGAAGGAGCTGGTCCGCGGCGGTGGCGAGGATCGGTTCGTGCGCGAGGCGCTCATCACGGCGCGCCTCGAGCACCCGGCGATCGTCCCGGTCCACGACCGCGGCGAGCGCGACGGCGTCCCCTACTACGTCATGAAGCGCGTCGACGGGCGGCCGCTGAGCGAGGTGATCGCCCAGGCGACGACGCCGGCGGCGCGCATGACGCTGCTCGAGCACGTGATCGCCGTGTGCGACGCGGTCGGCTACGCCCACAGCCGCGGCGTCATCCACCGCGACCTCAAGCCGCACAACGTCCTGGTCGGTTCCTTCGGCGAGACCGTGGTCATCGACTGGGGCCTCGCCAAGGAGCTCGGCGTCGACGAACCTGCGGCGCCGGACGCGCCGGCGCGTGGTGACGCGGGCCCGTCGTCCAGCCGCGACGGAGCGCGCTCGTCGGCGCTCACCGTGCTGGGGACGGTGCTCGGTACGCCCGGGTTCATGGCCCCCGAGCAGGCCGACGGCGCCGAGGTCGATCAGCGGGTCGACGTCTACGCCATCGGCGTGATGCTGGGGCACGTGCTCACCGGCGAGCTCCCCCGCCGCGACGGGGCGCTGCCGCCCCTCGACGGTATCGCGCCCGAGCTGGTGGCGATCATCGCGAAGGCGACCGCCCGCGAGCCCGACGCACGCTATCGCGACGCACGTGCGCTGGCCGCCGACCTCCGCAGCTTCCGCACCGGACGCCTGGTCTCGGCCCACGCCTACACGTGGTGGCAGCGCGTGCGCCGCTTCGTCGGCCGCCATCGCGCTGCGGTCGTCGCCGCGGCGTTCGCGGCGATCGCCGTGGCGGCCGTGACGGTCTTCGCGTTCGTGCGCGTCGTCGCCGCGCGCGACCGCATGACCGCGGCGCGCGACAACGAAGCCGCGCGCGTGGCCGAGCTGCGCTGGCTGCAGGCCCAGGCCGAGCTCGAGCGGCTGCCGGCGCGGGCCCTCGACTGGCTGCGCTTGCTCGACGGGACCTCGTTCACGCGCTGGGATGCGGCGCGCGTGGTCGCGGCGGATGCGATCGCGCGCGGCGTGCCTGAAGCGCTGACCGGCGTGGCGGGCAGCGACCTCCTCGCGTCGCTCGGCGACGGCTCGCTGCTGGCCGCGGGCGCGGACGGGCGTGTGCGCCGGCGCCTGTCCGGAGGTGCGGTCGAGCTCGTGCACCGCCACGACCTCACGGCGCTCGACCTCGAGGCCTCGCCCGGCGGCGGCTACGCGGTCAGCGTCGGCGAGGACGGCGTGGCGGTCATCATCGAGGGCGGACGCGCCGTCCACCAGCTCCGCATGCCGGGGCCGCTCGAGGTCGTGCGCGTCGCCGAGTCGCGCTTCGCCGTCGGCGCCGCCGATGGGCTCTACATCTACAGCCGGACCGGCGAGCTACTCCAGCGGGTGGCCACCGAGGCGGGCGTGCAGCACGTCGTCCGGCTGTCCGACAGCTGGGCCTGGTTCGATCGGGGGCGAACGCTGGGCGTGGTCGGCGACGATGGCACCACGCGCGTCCTCTGGCGCGCGGATGCTCCTCTGCTCTGGATCGTCCCCGCACCCGACGGGAAGCACCTCGCGGTCACCACCGATCCCGGACGAGGCGTCCACGTCATCGACGTCGCCACCGGCGAGCGACGGCTGCTGGCCGGGCCCGAAGAGAGCCGCCTGGCGATCCACTGGACCGCCGACGCCCGGCTGCTCGCGGTGGGGATCGGGCCTGGCCTCGAGAGCTGGTCGCTCGCAACCGGCGAGCGCACCGTCGTGCCCATGCCGTCGGGCCACAACATGATCGTGCCGCGGGCTTCCGATCTGATCCTGTCCGGCATCGACGGCGCGGTCCGCGTCATCACCGAGGAGGGCGTGCTCCTGGCCGAGCTCCACGGGCATCCCGATCGCCTCGAGGATCTGCAGGTGTCGGGTGACGACGCCATCGTGAGCGCGAGCAGCGACGGGACGGTGCTCCGGTGGAGGACGGCGCCTTCGCTCGGCCGGCGCTACCCGACCGGGAGCGCTCGCTTTGCCGTCACCGCGGTCCGCGCGGACGTGGTGGCGGCCGGCGGGGAGGACGGCGTGGCGATCCTGGAGCTCGCGACAGGTGACGTCCGCCGCTTCGATGCCGGCTCCGTGCTGGCCCTGCGCGCGACCCGCAGCGGGATCGTCGTCGCCGGCGCCGAGGACGGCCGGCTCACCTCGTGGGACGTCGCCGCGTGGCGTGAGCTCGGCCGCCAGCAGGCGGGCAAGGGTGATCCGTGGGTCCAGGGGATCGCGATCGCCCCCGACGACGCGCGCGTCGCGGTCCTGACCTACGACGGCACCATCGAGCTCCGTCGGCTCCCCGATCTCTCGCTCCTGGCGCAGGCCGACGAGACGCCGTCGGGCGCGACCGCCGACTTCGACGTCGCCTTCACCCCGGACGGCCGCTCGCTCATCGTCGCGAACTTCGACGGCACGATCCGCATCCACGACGCGACCACCCTCGCCGTCGGCCGCCGGGTCAAGGCGCCGATGGAGATCCAGACCATCGCGCTGTCGCCCGACGGTCGGACGCTGGCGGTGGCGGCGGGCGAGCGGCGCATCGCGCTGGTCGAGCTCGCCAACGGCGGTTCGCGGATCCTCGTGGGCCATCGCCACCGCGTCACGTCGCTCGAGTTCTCGCCCGACGGTACGCGGCTGCTCTCCGCGTCGTACGACGGCGACTCGCGCATCTGGGACGTGGCCAGCGGCGTGAGCCGGCCGCTGCGGCGAGGCGTCGCCGTCCGTGGCGCAGCCTGGGCGCTCGACGGACGCGCGATCTTCGACGTCACCGCCGAGGGTGTGGTGCGGGAGGCGCGCGACGACCTGCCCTGGGGCGAGGCGTTACGCGCGTGGTTGCGCACCCGCGTGGTCAGCGGCGTCTGACCCGAGCGCTCGGCGGCGCGCGGTGCTCGTTCATCCGTCGCCGGCCTCGGCGTGCCCGGCCAGCGCCGACTCCGCGTCCGCGACCCGCTGCTCCGCGTCCGCCAGCGCGCGCGTCGCCTCGCCGACCTTGCCGCGCGCGCGCTCGAGCGCGGCCTCGGCCACCTTCACCTCCGCCTCCGCGTTCGCCAGGTCCGCCGTCCGCTGCACGACCGCGCGCTTCATGCCCTCGACGGCGCGCTCGAGCAGCGCCCGCTCCGCCGCCCGCACCTTCGCGCGATGCGCGCGCTCGCGCTCCGCCTTCGCGCGCTCGGCGTGCGCGCTCGCGTGTGCGTCGGCGGCATCGGACGCCTTCGCCTGCGCGCGCCGCTCCGCCAGCTCGTCGCGCGCCGGCATCGGCCCGCGCGGCGCGAGCGCCTCGATCGCCGCGCCCATCATCACGTCGAAGCCGGGCGGATCGCGATCCGCCACCAGCCGCCCCGGCGCGTCGGGCTCCCACGTCCCGAGGGCCGACAGCGCCTGCAGCGTCGTCGCCACCCGCTGGATCGTCGCCGGGCTCGCGGCGTGCGCGTCGCTCTCGAGCACCGCGGCTGCCTCCCCGCGCAGGGCCGCCAGCAGCCTCCGCTGGTCGTCGAGGCCGCGGCCATCGCCCTCCCGCACCCGACTCCCGGCCGCCATCAGCGCGTCCACGTCCTCCCGCTCGCGACGCCAGAGCTGATTCACGGTCCACGCGCTCATGCTCGGCTTCGGCAGCTTGCCGACCACCGCCGCAGAAGCCTTGGATCCTGCGGCCTTGAGCTGATCAGCCAGCCGCTTTCGCTCGCCCGTGAACGCGGACAGCGCGGCCCCGTAGAGCTCTTCGGCAGCTGCCTCGACCTGTGCGTCGCTCACCATCGCATTCTGGGCGTGAGCCCTCCTCAATCGAAATGGTCAACGATTTGACCGGGCGGTGAACGCGGGTGACGCGCCTTTTTCATTGACACAGTGCGTCTCGAAACCTCATGCTTCTTTTCGTCATGGCGGGCTCCTCCCAGATCGGTGTCGGCATCATCGGCCGCCAGATTCTGGTCATCGAGGTCCTGCTGATTGCGTCCCGGTGCGGGCCGCCCATCTGATTCGGATCGACCGAGCAGAGGCCCCCGCACCGAAGAGGTGACGGGGGCTTCGTCGTTTCTGGCCCAACACGAAAGCCCTTCCATCCCCCATGCCCGACTCACCACGACGACCACGCCGTTCCGACGCCCTGGTGCGCGACGTCTCGCGCGCCCCCGCCCGCGCGATGCTCAAGGCCACGGGCCTCGACGACGCCGCCCTCGAACGGCCGCTCGTCGCCATCGTCAACACCTGGACCGAGGTGATGCCGTGCAACCTGCACCTGCGCGCGCTCGCCGACGACGTGAAGCGCGGCGTGAAGGCCGCCGGCGGCACGCCGATCGAGTGGAACACGATCTCGGTCTCCGACGGCGTCACCATGGGCACCGAGGGCATGCGCGCGAGCCTGGTCTCGCGCGAGCTCATCGCCGACTCGATCGAGCTGGTCTGCCTCGGGCACCTCGTGGACGCGGTCGTCTGCCTCGTCGGCTGTGACAAGACCCTGCCGGCAGCCGCGATGGCGCTCGCGCGCCTCGATCTCCCCGGCATCATCCTCTACGGCGGGCCGATCGCGCCCGGCCGCTTCCAGGATCGCGACGTCACGATCCAGGACGTCTTCGAGGGCGTCGGCGCGCACGCCGCCGGCAAGATGACGCTCGCCGATCTGCGCACGCTCGAGGATCGCGCGTGCCCCGGCGCCGGCGCGTGCGGCGGGCAGTTCACCGCCAACACCATGGCGACTGCGCTCACCGTCATGGGCCTGGGCCCCATGGGCATGGGCGAGATCCCGGCGCTCGCCCCCGAGCGCAAGGACGCGGCCGCGCACGCGGGCAAGCTCGTGATGCAGCTCCTCGCCGCCGGCACCTCGGCCCGCGCCTTCATCACGCGCGCGTCGCTCGAGAACGCGATCACCGCGGTCGCCGCCACCGGCGGATCGACCAACGCGGTCCTCCACCTCCTCGCGATCGCGCGCGAGGCCGGCGTGCCGCTCGACATCGACGACTTCGACAAGCTCGCGGCGAGGACGCCGACGATCGCCGACCTCAAGCCGGGCGGGCGCTTCACCGCGGTCGATCTCCACCACGCGGGAGGCCTCGCCGTGCTCTGCCAGCGACTCTTCTTGGCCGGGCTCCTCCACGACACGCCCACCGTGTCGGGCCAGTCGCTCCGCGCCGAAGCCGACGCCGCGCGCGAGACGGCTGGCCAGGAGGTCATCACGTCGCTCGAGAAGCCCAAGGCCGCCACTGGCGGCCTTGCCATTTTGAGGGGCAACCTCGCGCCCGACGGCTGCGTCATCAAGCTCTCGGGCCATTCGCGCACGCGCCACGTCGGCCCGGCGCGCGTGTTCGACAGCGAGGAGGCGGCGTTCGCCGCGGTGCAGGCGGGTGCGATCAAGGCCGGCGACGTCGTCGTCATCCGCTTCGAGGGCCCGGCGGGCGGCCCCGGCATGCGCGAGATGCTCGCGGTGACCGCGGCGCTGGTGGGGCAGGGGCTCGGCGGCGATGTCGCGCTCCTGACCGACGGCCGCTTCAGCGGCGCGACCGTCGGCTTCATGATCGGTCACGTCGCGCCCGAGGCGGCGCTGGGCGGGCCGATCGCGCGCGTGCGCGAGGGCGACACCGTCGTCATCGACGTCACCACGCGCCGCCTCGACGTCGAGGCCAACCTCGACGAGCGCCCCGACGCGCCGCGGCCACGCCCGCAGCCGCGCGGCGTGCTCGGCAAGTACGCACGCTCGGTGACCTCGGCTGCCGAGGGCGCCATCACGAATCGCGAGCCAGGGGACAATCAATGAGCGCCAACGTGAGTGCGACCGCGGCGGCAGACGCCGCCGTCGAACGGCTGCCGGGGAAACGCACCGGCGCCGAGATCATCTGGGAGGTCCTCGAGCAGGAGGGCGTCGAGGTCGTCTTCGGGTATCCGGGCGGCGCGATCATGCCGGCCTACGACGCGCTGCCGAAGTACCGCGTGCGTCACGTCCTCGTCCGCCACGAGCAGGGCGCCGCGCACATGGCCGACGGCTACGCGCGCGCGTCGGGCCGGGTCGGCGTCGCGGTCGCGACCAGCGGCCCGGGCGCGACCAACCTGGTCACCGGCATCGCCACCGCGATGCTCGACAGCGTCCCGTGTGTGTTCATCACCGGCCAGGTGTCGTCGCACCTCATCGGCACCGACGCCTTCCAGGAGACCGACGTGACCGGCGTGACCCTGCCGATCACCAAGCACAACTGGCTGGTCACCACGGCGGCCGACGTCGGGCCGGTCCTGCGCGAGGCGTTCCACGTCGCGCGCTCGGGTCGCCCGGGCCCGGTCCTCGTCGACATCACCAAGGACGCGCAGCAGGGCAGCTGCGACTTCGATCCGGCCGACCGCACGCTGGCGCGTCCGCCGCGCCGTCGCGCGCGCGCGGCCGCCACCGAGGTCGACGATCGCGAGGACGCGCTCGCGCGCGCCATCCAGCTCATCGATCACGCCGAGCGCCCGCTCATCCTCGCCGGTCACGGCATCGTGCAGGCCGGCGCCGGCGCCGAGCTCCTCGCGTTCGTCGAGCGCACGGGGACGCCGGTCGCGTCGACGCTCCTCGGCCTCGGCGGCTTCCCGGCGACGCACCCGCGCGCGCTGGGCATGATGGGCATGCACGGCGAGGCGTGGGTCAACCGCGCGGTGCAGGACGCGGACCTGCTCATCGCGCTCGGCATGCGCTTCGACGACCGCGTCACCGGCAACCTCAAGACCTACGCGCCGCGCGCGCGCAAGATCCACGTCGACCTCGACCCGTCGGAGATCGGCAAGAACGTGCCGGTCGACGTCGCGATCGTCGACGACGTGAAGCGCGTGCTCGCCGAGCTCACTCCGCGCTGCAAGCCGTCCGCGCGCGCGCCGTGGATGGCGCGCATCGACGGCGAGAAGGGCGAGAGCGCGGTGCGCGACATCCAGGCCCTGCCCGACACCGGCAAGCTCCACGCCGCGCACGTCATCCACGACCTGTGGCGCCTCACCGAGGGCAAGGCCATCGTCGTCACCGACGTCGGTCAGCACCAGATGTGGGAGGCGCAGTACTACAAGCACGACCACGCGCGCGGCCTGGTGACGTCGGGCGGCCTGGGCACGATGGGCTTCGCCTTGCCCGCGGCGATCGGCGCGCGCTTCGCGCGACCCGGCGACGAGGTGTGGGTGGTGGCCGGCGACGGCGGCTTCCAGATGACCGCCGCCGAGCTGTCGACCGCGGCCCAGGAGGGCATCAAGGTCAACGTCGCGATCATCAACAACGGCTACCTCGGCATGGTCCGCCAGTGGCAGGAGATGTTCTACGGCGGCCGCTACGTCGCGACGCCGATGCGCTCGCCGGACTTCGTCAAGCTCGCCGAGGCGCACGGCCTCACCGGCATCCGCGTGATCAAGCGCGCCGAGGTCGCCGCCGCCGTCGCCGCCGCGCGCCGCGACCCCGGCACGGTGGTCATCGACTTCCGCGTCGAGCAGGAGGACTCGGTCTACCCGATGGTGCCGTCGGGCGCCGACCTCGGTGACATGATCCGCCGCCCCCACGCGCCGCCCTCGCCGATCGTCGAGACCGCGGCCGACTCCGAGGAAGACGAGGTGCCTCGATGAGCCCCGCCGCCGCACCGCCCCGCCCGCGCCTGCGCACCTTCGTCGCCACCGTCGAGGACGTGCCGGGCGTGCTCAACCGCGTCGCCTCGCTGTTCCGCCGCCGCGGCTACAACATCGCGTCGCTCACCGTCGGCCAGTCCGAGCTGCCCGGGCTGTCGCGCCTCACGATCGTCGTCGCCTGCGACGACGCCACGGCGCTGCGCCTCGAGGCCAACCTGTGGAAGCTGGTCGACCTCGTCGAGGTCCACGAGCTCGACGCCCACCAGGCGATCGAGCGCGACCTCGCGCTCATCAAGGTGAGGGCCGGCATGACCACGCGCGCGCAGGTCGTGCAGGTCGCCGAGCTGTTCCACGCCCGCGTCATCGACGTCGCGCCCGACGAGCTCGTCGTCGAGATCACCGCGACCCGCGAGCGCGTCGACGACCTGCGCCGCGTGCTCGAGCCGTTCGGCGTCATCTCGATGGTGCGCACCGGCGCCATCGCGATGCCGCGCGCCGGCGTCGCCGACCCCACCCTTTCCGTCAAACCCGCCGCGAGCTGACCCAGCGACCGACCCGGAGCCCAGGAGACACACGACCATGGCCACGCTTTATTACGACAAGGACGCCAACCCCGCGCTCATCAAGGCCCGCAAGGTGGGCATCATCGGCTACGGCTCGCAGGGCCATGCCCACGCCGGCAACCTCGCCGACTCGGGCGTGACCGTGAAGGTCGGCCTGCCCGCCACCTCGAAGAGCATCGCGGTGGCCAAGGCCGCCGGCCACGAGGTCGCGCCGCCGTCGGAGGTCGCGGCCTGGGCCGACGTCCTCATGGTGCTCGTGCCCGACACCAGGCAGCCGAAGCTGTGGAAGGAGGACCTCGCGCCTCACTTCGACGGCCGCACCGACAAGATGCTGATGTTCGCGCACGGCTTCAACATCCACTACGGGACGATCGCGCCTGCGGCCGGCCTCGACATCACGCTGATCGCGCCCAAGGCGCCCGGTCACCGCGTGCGCGAGACGTACAAGGAGGGCGGCGGCGTGCCGGCGCTGCTCGCCGTGCACGCGTCGGCGTCGCCCGCCGCCAAGGCGCTCGCGATGAGCTACGCCCACGCGCTCGGCTCGACCCGCGCCGGCCTCATCGAGACCACGTTCGCCGAGGAGACCGAGACCGATCTCTTCGGCGAGCAGGCCGTCCTGTGCGGCGGCGTCTCGCACCTCATCCGCGCCGGCTTCGAGACGCTCACCGCGGCCGGCTACCAGCCCGAGGTCGCGTACTTCGAGTGCCTGCACGAGCTGAAGCTGATCGTCGACCTCATGTACCGCGGCGGCCTCAACTACATGCGCTACTCGGTCTCCGACACCGCCGAGTGGGGCGACTACGTCTCGGGCCCGCGCATCGTCGGCCCCGAGGTGAAGGCGGCGATGAAGCAGGTGCTCACCGAGATCCAGGACGGCACGTTCGCGAAGGACTGGGTCGCGGAGAACGAGAAGGGCGCGCCGCGGTTCGAGGCGCGCCGGGTCGAGGAGCGGACGCAGCCGCTCGAGGAGGTCGGCGCCAAGCTGCGCGCCCTCATGCCCTTCCTCGATGCCGTCACCGTCAAGCCTGGCGACTGAGCGAGCCCCGCGCGGGCCGGAGAGAACCATGCGTCGCATCCACATCCTCGACACCAGTCTCCGCGACGGCGAACAAGCGCCGGGCGCGAGCATGACGTCCCCCGAGAAGCTCGAGGTCGCGCGCGCGCTGGCGCGCCTCGGCGTCGACATCATCGAGGCTGGCTTCCCGGCGGCGTCATCCGACGACCACGCCGCGGTCGCGCAGATCGCGGCCGAGGTCGGGCGCGAGCCGCTGCGCGGACGCCCCGACGTCCAGCCGCCGGTGATCCAGGCGCTGGCCCGCGCCCACGAGGGCGACATCGACGCGGCGTGGAGCGCGATCAAGGGCGCCGCCCGCCCGCGCATCCACACCTTCCTCGCCACCAGCGATCTGCACCTCGAGCACAAGCTGCGCATGACGCGCGACGAGGTGGTGACCAAGGTCGGCGCGATGGTGCGGCACGCGAAGCGGCTGTGCGACGCCGTCGAGTTCTCGCCCGAGGACGCGGGGCGCAGCGACCCCGAGTTCCTGCACCGCGTGCTCGCGGTCGCCATCGAGGCCGGCGCGACCGTGCTCAACATCCCCGACACCGTGGGCTACACCATGCCCGACGAGTTCGGCGCGCTCATCGCCGGCATCGTCGAGCACGTGCCGGGCGCGCGCGAGGTGGTGATCTCGGTCCACTGCCACGACGATCTCGGCCTCGCGGTCGCCAACTCGCTCGCCGGCCTGCGCGCCGGCGCGGGGCAGGCGGAGGTCACGGTCAACGGCATCGGCGAGCGCGCGGGCAACGCGTCGCTCGAGGAGCTGGTGATGCTGCTGCGCACGCGCGAGCCGGTGCTCGGGCTCGCGACCGGCATCGACACCACGCAGCTCCTGAGCGTGAGCCGGGTGATCTCGCGCGCGACCAGCTACCCGGTGCCGCCCAACAAGGCGGTCGTCGGCGGCAACGCGTTCGCACACGAGAGCGGCATCCACCAGGACGGCGTGCTCAAGCACCAGCGCACCTACGAGATCATGAAGCCCGAGGACGTCGGCGCGGCGCAGACCAAGCTCGTCCTCGGCAAGCACTCGGGCAAGCACGCCTTCGCCGAGCGGCTCGCGGTGCTCGGCGTCGCGCTGGAGGGCGAGGCCCTGGTGCGCGCGTTCGGCCGCTTCAAGGTGCTCGCCGATCGCAAGCGCGCCGTTCACGACGCCGACCTCGTCGCGCTCGCCGCCGGCGAGCGCGCGCCGGCGCCCGACCTGTACGTCCTCGAGGATCTTCAGGTCGCGTGTGGCACGGCCGGGCTGGCGACGGCCACCGTGCGCCTGCGCGATCCGCAGGGCGGACAGCGGGTGCAGGCCGCCGTGGGCACCGGCCCCGTCGACGCCACGTACAAGGCGATCCAGGCCATCGTCTGCGCGCCGGTCGAGCTGCTCGAGTTCAACGTCAACGCCGTCACCGAGGGCATCGACGCGCTCGGCGAGGTGAGCGTGCGCGTGCGCGAGGGCGACGAGCGCGCGACCCACGGCTCGGGCGCCGACACCGACATCGTCGTGGCCAGCGCCAAGGCCTACCTGGCCGCGCTCAACCACGTCATCGCCCGCCGCATGCCGGCGCAGAACGTCGAAGGTGCCGCGTGAGCCCGGCGCGGACCATGTTCGACAAGATCTGGGACGCCCACGTCGTCCATCAGGACGACGGCGCGCCGGCGATCCTGTCGATCGATCTGCACCTGGTGCACGAGGTGACGTCGCCGCAGGCGTTCGCCGGGCTGCGCGCGCGCGGCCTGAAGGTGCGCCGCCCCGATCGCACGGTCGCGACCATGGATCACTCGGTGCCGACCGTCGCGCGCGACGCGGCCGCGGGCGACGACGGCAAGGCCGTGCTGCGCGTCCTCGACGACGCCGGCAAGGCCCAGCTCGACACCCTGGCCGCCAACTGCGCCGAGCACGGCGTCCGGCTCCACGGCATGGGCTCCGCGCAGCAGGGCATCGTGCACGTGATCGGCCCCGAGCTCGGGCTCACCCACCCGGGCATGACGATCGTGTGCGGCGACAGCCACACCTCGACCCACGGCGCGTTCGGCGCGCTCGCGTTCGGCATCGGCACCTCCGAGGTCGAGCACGTGCTCGCGACGCAGTGTCTGCTCCAGCGCCGGCCGAAGACGATGCGCGTCACCGTCGATGGCCGGCTGCCCGACAGCGTCACCGCCAAGGACATCATCCTCGCCTTCATCGCCAGGGTGGGCACCGGCGGCGCCACGGGCTACGTGCTCGAGTACGCCGGCGCGGCGATCCGCGCGCTCGACATGGAGGCGCGCATGACCGTGTGCAACATGTCGATCGAGGGCGGC
>DDTA01000098.1 GCA_002344285.1 Myxococcales bacterium UBA2376
CCCTCCACGGAGCCCAGACCCGACGGCTCTGCGTGCCTCGTCGCCTCCGAATGCGCCAGCGGCGTATGCGAGGGCCTCGGCTGTGGCACGGATACCCCGGGCGTCTGCGCGCCGGCGCGTCGCGGATGTACCAAGGATCGCCGCGCCTACTGCGGCTGCGACGGCGTCACCTTCTATGGCTCCGGGTCCTGCCCGGGCAAACGCTACGCGGCCAAGGCCGCGTGCCCGAACGGGTAGCGTCCCGCCGTCCACCCGGGTTACCCTAGGTACGGCGCATGGCCGAGCCTTCCAAGCCGCGTCCCACCGCCGACGAGCTCGAGGAGCTGATCGAGCTGGTTCGGCGGGACCCCTCATCTCCTGCGTTCGTCGACCTCGGCGAGGCCTACCTCTCCCTCGGGCGTCCCCGCGAGGCGATCGACGTCGGGCTCGAGGGCCTGCGCCGCGCCCCGGACAACCACGAAGGACGGCTCATGGTCGCGCGTGGGCACGCCGCGCTCCACCAGTGGAAGGAGGCGCAGGCCGAGCTCCTCCGCATCGTGAAGGTCGACCGGACCAACCGTGCCGGCTTCACCTTGCTGGGCGAGGTGCTCATGCGCCGCGCGGACTACGAGCGCGCCGTGCCGGTGCTCCAGCACGCGCAGAACCTGGATCCCGGGAGCCCGCAGGTCCTCAACCTGCTCCGGCTCGCGCGCGGTAGCCTGCCGCTCGAGGCGCCGCCTCCCATCCCGACCCCCGTGGCGCCGCGCCGCGCCGAGGCCGCCGCATCGCCACCGCCGCGCACGCCGGCCCGCCCGTCGGCGCCGCCCCCGCGGCCCCCGCCGCGTCCGCCCGCGCGCGCGCCGGCCGCCGAGCCGATCGACGACGGCCCCACCACGGTGGGCGGCGGCGCCAATCGGGCGGTGACCGCCGAGGAGACCGCGGTGCGCGGCGATCCGACGATGCCGTCGGTGCCACCGGCGATGATGGATCCCTCGTGGGACTCGGGGTCGCACGAGAGCCAGGACGCGCCCACCGACAAGCGCGGCGGCGGCGCCCGCATGCCGCTGGCCCCGCCGCCGGCGCCCGCCGACGCCAGGCAGGTCCGCCCGCGCGTCATCCCGCAGGAGAAGCCGGTCAACGCCGCGGCGGCGTCGCTGCGCCAGTCGGCGGCGGTCGGCGAGAACTACCTGAACGACCTGCTCACCGGTGGGCTGCTCGACGTGCCCGGCGTCCGCGTGCCCGACGCCGAGTTCGATCTGCGCCCCGATCGCCGCTGGGGCCGGTCCACGACGCGCGCGTTCATCTTCCTCTTCGTCCTCCTGGTCTTCGGCGTCGGTGGTGGCGGCGCGTACTGGTACTACAGCGAGCAGCAGAAGGCCGAGGCCGTGGCCAAGCACCGCGCCAAGGCGCGCGAGCTCGTCGCGCACGGCACCTGGGACGGGCTGAACGGCGCGCTGACCGAGCTCGCGTCCGCGCTCAAGCGCGACAAGAACAACGTCCGCGTCTTCGCCCAGACCGGCGAGGCGATCGCGCTGCGCTACATGCTCTACGGCGCCTCCGAGGAGGGCGCCGGCGAGGCGATCAAGGCCGCGGCGCGCGACATCGACAAGCCGGCGCAGGACGGCTTCCGCGACCTGGTGATCGCGCGCACCGCGCTCGCGCTCGGCAAGCTCGACGGCAGCGAGGCGTCGATCGACGGGCTGGTGAAGGCGCGCGTCGAGCTCGACGCCTGGATGCCGGCCGAGCCCGATCGCTGGGCGCAGTGGCTGAAGGGGCGGACCCAGCTCGTCGCCGGCCAGCGCGGCGCGGCGATGACGGCGTTCCAGCAGGCGGGCGACGGCGAGGGCGGCCTGGTGCTGGCGTCGATCGATCGCGCCAACCTGCTCGTCGACGACGGCAAGTTCGACGACGCGATGAAGCTCTACGACGGCGTCCTCGAGAAGGTGCCCGATCACCCGCTCGCCGTCCTCGGTAAGTCGCTGGCCCGCGCCGAGCGCGGCTTCGACACGTCCGGGGCGATGGACGATCTCAACGTCAAGCTGTTCAAGGATCTGGGCGAGCGCACCGACGCCTATCGCCAGCTCGCGCTCGCGCTCGCCTACTACGGCCTCGAGGACTACGTGCGCATGGACGAGGCCCTGGGGAAGGCCAAGCAGTATCGCGAGCCGCGCTTCCTCTCGCGCTACGCGCTCGCGCGCATCCTCCAGGGCAACCTGTCGATGGCCGCGGTCGCGCTGTCGGAGATCAAGTGGTACGGCTCGGGCAAGCCCGAGGCCGATCCGCTGGTCACGCTGGTCAACGGCGCGCTCCAGCTCGCCGCCGGCACCCCCGAGGCGGCGCTCGAGACGCTGGGCAAGCTCGAGGGCACGCGCGCCCAGATCCTGCGCGGTCAGGCGCTGCTCGATCTCGGCAAGTACAAGGACGCGCTCGCCGAGCTCGAGGCGGCGCAGGCCTCGGCCCCCGAGTCGCTCGAGGTGAAGATCTGGCGCGAGCTCGCGCTGGTGCTGACCAGCAGCGGCAAGGCGCGCGACGACGCGGCGTCCGAGCTGGAGAAGACCTCGCGGCGAGCCAAGAGCAAGATCGGTCGTCACGCCCATGGCGTGGCCATGCTCCTCACCGGCGACCTCAAGGAAGCGCGCCGCCGCCTCGGGCAGGCGCTCGAGAACGTGACGCCGGAGGAGCCGGCGCCGCTCGCGTATCGCTCGCGCGTCGCGCTGGCCACGATCGAGCGCACCGAGGGCAACCTCGACGCGGCGACGGAGCAGCTGGAGAAGGCGCTCGAGGACAACCCCGGCTACCTGCCGGCGCGCCTCGAGCTGGCCAAGGTGCTCGTCGCCAAGGGCGACGGCGACGCCGCCGGCGACATGCTCGCCGCGGTGATGGCGGAGAAGGAGCTCGTGACCTGGCAGGTCGAGCTGGTCTACGCCGAGGCCCTGGCCAAGAAGAGCCGCGAGGGCCTGAAGGAGAAGGAGAAGCAGCAGCTCACCGCCGAGGCCACGGCCGCGCTCGAGCGCGCCAAGGCGGGCGGCGCGCCGCTCGATCAGGTCGCGCGCGTGGCCGTGCTCGTCGACGAGAAGCTCCTCGAGAAGATGGAGCTGCCCGATCCGCCCGCCGCCGACGGCAAGAAGGACGACCGGAAGCCCCGCCGCGGCCGGCGCGGCCGCTAGTGCGTCTCGTTCTCGTCCTCCTCCTGGCGCTCGTGGCGTGCAAGAAGGCCGAGCCGGCGCGCGGTGTGCCGACCGACGCCGCCGAGCAGCTCCGCGAGCGGCCGCAGCAGCTCGCGCACGTCACGCTCAAGGTCCTCGGCATGACGTGACTGGAGCAGTGTCCCCGCCGGGTGCGGGCCGCGCTCAGGACGCTCCCCTCGACGTACGAGGTCGGGTTCAACGTCGACAGGGACGAGGTCTACGTCTCCTACGATGCGACGGCGTCGGTCGACGTGAAGGCCATGGCGAAGGTCGTCGAGGCGAAGGCGGGTTTCAAGGCGTGGGTGCACGCCGAGAAGTGGCCGGCGGTGGAGATGATCGACGAGCTGCGGCCGCTGCCGCGCTGATCGGGCACGGGCACGGGCACGGGCACGGGCACGGGTCAGAAGAGGCCGTCGATGGAGCCCTGGCCCTGCCGGACCAGGATGATCTCGTCGCCGTCGACCTCCAGCACCGTGGAGGGCTCCTCCTCGGTGGTCGTCGCCTCGACCACGACGTCGAGGAAGCGCTCGAACGCGGCGAGCACCTCGTCGATGTCGCGACACGGCTCGTGGGTCTCGGGGTTGATCGCGCTCGTGGTGAGGAGCGGGCGCCCGAGCTCGCTCACGATCGCCTGGGCGATCGGGTGGCTGGTCACGCGGATGCCGACGGTGCGCCGCTTGTGATCCATGAGCGCGCGCGGGACCTCGCGGCTCGCCGGGACGACGAGCGTGTACGGACCGGGGAAGATGCGCTGCGCGAGACGGAACGCGGTCTGGTTGAAGTGTCCGTACCGCGACGCCGTCGACAGATCGGGGCAGATGAGCGCGAGGCGATGGTTCTTGGGCATGCCCTTGGCGCGATGGATCCGCTCGATCGCGTCCTTGGCCTCGATGGCGCAGCCGAGCGCGTAGATCGAGTCGGTCGGATACCCGGCGACGCCGCCCTTGTGCAGCACCTCGACGATCTTCGCGATCTTGCGGGCCGGCGGGGTGCCCCACGGCTCGATGTGCAGGCGCAAGGGACCGCTCATGATGGGCTCAGTGGAAGCCGCCGGCGGTCACGTACTGCTCGATCGAGATCTGTCGGCTCGAGGCGGGCTTCACGATCTTGACCTGGGCGAAGCGCGTGCGCGCCAGCTCGACGAGGCGCTTCATGTCGGGCCCCTGGAAGAGCTTGCCGGCGAAGCGACCGCCGGGCGCGAGGGTCGCGAACGCGAGCTCGAGCGCGCGCTCGAACAGCGCCTCCGAGCGCGCCTGGTCGACGTGGCGGATGCCGGTGGTGTCGGGGGCCATGTCGCTCAGCACCACGTCGAAGTGATCGAGCTCGCCGAGGAGATCGGCGGGCACCACGGTGAAGACGTCGCCGACCATGAGCCGGGCGCCCGGGATGCCCGGGATCGCGACGCGATCGATGCCGACCATCCGGCCCACTTCCCCGATGCGCCCGCGGGCGTACTGGAGCCAGGAGCCCGGCGCGCAGCCGAGATCGAGCACGCGATCGCCAGGATTGAAGAGCCCGACCGCCTTGTCGAGCTCCTCCAGCTTGAACACCGCCCGGGCCCGGAAGCCCGCGTCCTTTGCGCGCTCGTGGAAGTGGTCCTTGCGGACGCGCTTGTCGCCGAGCTTGCTTCGACCCTTGGCCAAGTCGGCCTATCAGCGGCCGGCAGCCGCCTTCTTCGACGCCTTGAGCGGGTTCTTGGAGCGGACCTCCTCCTTGCCCACGCCCTTGCGCTTGTACTGCGTGCGGGTCGCCGCCTTGGTCACGACGACGTAGCCGTTCTTGGCGCCGGGGACGGCGCCGCGAACGAGGATGCAGTTCTCCTCCTCGAGGACCTTGAGGACCTGGAGGTTCTGGACGGTGACGGCGTCGTCACCCATGTGACCCGCCATGCGCTTGCCCTTGTGGACGCGCTGCGGGGTGAGGCGGCAGCCGATCGAGCCGCCGTGGCGGAAGTACTCGTGCGTGCCGTGGGTGCGGGTCATCCCCTTCATGCCGTGGCGCTTGATGACGCCCTGGAAGCCCTTGCCCTTGCTCTGACCGGCGACGTCGACGGGGACGTTGTCACCGCCGAACATGTCCTTGGCGGTGATGGTCTGGCCGATCTCGAACTTCGCGACCTCGGCGGCCGGGACGCGGAACTCGCGGGTCAGGCGGACCGGCTTGGTGTTCGACGCCTTGGCCTGGCCGGCCGCGGCGCGGTTCACGAGGCGCAGCGGCTTCTCGCCGAAACCGAGGACGAGGGCGCTGTAGCCGTCCTTCTCCTCGGTGCGCTTGCCGACCACGACGTTCGGCCCCGTCAGGATCACCGTCACCGGCACGCGCTCGCCGTCGTCGGCGAACACCTGCGTCATGCCAATCTTCTGTCCGAGGAGCCCGAGCTGCGTGGCCATGATCATCCAGTCCTGTGGGGAAGGGCTGCCGTATATACCGGCGTGACCCTGGGGTGTCAACCAGTAGGAAATCGGAAGATCCGCGCGGTGTTGGCGACGGTCGCCGCGGCGAGCTCGGCCAGCGGCACCCCGGCCTCGCGGGCGACGACCTCGGCGGTGTGGACGACGAAGGCGGGCTCGTTCCGCTTTCCGCGCCTGGGGACCGGGGCGAGGTAGGGGCAATCGGTCTCGATCAGGATGCGATCGAGCGGAACCATGCGGACTGCATCACGAATCGGCTGGGCGTTCTTGTACGTGACGATGCCCGAAAACGAGACGTGGAAGCCCATCGCGACGTACGCGGCGGCGTCTTCCGGCGTCCCGGTGAAGCAGTGGATGACCCCTCCGACCTCGGCGGCGCCGTGCTCGGCCAGGATGGCGCGCGACTCGGCGTGGGCGTCGCGGATGTGGCAGACGACGGGTTTGCCCACCTTCCGGGCGAGCGCGATGAAGCGCCGGAACGCCTCGGCCTGGGCGTCGCGCGCGGAGTGGTCGTAGTAGAAGTCGAGGCCGGTCTCGCCGATCGCGACGACGCGCGGGTGGGTCGCGAGCCGCTCGTGCAGCGCCCACCAGTCGGGCGTCATCTTGTCGACGTCGTGTGGGTGGGTCGCGATGGTGGCGAAGACGTCGGGATCGCGCTCCGCGAGGGCGACCGCGCGCTCGGCGCTCGTGGTGTCGCCGACGGCGCCGATGACGACGATCCGCTGGACGCCGGCGGCGCGGGCGCGGGCCAGGACCTCGTCGCGATCGCCGTCGAACTCGGGGCCGTCGACGTGCGCGTGGCTGTCGGTGAAGATCGGCGTCGTCATCGTCCTCGTCGTCGTCAGCGGGTCCGCGCCTCGATCGCCTGCACGGCGCGCGTGATCTCGTCGGCGAGGTCGCGGCCTCGGCGCCGCCGCGCGAGCGCCTGGAGCGGCGCGAGCGCCCACGCGCCGCCGGACTTGCCGAGCTCATCGATGGCGATGCCGCGCACGGTCTCGCGCCGGTTGTCGAGCGCGGCCACGAGGTGGGCGCGCGCCCGCTCGGCGTCAGCGCCATCGGCGGGGCCGGCGGCGCGATCGATCGCGAGGATCGCGCCGGCCGCGCGCGCCTGGACCTCGGGCGTCGTGCCCTTGCGTCCGAGGAGCGCGGCGAGCGCGGGGAGCCCGCCGCCGATGCGCTCCAGCGCGACGACGGCGTCCCAGTCGCGCCCGCCGTCGGTGAGCGCGCCCTCGAGCACGGCGGCGCCGCGGCGATCCCCCTGCTGCGCGAGCGCGTAGGCGGCGTCGAAGCGTACGCCCGCGTCCTCGTGATCCATGAGGTGCGCGACCAGCGCGGGCGCGCGTGGATCGCCGGTCGCGCCGAGCGCGAGCGCCACCGCGCCGGCGACCTGGGGATCGCGATCACCGACGGCCGCGGCGAGGGGCTCGTAGGCGGCGAGCGGATCGATCTCGACCAGCGACGACGCGGCCTGGAAGCGCAGATCGGCGGCGCCTTCGCGCAGCGCTCGCGCCAGCGGGGTGAAGCCCGCGGCCGCGCGCAGCGTCCCAAGCGCGATCGCGGCGGCCTGGCGGACGCCCGCGTCGCCGTCGTCGAGCCGGCGCACCAGCGCCGCGATCACCTCGGCGTCGTCGCCGCCGATCTCGCCGAGCGACGCCGCCGCCTCGGCGCGCACCGCGGCGACGTCGTCGTCGAGCGCCGCGCACAGGGCCGGGCGGACGCGCGCGTGGTCGGCCTCGCCGACGTCGCCCAGCGCCTGNNGGGAAGAGCATGCTCACGCGGCCTTGCGGGTCGTCTCGAGGAGCGCGACCTCGCGGACGCGCTCGGGCGGCGTGCGCGCGACGATGGCGCGGTAGAGGCCGGCGGCGTCCTCGATGGCGTACGGCGCCGGCGCGCCGTCGCCAGGGACCAGGAGGCTGCGCTCGGGCGCGCCACCGTCGACGAAGCAGGTCTCCGTCGTCGGCGACGCGATGACGCTCGTCACCTCCGACCACGGGAGCCGGAACCGGCGATCACCCGCGGCCAGCACCTCCAGCGCGTCGTCGTCGACCACGACCTCCATCCGCCACGCGGGCGAGCCCAGGTAGAGCCCGCCCAGCGCGGCGCCGCCCATGCCGATGACGACGAGCGCGGTCGAGGCCGCGCCGCCGGCGACCAGCCCGTACCCTCCGAGCGCGACGCCGAGCACCATGGCGAGGGCCGCCAGCCCGCGGAAACGCGGGCGAAAGCGGTAGCGGGCGGGTAGCGGCATCGACCGAGCGTAGCCTGGATCGCGCACCGCGGCATCGCACGCGGCATCGCACGCGGTATCATCAGGCTCCATGTCACGCGAGCACCGCCGCGCCCGCCGCGTCGCCGTCAACATCCCGGCGATCATCGAATCGATCGGACAGCCGGTGGTGACGTTGCACCCGACCGTCGAGGCCGTGTACCGGCGGGTCGCGCCCGACGCGACGTCGATCGGCAAGACGGTGCCCGGCTCGATCCGGGATCTGTCGACCAACGGCGCGTTCATCGGCTGTGATCCCCTGCCGCTCCTGGCGCGCGTGCGGATCGGCTTCGAGCTGCCGTCGTACGGCACCGTCGACGCCGTGGGCTGGGTGCTGTGGGCGCGCGAGGCGGACTGCGAGATCCCCGACGCGCTCGGCGATCCGGTGCCGCTGCCGCGCGGCATCGGCGTGCTGTTCGAGGCGATGCCGCTCGAGGCGCGGCAGATCGTCGCCAAGATGGCGCGCTGACGTCTACTTGACGCGGGTGCCGGGCGGGGCGTCGGCGTCGACGGTGCCGAGCGCGAGGATCGCGTCGTCCCCGGCGGCGAGGATCATGCCCTCGCTGGTGACGCCGCGCATCTCGCGCGGCGCCAGGTTGGCGACGACGAGCACCCGGCGGCCGAGGAGCGCGGCCGGCTGGAAGGCCTCGGCGATGCCGGCGACGATCGTGCGGTGGCGGCCCTCCCCGAGGTCGACCGTCAGCTTCAGGAGCTTCTTGGCCTTGGGCACCGCCTCGGCGGCGAGGACGTGGCCGACGCGCAGGTCGAGCTTGGCGAAGTCGTCGTAGGTGATGGTCGCGGCGATCGGGGCGGGCGGCGTGGGAGCCGCTGGTGAAGGTTCTGGCGCCGCGACCACCTCCTTCGGGAGCCACTTGTCGAGGAGGACGGCGCTACGCTTGTCGTCGATGCGCGGGAAGAGCGGGGTCGACTGCCGGGGCGCGAGCGCGGGGAGGTCGGTGCCGAAGGCGTCCTCCGACGGCCAGCGCGCGTCGCGCTCGGCGACGTTCGCGCCGAGCCAGCCGTCGAGGGCGGCGGCGGTCGCGGGCAGGACCGGCGCGACGAGGAGCCGCGTCCACCACAGCGCCGCGGCGAGCGTGTGGAGCACGTGCTCGAGCTCGGGCTGCTTCGCCGGATCCTTGGCGAGCGACCAGGGCTCGGTCGCGGCGATGTACGTGTTGGCCTCGCGCACGAGGCGCCACACGGCCTCGAGCGCGCGCGAGGGCTGGAAGCCGTCGAGCGCCATGCGCGCGTCGCGCACCGCCTCGGCCGCCACGCGGGCCAGGTTCGCGTGGGCGCCGGTGCCGGCGAGCGCCGCGTCGCGCGTCCCGACGCCGCCTGCCCCGTACTTCACGAGCATCGTGAGGCTGCGGTTGATGAGGTTGCCGAGGTCGTTGGCGAGATCGGCGTTGTAGCGCTCGATCAGGCTCTCGTAGATGAGGTCGCCGTCGTTGCCGAGCGGCGTCTCGCGCAGGAGGAAGTAGCGGACGGCGTCGATGCCGGTCGCCGGGACCGACGAGGCGCCGGCGAGATCGCCGGCGAGCGTCACCGCCGACACCCGCGTCGCCGGGATCGACTTGGAGATCTTGCGGCCGCCGATCGCCCACCAGCCGTGGCACAGGATCGTGCGCGGCAGCGGCAGCCCGGCCGAGAGCAGGAACGCCGGCCAGTAGACGGCGTGGAAGCGGAGGATGTCCTTGCCGATGACGTGGACGACGCTCTTCCAGTAGCGGGTGACGTCGGGCGCGCCGGCCTCGCCGGCCGGAGCGAACGGGTCACCGAGCGCGGAGAGGTAGTTGGTGAGCGCGTCGAACCACACGTACATGACGTGCTTGCCGGCCTCGCCGGGGTGGCGCGCGTCGTCGGGCACCGGGATGCCCCAGGTGAAGCTCGTCCGGGAGACGGACAGATCGCGCAGCCCGCCGCGCAGGAAGCCGAGCACCTCGTTCCGGTACTGCTCGGGCTGGATGAAGTGCGGGTGACGCTCGATGTGCGCGGCGAGCGCGTCGCCGTACGCCGAGAGCTTGAAGAAGTACGACGTCTCCTTGGCCACCCAGCTCACCGGGCGCTCGTGCACGGGGCACACCGACTCGTCGGCCGCGTTCTTCTTGAGCTGGCTGTCGGTGTAGAAGGCCTCGCAGCCGACGCAGTACCAGCCCTCGTAGGTGGCGAGGTACAGGTCCTGCGGGTTCTTCTCCAGGATGCGCTTCCAGAGGCCCTGCACGACCCGCTTGTGACGCGCCTCGGTGGTGCGGATGAAGTCGCGGGCGAAGCCGTGCGTGGCCTCCGCGTCGTCGAAGCGCATGCCGAGGTCGATCCACGCCTCGCGGAAGCGCGGCGCGACCTGATCGGTGAGCGCCTGCGGCGTGAGCCCGCGCTTCTCGGCGGCCTCGACGATCTTCTGGCCGTGCTCGTCCGTGCCGGTCAGGAAGCGCGCGTCGTCGCCGCACATGTGGTGGAAGCGCGCGAGCGCGTCGGCGACGATCGTCGTGTACGCGTGGCCCAGGTGGGGGACGTCGTTGACGTAGTAGATGGGGGTGGTGACGTAGAAGGGACGGGTCATGACAGCTCGGGCTCTGGCTCGGAGTCGGGTTCGGGCTCGGGATCGGGCTCGCGTCCGGCGTGCTGGGCCGGGAACAGCGGCTTCACCTCGCCCGCGGGCAGGACGACGCTCTCGCCGGGGCCGTAGGCGACGCGCACGCGCTGGCGCAGCACGTCGACCTCGACGACGCGGCCCTCGCCGGTCGCGGTGATGACGCGCTTGCCGAGCTTGGGCAGGCCCTTGCGCATCTCGGCGTACGTCGCCTGCTCGTAGACCAGGCAGCACTTGAGGCGTCCGCACTGGCCCGAGACCTTGGTCGGGTTGAGCACGAGCCCTTGATCCTTGGCCATCTTGATCGAGACCGGCACGAAGTCGGGCAGCCACGTGGAGCAGCACAGCTCGAGCCCGCAGCTGCCGATGCCGCCGACGTGCTTGGCCTCGTCGCGCACGCCGACCTGGCGCAGCTCGATGCGCGCGCCGGTCGCCGAGCCGAGGTCGCGCAGGAGGTCACGCAGCTCGAGGCGCTCGTCGCTCGTGTAGTAGAGGTTGAGCTTGCCGCCGCGGCCGTTCCCGCCCGGCGGCTGGGTGTACTCCACGCGGAACACCTTGCACGGCAGCCCGAGCGACCGCGCCTTGTCGCGCGCGAGCCGGAGGACGTCGGCGGCCTGCGCCTGCTCGCGTCCCTGCGCGGCGCGGTCGTTGTCGTCCGCCTTCCGGACGATGTGGCGCCCGGGGCGCTCGGGCACGGCGCGGCGCGTGGGCGCGACGGCCACGGTCGCCATCCGCGTGGAGCGCTCGCCGTCGACGACGACGACATCGCCGACGCGATAGCTGCCGGCGCCAGCGTCGCACCAGTAGATCTTGCCGGTGGGGACGAGCCGCACCCCGGCGACGTTCGCGATCACCTGGCCGAGCGCGGCGAGATCGGCGAGGGCGGCGTCGGCGCTCGCGGGATCGAGCTCGTCGTCGCCGGGCTCGACCGGCAGGTCGGGGCCGAGCGTGATCGGCGGGGCAGGGCTGTCGTCGTCCTCGACGGCGGCGACCGGCGTCTCGCGGCTCGTGGCGCCGACTTCGTCGTCCCACGAGCCGTCGAGCGCGGTCGTCGCCGAGGCCTCGGGCTTCGGGCCTCGGGCCTCCGGAAGAGGGCGTCGGGCCTCGGGCTGCCGTTGCGGTCGCGGCTGGCGCTGGGGTTGCGGCTGGCGCTGCGGTTGCGGTTGCGGTTGGCGCTGTGGTCGCGCTTGCGACTCATCGCCGCCGCCACCACCACCGCCGCGGCGACGGCGGCGGCGACGACGTTCGCCGTCGCCGGTCTCGCCGCCGTTCACAGGCCACCTCGCTGCAGGCGGTGGGCGAGCGCCTCGAGCGAGACGCCGCCGTGGCCGTGGTGCACCGCGATCGCCATGTGCGCGGCGACGAGGATGCTGGCGCGATCCGCCGCCAGGCGCGCCGCGGGGAGGTCGCCGTCCTCGACCGCCGCGCGGGCGCGTCCGTGCAGCTCGATCGCCGCGAGCTCGACGACCGCCGCGACGTCGAGCTTGCTCTCGCCGCCGGCGCCCTGCACGACGCCGATCGCCGCGCCCGCGTGGACGCCGCGATCGACCGCCGCCACCAGCGCCTCCGCCGCAGCGACGACGGGATCGGGCTCGCCGCCGGTCATCGCCTTGCGGGTCTCGGCGCCGAGCGCGCTGAACGCCACCCGCTGGCACCGGCTACGGATGGTCGGCAGCAGCTGATCGGGCGCGACCGTCATGAGCACGAAGCGCGTGCGCGCGGGCGGCTCCTCGAGCGTCTTGAGGAGCGAGTTCGCCGCCGCCGGCTGGAGCGCGGTCGCCTCGTCGATGAGGAAGACTCGCTCGCGGGCCTCGTGCGGCGGCAGGCCGACGGCCGCGATCACCTGGGCGCGCACCGTCTCGATCGGCACGATCTGCGCGGCGCCCTCGCGCTGGAGCGTGATCACGTCGGGGTGGATCCCGTCGGCGATGCGCGTGCACGTCGCACACGTCCCACATCCGACGCCGGGCGACGTCTCGCAGTTGAGGGCGGAGGCCAGCGCCAGGGCCGTCGTCCGTTTCCCCACCCCGCCCGGTCCCGTGAACAGGAGGGCGTGGTGCAACCGGCGGTTGGCCAGCGCCGCGCGCAGGACGCCGAGGGCGCGGTCCTGACCACGGACGAGGGCGAACGTCGGCACGGACGCACGCTAGCACGAGTGCGTCTGGAACATGGCTCACTCGCCGGGCCGTGATACAGATGGCGCGACATGTCCACGCATGTTGAGCCCGAGCCGACATTCGCTGCGTTCCGCGAGGTCCCGCGCACCGGCGTCATCTTCGTCACGACCGAGGCCCGGCGCCGCGGCTTCGATCCCGCCGCCGCCGACTGGTGCAACCTCGGTCAGGGCATGCCCGAGGCCGAGGAGCTCCCCGGCGCGCCGCCACGCCGCGGCGCCCTCGTGATCGATCCGCTCGACCAGGAGTACGCGCCGGTCGGCGGCATCAACGAGCTGCGCGAGGCGATCGCGTCGCTCTACAACAAGCTCTTCCGTCGCGGCATGCCGTCGCAGTACTCGGTCGAGAACGTGGCGATCTCGGGCGGCGGCCGCGCCGCGCTCACCCGCGTCGCCGCCGCGCTCGGCAACATCAACCTCGGCCACTTCCTCCCCGACTACACCGCGTACGAGGAGCTGCTGTCGGTCTTCCGCCTGTTCTCGCCGATCCCGATCCTCCTCGAGAGCGAGCGCGGCTACGCCTTCTCTCCCGCCGAGCTGCGTCGCGAGATCCTCGGCCGCGGCATGTCGGCGGTCCTGCTCTCGAATCCGTCGAACCCGACCGGCAAGACCATCGGCGGCGAGGAGCTCGCCGAGTGGATCGCCATCGGCCGCGACCTCGACTGCTCGCTCATCTTCGACGAGTTCTACTCGCACTACGTCTGGCGCCCCGACCTGGCGGCGCAGGGCGGCATCTCGACCGCGGCGCGCTACGTCGAGGACGTCGATCGCGATCCGGTGGTCATCCTCGACGGGCTCACCAAGAACTGGCGCTACCCGGGGTGGCGCACGACCTGGACCGTCGCGCCCAAGAAGATCATCGAGGCGATCACCAGCGCCGGCTCCTTCCTCGACGGCGGCGGATCCCGTCCGCTCCAGCGCGCGGCGGTGAGCCTGCTCGAGCCCGAGGCCACGCTCGCCGAGACCCGCGCGATCCGCGCCGAGTTCGGCAAGAAGCGCCAGAAGCTGCTCGACGGCCTCCGCGACGTCGGCTTCACCGTCGATCTGCCGCCCGAGGGCACGTTCTACGTCTGGGCGTCGGCCCAGCACCTGCCGCCGTCGATCAACGACGGCATGAGCTTCTTCCGCGCCGCGCTCGACCGGAAGGTGATCACGGTGCCCGGCGACTTCTTCGACGTCGACCCGGGCAAGCGGCGCCACGCCCGCGCCCAGCACGCGTCGGCTCGCTTCCGCCGCCACCTGCGCTTCTCCTTCGGTCCGACGATGGCCAAGGTCGAGCTCGCCCTCGATCGGATCCGCGGGCTCGTGGCCGATGCCGCCCGAGCGGGATGACGCCCACGGCGCCGCGCCGGCCGCGGTGCCGCCGCCGAGCCGCCTGAAGAAGATCGTCAAGTCGATCTGGTGGTTCCACAGCCTGTTCGCGCTCGCCTTCGGTGTCGGCGTGATGCTGTTCGCGCGCAAGGGCCTCGCCTACGCGGACAAGGTCCTGCTCGTCCTCCTCCTGTCGTGGCTGCTCATGTTCGTCGCGCTCCGCTTCATCGTCGGGCCGGCGAACCGCGGCGAGCGCGAGAACGTCCTCCGGAAGGGGGTCCGGCTCGGCACCAACTACGTCATCAAGCAGCTGTACCAGCAGATGTTCTTCTTCCTGGTGCCGCTCTACGCGTCGAGCGCCACGTGGTCGTTCAGCTCGGTCAACTGGTGGATGGCGCCGGTGCTGCTCGTGTGCGCGGTGGTGTCGACGATGGACCTGGTCTTCGACAACGTCATCATGGAGCGGCGGTGGCTCGCGTCGGCGATGTACGGGCTCGCGATGTTCGGCGTGCTCAACGTGGGCCTGCCGCTGGTCTTCCACTTCACGCACCTCACCGGCCTGCTCATCGCCGCCGGGGTCACGCCCGTCGCGGTCGCGCTCCTCACCTTCTCGGTGAGCTCGGTGCTCTCCTTCCGCGGCATCGTCATCACGCTGGGGACGACCTTCGCGCTCTTCGCCGCCGTCGCCTACGGCCGCGCCGCGATCCCGCCCGCGCCGCTCGCGATGCCGGAGTCGTCGGTCGGGCACGGCACGTACTCGAGCTACGAGTGCCTGCCGCCGTCGAAGCACCAGCTCGGCCAGGATCAGCTCGACGGGCTGCGCTGTGGCTCGATGCTGGTCGAGCCGGGCGGGGTCAAGGAGGACGTCGTCCACGTGTGGCGCCACCGCGGGCGCACCGTGGCGCGCGTGGTGCCGGCGGCGCTCCAATGCGACGGCGACGCCGTCGTCTACCGCAGCCAGCTCGAGCAGCTGCCGCCCGATCCGCTCGGCAAGTGGCAGTGCATCACCGAGACCGTCGGCGGCCAGCTCGTCGGCGTGCGCCACTTCGAGATCGTCGCGCCGGCGCCGGCGCCGCCGCCGGACCTCGGGGCGCCGCTCGACGCCGCGGTGCCCGGCGACGCGGGCGTGCCCGGCGACGCGGGCGTGCCGGATCGCTGAGTCAGCGGCCGCAGCGCTTCATCGCGCCGCGGGCCGCGATGCTCACGCTGCGCTGCTCGCTCTGGGCGAGGGAGCGCAGGAGCGGGATCGCGTCGCCCGGGCATGCCGGGCCGAGGGCGCCGAGCGCGGTCGCGGCGGCGGCCTGCAGCTCGGGGAAGGCGCCGTCGCGCGCCGCCGACAGCAGCGCGCTCGCCGCCTTGCCGTCGCCGAGCACGCCGAGCGCGGTCGTCGCGCGCACCGCGAGTCGCAGCGCCGACTCGTCGGAGAACGCCTGCCCGCGCCAGCGATCGAGCCGGTCGAGCAGCGCCG
>DDTA01000271.1 GCA_002344285.1 Myxococcales bacterium UBA2376
AGCGACGCGATCGTCGCCGCGCGCCAGCGCGTACTTGACGCGGCCTACGAACGCCACCCCGAGCGCTTCGTTCGTCGCGCGCCTCGCCATCCACATCCCGCCCCCGCCGTCTGGATCAACCCGCCCGCGACGGCCTTGGTTCTCTAATTTTCCTTCTGAGCTGTCTCAGAATCGTTGACACATTCCGAGACGCAGACGGGTCCGCAGACGCGGACGGTACCGCAGACGCGGACGAGTCCGCAGACGCCGACTCTGCGTCTGCGTCTGCGTCCGCGTCTGCGTCTGCGTCTGCGTCCGCGTCTGCGTCTGCGTCTGCGTCCGCGTCTGCGTCCGCGTCTGCGTCCGCGTCCGCGTCCGCGTCCGCGTCCGCGTCCCCGCCCGTCCCGTCGCCCCCGGCTACCTCACGACAAACGTCGTCGTCGCGCTCCCCACATTCCCCGCCGCATCCGCGACCCGCAGCGACAGCGTGTGCGTGCCCTTCGCCAGCCCCGACGGCAGGTCGATCCGCAGCGCCTCCTGCTCTCCGTCGAAGATGCCGTCGACTGTCGTGCCGAGCTGCCAGTTGCCGTCGTCGACCGAGAACGCCATCTCGCTGATCACCGACAGCTCGTCGACCACGCGCGCCTCGGCGCGGCCGCCCCTGACCGTCAGGCCCTCGATCACCGGGCGCGTGTTGTCGACGACGAAGAGCGCGCTCGTCTTCTGCGACGTCAGCGCCCGATCGGGCGAGTTCGACAGCGTGTCGCTCGACGTCACCCGCAGGCGGTACCAGCCGTCGGGGAACGTCTCGGTGTTCCAGTCGAACGTGACCGCCGTGAGCGGCGCCTTGCCGGTCTGCAGCGTGCGCCAGTCGGCGTCGCCGTCCTTGCGCACGGCCAGGACGTACTGGGTGTCGTCGCTGTCCGGGTTCTCGACCTTCCACTTGAGCTTGAGCACCGGGCTGCGGGTCTTGCCACCCGCGTCCTTGAGCGTCGGCTGCTTCTCGACCTGCGCCGGCTCGATCGTGACCTCCTCGATCGCGGTCGCCGCGTTGGCCGGCAGGTAGTACGCCGTCACCCGGCGCAGGCTGGCGTCGTCGGGCAAGGACACGCGGAACTGCACGTAGCGGCCGGGCGGGCTCGCGATCGTGCCGCCGCTCTGGCCGCCGCCGATCGTCGAGATCTTGCTCGGCGCCGCCCATGCGCTCCAGCCCACGTCGGGCTTGGCGGTGTTGCCGCTGCGCGTCTCGAGGGTGAGCTTGCCCGAGCCCTGCCACAGGAGGCGGCCCCAGCGCGACGGGTTCTTGGCGTCGTAGACGTCGCTCACGTACTTCGCGTTCGACGCCTTGCCCGTGACCCGGTACATCGTCGCCGCGTCGTCGGTCGTGAACGCGAGCTGCTTGCCGTCCCAGAAGAGCTGCGCCACCGCGCGCTCCTCGACGTCGAACGCGGTCGCGACCGTGTCGTCGGGCTCGACCAGGTAGACGCGGCCCTTGTCGGCGGCGCCCGCGTAGATGTTGCCCTTGGGATCGACGAGCAACGCGGTGAAGTACGTCGCGGTCAGCGCGTGCAGCTGCTCGAGCCGCCCGTCCAGCTCGACGCGAAAGATCGCGCCCTTGCCCTTGCGCGCGCCCTTGCGCTCCGCCGCCGGCGTGTCCTTGTCGGCGCCCGGCGTCGATCCGACCGCCGGCGTCTTCGTGGGGTGACCCTTGGGGGCGGAGGGCTTGTCCACCGCCTCGAGGTCGATCGCGCTCTTGCCGGTGATGCCGGCCTCGACCATCTCGTTGGCCGCGACGATCACCGCGCCCTGGCCCTCGGCGATCGCGGCGATGTCGTTGCCGGCGAAGTCGGCCATCGCGCGGGTCTCGCCGCTCTTCGGATCGTGACGGAACACGAGGGCGCGCTCGCTGGTGCCGAACCACACCGCGCCGTCGGAGGTGACGGTCACCGCCGAGACGCGCTTGTCGGTGGTCGAGAAGATCGACTTCGCCTTGCCCGCCTTGTCGATCGCCCACAGCTTGCCGTCGGGACCGGTGCCCGCGTAGATGGTCCCGTCCTTGCCAGCGGCCAGCGCCCACACGGTCTCGGGCTGTTCATCACCGCCCGCGTCCTTGCCCCCCTTGACGCCCAGCGTGGCGAACGCGGTCGCCTTCTTGCCGGCGACGTCGATCTTCCACACCGTGTTCGACGGCATCCCCGCCGCGTACACCGCGCCGCTCGACTCGACCATCGACACGACGGCGAGGACCCCGCTCATCGCGGTCACCTTCGACGGCTTCTTGCCGTCGTAGGCGTAGATCGCGCCGTCGACGTCGCTGCCGACGAGGACCTTGCCCGACGACAGGCGCAGCGCGCTCCACACGCCGTCGCCCTCGAGCGAGTCGGCGCGCTCCGTGACCCAGCCGGGCCGGATCTCGCCGAGCGAGGTGATGAACGCGTCGGTCGCGTCGCCGGCGTCGAACTGCTGGTAGGTCTCGACCGTCCAGGTCGAGGTCACCACCGCCTCCGACGGTAGCGCGCAGAGCAGGAGCGCGGCGCCCGGGAGGAAGGTGGCACCGAAGAAGGAACGGAGACGATGCTTCACGTGAGGTCCTTGCTTACTTGAGCGGGTCGACGCGCACGAGCATGGAGGCCGAGCCACCGATCACGCGCTTCGCGGGCTGGAGCGAACGAGCCATGGGCTTGAAGGGCAGGGCGCGCGGCGTGCGCGACGACGGCGCGAGCTTGTCGATCACGCTCACCGGCGCGTCGCGCACCACGGTGCTCTTGAGCGCCACGCCCTCGTCGGGCAGGTAGATCGTCACCGCCCACACGTTGCCGGGCAGGAGCTTGCGGAACGCGGCGAGGAGGCTCGCCAGGTCGACCGGCGGCGCGGCGTCGAGCCGGGCGGCATCGCCGGCGCCGATCTCGAGCTGCACCTGCGCGCCCGCGAGCGACCGGGGCACGTCGAACGACACCGGCTCGGTGATGCGGCGCCCGTCGGGGAGGTCCATCACCATCTGCACGGTGTTGCGTCCCACCTGGAGCGTCGGCCGCGCGAGCTGGATGCCGGCGACGTCGCCGTAGTCCGCCGAGTACGACAGGTCGATGCGCAGCTCCAGGCGCTCCGCCTTGGCCGGCATGAACGGGTTGAACGCGAGCGCGCCCAGCGCGCGGAGGCCGCGCGCGCCGCCGACGACCGAGCCCGCGCCGTCGTTGGCGTAGAGGTAGTCGGTGAAGCGGAGCTCGCCCAGGTCCTTGATCTTCACGTACGAATCGATCTTCGCCGTCACGTGATCGCGGTCGGGCGCGATGTCGTTGATCGCGTTCATCACCGCCGCGCCGGCCAGCGCCGGCGTGAGGAACTTGTCGTCCATCACCTCGACGTGGTACTCGCCCTTCTCCGCCGGCGTGCCGTCGGCCGCCTTCGACGTCACGTAGATGTCGACGGGCACCATGGGGCTCTTGAGCTTGGTGTCGGCCATGATCATCGAGCCCCGGTCCTGCACCAGCGAGCCGAGCTCGCGGCGCGGCACCGCCAGGACGAACGGGAACTGCGCGGAGGCGACGACCGTGGTCACCTCGGCCGACGCGACCGGCGCGTAGATCTCGCCGGCCTGGAACATGGGGTGCCCGAACGCGAGCACGCGATTGCCGTCGACGTAGGACACGGTGCCGGTCGCCGCCGCCGACATGTCGCCGCGGATGAGCTGCACCGAGATCGACGCGCCCATCAAGAACTCGGTCGGCCCGTCCTTGGCCGCCAGCCGGCCGCCGCCGCCACCGACGCGCATCGGCGCGATCGGGTAGCCCTCGAACAGCCGCTCGACCACGGCGAACGCCTGCGGCGAGAAGCCCCCGAGCGCGAGCGGCACGGCCGCGACCATGGTCTCGTCGGTGGGCTGCGGCGGCTTGGCCGGCATCGGCATCGTGAAGAGCCACGGCGTCTGCGACCGGCTGAAGATGTCCTCGACGGCGCCGGTGGGCGTGATCTGCTTCCACTGCGCCATCGTCGACGGCGGCGCCAGCGCGCCGGGCGCGCTGCGGCGCTTCACGTCCAAGCCCTCGCGCTTCATGTACTCGATGGGCGTGCAGCCGCCCATCGCGATCTTGTTGAACGCGAAGCCGTACGAGAACGCGCACGCGAGCTTGCCGTCGAGGTAGAGCGGGCTGCCCGACATGCCGCGCCAGAAGCCCGACGTGGCGAGCTTGGGATCCTTGGACTTGACCATGATGATGGGCAAGCCCGGGATGAAGTTGTCCTGGACGCCGATGACCTCGAACTCGAAGCGTTCGGGCGTCGTGCCCTGAAACGTCGTCATGCCGTAGCCGACCTGGCCGCGGCGTACGCTGGACAGCGGGTACACGTCGGGCGGGGCGGCGGTGGCGGCAGGAACGACGAGCGCCGCGCAGACCACGGCCAGTCCCAGGACAGAGCGCTGCATGTTCGGGAAGAGTAACCCGTGATGGCCGCGGACGCTTCCCGCCTGAATCATCGCGTGGTTCGCGCGTCCGACGAGGGTGTCTCGCGACGGTGTCTCCGCGAGCCACGCGAGTGGGACACTGCCTGTCACACTCTTTGCCGATCTTGTGTGACAGCTGCCGGGAAGGTGTGGCAGCGGCCGGCAAAGCATGGCCTCGCCCTGGGATTCTCCGGTGATTCCGAACGTTTCCGGATCGGGATCGGAGCCGCTCTCAGCCGGCACGTCAGGTGCAAATGGGTCCGGCACGTCGGGCGCTACACGCAATCAACTCCCCCCGACCCCGGAAGGCAGACCCATGAGCAACTACGTCGAGACCTGGAAGAGCATCGCCCACGCCCTTGGCCGTTCGGAGCGCTGGTGCCGGTACATGGCGCAGCGTGACGCGGATCCGCTGCCCGTCTTCAAGGTGGGTGGCATCGTGCGCCTCAACATGCACGACCTCGAGGACTGGCTCGGCCGGCAGCGCACGCGCACCCTGGCGCGTCCCGTCGCCGAGGCGCTCGGCACGATGGTCGCCGACCGCGGTGGCGCCCTTCCGGCGCTGAAGCTGATCGCGTAGAGACGCTCCGGGAAGTGACGAGGGCGGCGACGCCACCGGATGGGGGGAGCCTCCGGTAGCGTGCTATAGAGCCGCCGATGTCGCTTCCATTGACGGATCTGCGCGGCCCGATTCGCGCGTTGTTCTCTGACGTCGACGGTACGCTGACCACCAATGGTCGCGTCGAAGCGTCGACCTACCGCGCCCTCGAGCAACTCGCCGAGGCCGGCGTCCCGGTCATCTTCGTGACCGGGCGCCCCGCGGGCTGGGGCCAGGCGTTCATCAGCGTCGCCGGCGCCGCGGCCGTCGTGACCGAGAACGGCGGCGTGACGTGGCTCCGCGATGGTCGCAAGCTGAGCAAGCTCTACGGCGTGCCGGCGGCGACCTTGCCGGAGTGGCGGCGGCGCATGCTCGAGGCCGTCGCGGAGGTGTCGTCGAAGGTGCCCGGCGCCAGGCTGTCGTCGGACAGCCGGTATCGCGAGGTCGATCTGGCGATCGACTGGAACGAGGAAGCGTCCCTGTCCAAGGCGCAGGCGGACGAGGTCGTGCAGATCGTCCGCCGCGCCGGCTTCACCGCGTCGCGATCGAGCGTGCACGTGAACTTCGGGCCGCCTCACTTCGACAAGCTATCGGCGTGCGTCACGGTCGTGCGGCACGTGCTCGGCGGCGACGGCAACGATCTAGCGCCGTACGTGTTCGTCGGCGACGCGCTGAACGACGCGCCGATGTTCGGGGGCTTCCCCAAGTCGGTCGGCGTCGCGAACGTGAAGCAGTACTGGGACGAGCTCAACTTCAAGCCGGCGTACCTGACCGAGCGGGCCGAGGGGGCCGGGCTGCGAGAGGTCGTCGAGCACGTGCTGCGCGTGAACAGCGCCGCTGTTCAGTGACGTACAGGGTCTGATCGAAGTTGTTCAACGACCGCTCATTCGTTGAACAAAGGGTTCTCCTGATGGACAGATGCGACCTCAGGAGTTGCGCCTATTTGATCATCGCGTAAGCCAGGGCACGCTCCATGCACAGGGCGATTCCTCCAAAGGGGGCCCTGCATGTCTCGATTCCTCGCTACGACGGTCGGAGCTCTGGTGCTCGTGCTCGGCGCGGGCGTCGCGCTGGCGCAGTCCTCCGGTGAAGGATTCGACGGGCTCAGCCTGTCAGGTGCCACCGGCAACTGGCAGTGCAACAAGATCCGCATCCCGGGCAGCGCCACCTCGCGCCTCATCCTGATCAGCGGCACCAACACCAACTGCACGTCGTCGGGCTGCGTGAACGCGACCGGCGACGCCGACCTGTACGTCTACAACTCGACCGCGACCGGCAGCGCGCCGTCGAGCCGGGCGAGCGGCTGGACGTGCCGCCCGTACCTCACCGGCAACGAGGAGAGCTGCAGCGTCTCGGACGGCTCGTCCGACAAGTACCACTGGGCCTGCGTGTACGCGGACGCGACGTACACGCCGATCCAGCTGCGCGCCAAGTACTCGTACGGCACCTCCGGCTCGGAGAGCGGGACGGCGACGGACGGCTCGACGGTCGAGTACATGGACTACTGGAAGAACAACCTCTTCCTGGGCCTCGCGTACCACCGCATCGGCTGCCTCACCGGCAGCGTCTCCGTCCTGGCCAGCCAGGACTACGACGGCTTCTCCGACGGCAACTACTGCCGCGCCGGCTACGGCTGGAACAGCCCGAGCCAGTTCGGCAGCTCGACGACGTACCAGATCTCGTTGAACATGGAGGTCGTCTACGGCACGCAGACCTTCGCCACGATGAAGGCGAACGCCGACAAGTGCGCCAACGGCGGCACGCTGAGCGACGGGCGCGCCGTCACCGGCGCGAACGTCACCTACAACACGCCGGGGTACTCGTATCGCTCGACGCAGTGCAGCTACAACGTGCTCACCAACTGCAACAGCGACTGCTGGATCAAGAACTACTCCAACTGCCTCGATGGCAGCACGGGCAGCGGCATCTCGATCGCGAGCCCGTGCTGGTGATGCGCCGCGCGCTCCTCGGCGCCGCGGCGGTCGTCGTGATCGCCGCCACGGTCGTGTACCTCACGCGTGGCTCCTCGCGTGAGGCGACGCCCGCGACCTCGCCGGTCGCGGCGCCGACGGGCGCGAAGACGGCAGCGCCGCGGGTCGCCGCCCCGCGGGTGCGGGGGCCGAGCCCGGGCCTCGCCCTGCGCCCCGAGGTCGCGGGCGAGCTGTCCGACGCGGCGCCGGGTGCCGTGGCGTTCCGCAAGTACACCGACGACTTCGTCGACGCGCAGGCCGACGCGGCGCGCGCGCACATGGCGCGCGAGGGCCTGACCCTGGACGAGACCCGCGAGCTCACGTACTTCGCGGTGCTCGCGGTGGAGTCGCAGGACTGGGCGCGCGTCGAGTCGCTCACGGGCAGGCCGCTCACGTCCGACACGCGCCGCGAGGTGTGGGAGTCGATGATGGCGCGCAGCCAGGAGATGCGGCGCCACCTGCTGGAGGAGATCGCGGCCGGCGCCGAGGAGGGGACGCGCTGGGAGACGATCGCGCGGGTCGAGAGCGGGTACCTGACCGACTACTACCGCATCACCGGGATGACGCCGGCCTTGCTCGATCAGCTCCTCCTGGCCTCGGTGCGCGACCAGCGCGTCAACGAGACGATCGCGTCGGTGTCGCCCGACAACGATCGGCCGCCGGTGCCGCCGGGCGGCAGACCGGGTGCGTTCGTGAAGCGCGATCCGCTCCACCCGGAGCGGCCGCCGGTCCCGGTGGATGTGCAGCCGCCGCCGTAGCGCGCGCCCTTCGACTCCCCTCCGGGTCGCGCAGGGCGAACGGGCTAGTGGTTGAGGAAGGCGAAGTAGCGCTCGGGGATGTCGTCGAGCTCGGTCGGCGCGCCGCACGCGCCGCAGGTCAGCCTCGGTACGAGGATGCGATCGTCCTCGCGCGCGATCACGCCGACCTCGAGCAGCCGCACCTCGTCGCGGCCGCACGGGTCGCAGTAGTACGGCGCCTCGAGCGAGAGGACCTCGCCGTCGGCGAGGACGAGCGGGACCATGGCCGCCTGCGAGGCGAAGGCGATCGAGCAGTGGCGGAAGCGCTTCTTCGCCCCGCGCAGCCCGTCGAGCAGCTCGCACCACGCGCGCACCCCGGCCGAGCTGATGTAGCGCACCGCCGCCAGGTCGAACGTCACGTCGGACTGTCCCGCGAGGCGGAGCGCGAGGGCCTCGAAGCGGGTCATCTCGGTGAAGTCGCCGTGGAGCATGACCGTCAGCGCGCCGTTCTCGTCGCTGATGTCGAAGAGCGCGACCTGCTCGAGGAGGAGGCGGGTCCGCAACGGGACCTCACCGTCCCACGTGAGCCCGGCCGCGTGCCCGCCCTCGAGCGGGTCGGCGGCGCGGCACCAGGCGACGACCGCGCGGGTATCGGGGCTCACCTGGTCGCCGACGCGGAAGCGCGCGGCGAGGCGGGTGCCGGCGACCATCGGCGCATCGAGGCGAAGGCCGACGCCGCCCGCGCCCACGTTCGTCACCTGGCCGGCGAGGTTCGTCGTCGTCTCGCCGGCCGGCAGGTCGACGTCGAGCTCGACGGCGATGCGGCGATCGCGCCGCAGCGGGAGGCTCGTGAGCTGCGCCAGGTGTGCGTAGAAGTCGTCGGCCGTGAGCGGCGGCGCGATCACGTCGTCGCAGCCGGACTCCGCGAGCCGATCGATCATCGCGCGGTCGATGGGCATGACGCCGCGCGGTGGCAGGATGAGCGCGACGCGGGTGCCACGGCTCGCCTCCGCGGCCTTGATGGCGCGGCAGGCGGCGTAGCCGTTGCCGCCGGCCAGGTCGACGTCGACCAGGGCGACGGCCGGCGGGTCCAGGGCGATCGCGTTCATGAGCTCCGCATGGCCGGCGACGAGCTCGTAGGTGACGCCGAGGCGGGCGAGCGGCGGGGCGGCGAGATGGCGAAAGATCGCCACGTTGTTCGTCGCGACCACACGCACTCCGGTGCCCATAGGGGCGAATCGTATCGCGAAGGGGGGGTGGGAGGAAACCATTCGGCTTCGTAGTAGGCTGACCGGGTGAAGCTGTACGCCCAGGTGCTCGCCGCGCTCGATGAAGGACGCGGGGTTGCGCTCGCGACCGTGATCGCGACGACCGGGTCCACGCCGCGCCACGTGGGGGCCCGGATGGCCGTCCTCGACGACGGGCGGACCCTGGGCACGATCGGGGGCGGGCGCATCGAGGCCGAGGTCGTCGCCGCGGCCGGTGAGGTCGCGCGCGGGGCGCCGGCGCGCAGGCTCGAGCACCACCTGGTGCGGGACCTGGCCATGTGCTGCGGCGGCTGGATGGAGCTGGTGATCGCGCCCGCCGCGGCGTCGCGGGTCGCGCTCGAGCGTGCGCTCGACGCGTGGCGGCGGCGCGAGCCCGCGGTGATGACGACGGAGCTCGGCGCGGGGGAGGCGCTGGGCGCGATGACACTCGCGCCGGCGACGGCCGCCGATGCGGCGCGCTGGCGCAAGCCCCGGCAGGACGGCGCGGTGCTGCGCGAGGGCGTGGCGGCGCCGGAGCGCGCGATCGTGTTCGGCTGCGGCCACGTCGCGCGCGCGCTCGGGCCGCTCCTGCCGCCGCTCGGCTTCGAGGTCGTCGTGTGCGACGACGGCGACACCGGCGCGATCGACACGCCGCCGCCGTGGGCGCAGCGCGTCGTCGACTCGTTCGATGTCGCGGACGTGGAGCGGGCGATCGGCGCGCTCGGGCCCGGCGATCACGTCCTCGTCGTCACGCGCGATCACGCGGTCGATCAGCGGCTCCTCGAGCAGCTGGTCGGGCGCGAGCTCGGTTACCTCGGGATGATCGGCTCGCGCGGCAAGGTCGGCCGCTTCCGCAAGCGGCTGGAGGCCAAGGGCGTCGACCTGACGCGCTGGGATCGCCTGCGCGCGCCGATCGGGCTCGAGCTCGGGGCCGAGACGCCGGAGGAGATCGCGATCGCGATCGCCGCCGAGCTCGTCGCGCTGCGCCGGNNTCGGCGCGGTGGTGCTCGCGGCGGGCGCGGGCACGCGGCTCGGCGGGGTCGCCAAGGCCCTCCTGCGCGGCGCGGACGACGTCGCGTTCCTCGCGCGGATCGTCGAGACCGCCGCCGCCGCCGGCGTGGCCGCCGC
>DDTA01000344.1 GCA_002344285.1 Myxococcales bacterium UBA2376
CGGCTACCTGTCGCCGTACTTCGTCACCGACGGCGAGCGCATGGAGGTCGTGCTGAACGACGTCTACGTGCTCACCCACGAGAAGAAGATCTCGAACATGAAGGAGCTGCTCCCGCTCCTCGAGCAGGTCGCCAAGCAGGGCCGCCCGCTGCTCATCATCGCCGAGGACGTGGACGGCGAGGCGCTCGCCACGCTGGTCGTCAACAAGCTGCGCGGCACGCTCCACGTGTGCGCGGTCAAGGCGCCGGGCTTCGGTGATCGCCGCAAGGAGATGCTGAAGGACATCGCCACGCTCACCGGCGGTCAGGCGGTGACCGAGGACCTCGGCCTCAAGCTCGAGAACCTCACGCTCGCCGACCTCGGTCAGGCCAAGCGCGTCACGGTCGACAAGGACAACACCACGATCGTCGACGGCTCCGGCAAGAAGGCGGACATCGACGCCCGGGTGAAGACCCTGCGCAAGCAGGTCGAGGAGACCACCAGCGACTACGATCGCGAGAAGCTCCAGGAGCGTCTGGCCAAGCTGGTCGGCGGCGTCGCGGTCATCCGCGTCGGCGCGGCCACCGAGGTCGAGATGAAGGAGAAGAAGGCGCGCGTCGAGGACGCGATGCACGCGACCCGCGCGGCCGTCGAGGAGGGCATCGTCCCCGGCGGTGGCGTGGCCCTCATCCGCTCGCTCAAGACGCTCGAGGAGATGAAGCTCTCCGAGGAGCAGCAGTTCGGCGTCAACATCGTGCGCCGCGCGATCGAGGAGCCGCTCCGCCAGATCGCCGCGAACGCGGGCGTCGACGGCTCGATCGTCGTCAGCAAGGTCAAGGAGGGCCAGGGTGGCTTCGGCTTCAACGCCGCGTCGCTCGAGTACGAGGATCTCCTCGCCGCCGGCGTGATCGACCCGACCAAGGTCGTCCGCACCGCGCTGCAGAACGCCGCGTCGGTCGCCTCGCTCCTGCTCACGACCGAGGCGCTCATCGCCGAGAAGCCCAAGAAGGACGCGCCCGCGCCCGCTGGTGGCCACGGCCACGGCGGCGGCGGCATGGGCGGCATGGACTTCTGATCGGGCCTGCGGCCCGAGGCTTCAGGCTTCGGGCGTCAGGCCTCGGGAAGAGTCAGACGAGAAGAAGAGGAGAGGCCCGCGAGGGCCTTTCCTCGTTTTCGGCCTACTGGGGCAGATCCTGGATGCAGTCGAGCTGCTGCTGCGCCGACTGCTGCGTGGGCATCCCCGTCGACGGGTCGCACACGAAGTGCTCCTGCACGCAGGCGTAGGTCGCCTGGTTCTGCTGCGACCGCGCGACCCCTTCGTCCGGAACCCGGACGATCTGCTGGAGGCAGCTGTCGCGCGCGCCGCCGGCGAGGTGCTCGCAGCACCGCTCCTGGGCGCTGGTCGCCGCCGCGTAGGTGTCGCCGCCCTTGGCCTTGCCCCCGCCGCCTCCACAGGCGGCGGCCAGGAGCGCGATCCCCGTGACGACCAGGAAGCTCACTGTGGCGCGCCGGGGCGTGCCCGAAAATTCACGGTCGGGCGCGGTCGCAAGCTGTGATGCGGCGCAAGTACCGGACGACGCGAAGGAAGACTTGTCGAGGCGATGGCTCATGTCGCGGCCACATCGCAAGGCGCAGGCCACAGGAGCTGGCGACCCCTGGCAGAGGCGTTGCAATCGGTCGCCACCGATGAGGTCTCGCTTCGCTTCGACTTGTCTGGTCACGTGCGCCCTGGCGGCCTGCGGCGGCCGCCAGCACCAGCACCTCGGCACCGGCCACGCCAGCATCGCCGGCCGACCGGCGTCGGCGCCGCCGCTCGCCCTGCCCGCCCAGACTCCCGGCGGCCGCTACAAGGTCCACTACCAGGTGTGGCTGCCACGCGCGATGGAGGTGTCGTGGACGCTGCGCTGCGGCGGCCACGAGCAGCGCGGCATGCTCGGTGAGACGTTCGAGCAGTATCGAGTGCGCCGCACCGCCGAGCTCCAGGCCGAGCGCGAGCGCGAGCGGCAGCGGCGCGCGCAGGTGGGCTCGCTCATCGGCGGCGCCGTGCTCGGGCAGGCACAGGCCGGCGCCGCGGTGGCGACGCCGAACGCCACCGGCCAGGCGACGGTGACCGTCGACGGCGCCGCGGCCGGCGCCGCGGCCGGGGCCGCCTCGGTCACCGACGCGCCGATCGTGCTCGCCCCCGACGACCTCGGGCAGGGCTTCCGCCAGGGCGACCTCGGCTTCCAGCTCGGCGACGCCCTCGGCGACCACCCCGCGTGCACGATGGAGCTCGCGCCGGTCGATCCGGTGGCTGACACCACGCACCTCGCGGGCACGTTCACGGTCGAGCGCTGGTTCGACGCCAGGCGCGCCGAGCGCGTGCGTGTCGCCGGCGGCGCCACCACGGTCCGCGCCGACCTGCACGCCCGCCTCGTCGCGCGCGGCGCCGATCCGACGCTCGCCGAGCGGCGCCGCGCCGAGGCGATGGCGCGCCTCCAGGCCGAGCGCGAGGCCGAGGCCGCGCGCCAGGCCGACCTCCGCGCGCAGGCGGACGCCCGTCGCGCCGAGGAAGATGCTCGCCGCGCGCAGCTCCGCGCCGAGGAGGACGCCCGCCGCGCCGAGGAGCGACGCCAGGCCCGCCTGGAGCTCGAGGCCCAGGCGCGGCTCGAGCTCGAGATGGAGGCGCGCCTCCGCGCCGAGGTGATGAGCACGCGCGAGGCGCTCTACGTCTACTACGGCAAGTGCGGCGGCAACCGCCACCACCGCGAGGAGCTGCGCCAGGCCGAGGAGCGCCGCCGCATGACGCTCGAGGCCGAGGCGCGTTTGCGGCTCCGCCTGTCGATGGACATCCGCGCCCGCCTGCGCACCGGCCTCATCTCGTACGGCGCCGATCCCCACCTGCGCGAGCGGCTACGCCTCGAGGCGGAGGCCGAGGCCCGCCGCCGCCTCGCCGCCGCGGAGGCCGAGCGCCGCCGTCGGGACGAGGAGACCCGCCGCCGCGTCGCCGAGGAAGAGGCCCGCGCCGCCGCCGAGCTCGCCGCCTGGGAGGCCGAGCAGTCCGAGGCCGCCCGCCGCCTGCAGCTCGTCGCCGGCGTACGCGCGCAGCTCACCCACTCGCTCCTCGCCATGGGCGCGCGCCTGCGCCCGCCGATGCCGCCGCCGGTCGACGATCGCGGCCACTGGACGTGGAGCGGCGCGCAATGGATGTGGATCGAGGGCGACACCGGTGTCCGGATCCCGGACGTCATCCGCGTCGACGTCGGCATCTCGGCCGGCGCCAGCGCGACCACGCACGTCGACGCCTCGCGCGAGCCGGTGCGCGAGCACCGCTCGACCGTCGGCGACCACCTCGAGCACCAGCCGCCGCCCTCGCCTCCTCCGCCGCCACGCGAGCAGGAGCGCGACCACCGCTCGACGACGACCTCCGACACCGCGAGCGCGCCGCCGCCACCGCCGGCGCCACCGCCGCCGGCGCCCCGCCCGCGCGTCCGAGATCACCGGTGAGCCGACGCCCGACGCCTTCTTCCCGAGGCCCGACGCCCGAGGCCCGAGGCCGGCCGGCCGCAGGCCGCCTCTACGGCTCCTTGGGCGCGCGGCACTTGCGCGCCTGGGCCGCGGTCTTCGCTTCCTTCATGCACTTCACGCCGTCGTGATCGCGCGCGCCGCGGCACTGGTTGATGCCCAGCTCGAGGCCCTTCGCGAGCTTGGTCTCCTTCTCCTTGGCCTTCTCGGCGCGGAGCGCGTCGCGCTGGTCGGCCGGGGCGTTCGCGATCTCCGCCTCGGCCTGCTCCCAGAACAGGAGCGTGTACCAGTTGCGGATCGCCTCCTCGCAGTCCTTGGCGCTCGGCCGCGAGCAGCCGACGACGAGCGCCAGGACGAAGAGCAGGACACCGGGCAGACGCATGGCCTGCACATACCACGGGGTCAGTCGCGCTCCCAGGTCAAGCCGGCGTAGACGAGGTGGCGGCGGTAGGTCAGATCGTCGCCCCCCGAGGCGTCGGCCTGGAAGGCGTAGCGTGCCTCGAGCTCCCACGCCTCGCCGACCGCGCGCGCGACGCGCACCGCCGCGCCGCTCCGGTTCTCGTCGTCGATCGACGTGAACGTCATGTTGAGGTCGTCGGTGACGAGCAGCGGATCGCGGAAGTGGTCGAGCTGGCCGGTGACGGTCGCGGTCGCGAACCACGCGCGGCCGAGCGCGCGCGTCGCCGACAGGATGACGCGGTGGCGCACGTACGAGCTGCCGAAGCTGGCCGAGTCGTTGAAGACGAGCTGGTAGGTCGCCGACAGCACGGCGCCGCCGGTGTACGTGAGCTCGGCGCCGCTCACGTGCTGGAGGTCGGTGCGCGGCTCGCCGGTCGGCACGAAGCACGCCGGGGTGCGCGGCTCGCCCGGCGCGCAGCCGTCGGTGAACGCGCGGCCACGGTAGCCGCGGCGCTCGATGCGATAGGCGACCGCGAGCTCGAGCCAGCGCTCGTCGGCCTCGCGCCACAGCTCGTCGGTGACGCGGACCGTCGCCGCCTGACCGAGCCAGTCGAAGTCGGGATCGGGCTTGTAGTCGAGGCGGCGGACGCCGGCGGTGAGCGTCGCGGCGCGGCCCTCGCCGCCGACCAGGCGCAGCCCGAGATCGGCGCCCGAGCTGGCGAAGGCGCGGGCGCCGTTCTCGCCGCCGACCGGGACGACGTCGTAGTGGGTGACGCGCGCGAGGAGAGCGACGTCATCGCCGGGGCCGTCGCGCTCGGCGGCGACGTCGATCGACCCGATGAGCAGATCCTCCCCCACGACCGCGCCGGCGACGACCGCGCGCGCGCCGCCGGCCAGGCGCAACGCCCAGCGTGTGTGCTCGCCGGCCTTGCCCCGACGCGCGAGCTCGGCGACGGCGCGCACGAGCGGCGCGGTCTCCGCCTGCCGCCCGCCCGGCGTGACCGAGATGCGCCGGACGTTGGTGTCGACCTCGCCGCCGACCTCGAGCGACGCGCGCCACGGCTCCGCCGCCGCCGGCGCCGCGGCGGCGACGAGCGCGACGAGCGCGACGAGCGCGAGCCAGCGGGCCCTTCGACTCGGCCTCGCCCTGAGCCTGTCGAAGGACGCTCGGCCTTCGCTCAGGGTGAACAGAGCTTCGCTCGGGGTGAACGGGCGACGCACGGCTCGCGTCACTGGGCGCGGAGCTCGCGGGCGCGCGACTCGATCGCCGCGCGCTTCTTGCGCATCGTCGCGAGCCGCTGGTTGACGGCCTCGCGCGCCCGCCGCGCCGCCGCCGCGCGCGCCGACGGATCGGTCGAGCGCTCGGCGCGCCGCAGCGCATCGACGGTGCTGGGATCGACGACGTCCGAGAGCGCGGTCGCGTAGTCGCGGGTGTCGGCCGACGGATCGCTCAGCCCGGGGCTGTCCTCGCTGTCGCTGGGCGGCGCGCCCGCGCCGTCGGCGGCGGTCGCCGACTCGAACGCGCCGCCGCGCGCGGTCGTGCCGATGCGCCGCGGATCGCTCTCGTCACGCACGGCGAGCTCGGCGGCGCGATCGTGCTGCCGGCGCAGCTCGGCCATGCGGTCGTAGCGGTTCGCCTGCTGCTCGAGGCGCCCGACCTCTCGCGCCAGCTCGGCCTCGACGTCGCGCAGCTCGGCGGCGCGCTGGTCGAGCTCCTCCGGATCGGCGAGCGGATCGAGCGCCTCGTCGGGGATGATGATCTTCTTCGGCGGCGGCGGCGGCGGCGCCCACGCGCGGCGCCGGCGCTCGAGGTCGGCGCGCGTCGGCCCCTTCGCGGTGACGAGCGCCTGATCGATCACGATCACCGCCGCGGCCCGCGCCCGCACGACGTCGACGTCGGCGCGCTTGAGCTTGTCGGAGAGCGCGGCGAGCGCGCGCGCGGTCTCGAGCGACGACGCCAGCTTGCCGCGCAGCGCCCGGTCGCGACGCCACGACGCCTTCTGCCGCTTGAGCTGATCGATCTCGGCCAGCTCCGCCTCGTAGCGGCGCTGGAGCTTGGACCGATCGGCGACGAGACGCCCGCGCGCGGCCTCCGCCCTGGCGACGTTCGCCGAGACGCGCTCGACCGGCGTCGGCGCCTGCGCCACCCGCGTCTTCGGCGCCGGACGGCGCACCTCCGTCGGCGCGGCACCGGCGGTGCCGACCAGGAGGGCGAGGATGAGGAGGGCCAGACGCATGGGGACGGACGTAACGATAAGCAGTCCACGTGCCATGGACAACCTTGCGGAACTGCTCGCTACCCCACCGGATCCGGCGTGTGAAAACGGCGCGTTCAGGCGCCGGTGATCGCGGAAAACTGAGAGCCGGATCGGGCACGGGCACGGGCACGGGCACGGGCACGGGCACGGGCACGGGGGCGAGATCGGCGTTGTTGTCAGGTCCGGAAATGGCCAGACATGAAGGCGCGCGGCGGCTAGAAAGGGCCCATGGACACCGGCGGCTACCTGGCGGCGATGCGCGCGCGCGACGCGCGCTTCGACGGCGTGTTCTTCGTCGGCGTCACGACCACCGGCGTCTACTGTCGGCCGGTGTGCCCGGCGCGCACGCCCGGCGCCGACCGCGTGCGCTTCTATCCGTCGGCAGCGCTCGCCGAGCGCGACGGCTTCCGCGCGTGCCTCCGCTGCCGCCCCGAGCTCGCGCCCGGCAACGAGCTCTGCGGTCCTCGCGCTCCGGTCGACGCGATCCCGGCGCTCGCGCGGGCCGCGGCGCGCCGCATCGACGCCGGCTACCTCAACGACCACTCGGTCGAGCAGCTCGCCGATCGTCTCGGCGTCACCGACCGGCACCTGCGCCGCGCGCTCGAGGCGCAGCTCGGCGCCTCGCCGCTCGAGCTCGCGCAGACCCGGCGCCTCGCGCTCGCGAAGCAGCTCCTCCACGACTCGCGGCTCGGCCTCGCCGAGATCGCGTTCGCCGCCGGCTTCGCGAGCGTGCGTCGTTTCAACGATGCGTTCCGCGCGCGCTTCGGGCGCCCGCCGTCGGCGCTGCGCAAGGACGTGCCCCGCGCCGACGAGCCCGGCGACGCGATCGCGCTGCGCCTCGACACCCGGCCTCCGTTCGACTGGGCGCGGCTGTGTGCGTTCCTCGCGGCCCGCGCCATCCCTGGCGTCGAGCAGGTCGACGGCGCCTGCTACCGACGCGGCGTCGTCGTCGACGGCGTCGCCGGCTGGCTCGAGGCGCGATCCGCGACCGGTCGTCCGGCCGCGGTGCAGCTCCGCGTCGCGACCTCCCTCGCGCCAAAGCTCATGGCGGTCCTCGCCCGCGTGCGCGCGCTGTTCGACCTCGACGCGCACCCCGCCGCGATCGCCGCGCAGCTCGGCGCCGATCGCCGGCTCGCGGCGTCGGTGAAGGCGCACCCGGGCCTGCGGGTGCCTGGCGCGTTCGATGGCTGGGAGCTCGCCCTGCGCGCGATCCTCGGCCAGCAGATCGCCGTGTCGGCCGCGACGACGCTCGCCGGCCGCCTCGTCGCGCGCCTCGGCGAACCCAACCCCGCCGCGCCCGCCGGCCTCGATCGCGTGGTGCCGTCACCGGCGCGGATCGTCGACGCCGGCGTCGCGGCGGTCGCCGCGATCGGCCTGCCCCAGGCGCGCGCGCGCACGATCGTCGCCCTCGCCGCGGCCATGCGCGCCCCGGTTTCGCTGGGGCCGCGGGGCCCGTCTCTCGACGGGCGCCGCGGCGCCATCGAGCTGTCGGGCGGCGGCGATCCCGACGCGACCATCGCCGCGCTGTGCGCGCTGCCGGGCATCGGGCCGTGGACCGCGAGCTACATCGCGATGCGCGCGCTCGCCTGGCCCGACGCCTTTCTCGGCGGTGATCTCGTCGTCCGCCGCGCCCTCGGGGTCACCACCGCCCGCGCCGCCGAGGAGCGCGCGGCGCGCTGGCGCCCCTGGCGCGCCTACGCCGTCCTCCACCTCTGGACCGGAGCCACGCCATGAACGCGATGCCGACGACCACCGACCTCGTCTCCCGCACGATGCCTTCCCCCATCGGCCCGCTCCGCCTCGTCGCGCGCGCCGATGCCCTGGTCGCGATCGACTTCCCGAACCATGACGGCGGCCTCGCCGCTCGTACGATCCGGACGCCGCACCGCGTGCTCGATCAGGCGCGCGACGAGCTCGACGCGTACTTCGCCGGCGCGCGCACGACGTTCACCGTGCCGCTCGCCGCCGCCGGCACGCCGTTCCAGCAGATGGTGTGGGACGCGCTGGTCACGATCCCGTTCGCCGAGACCTGGTCCTACGGTCAGCTCGCGCGCGCGATCGGCCGCCCGTCGGCGTCGCGCGCGGTCGGCGCCGCCAACGGCAAGAACCCGCTGCCGATCGTCGTGCCGTGCCACCGCGTCATCGGCGCGGCCGGCGCGCTCGTCGGCTTCGGCGGTGGGCTCGCCACCAAGCAGTGGCTCCTCGCCCACGAGCAGGGCCAGCGGCAGCTCGCGCTCGCCTGACCGCGCGGCGAACCGGCTCAGCCATCGCCCGACCTGTCGCCGCCGCCGACGCCGCCGATGCCGTACTTCTCGAGCTTGTAGTAGAGCGCGCTGGTCTTGATGCCGAGGAGGCGGGCGGTCTCGGTCTTGACGCCCCGGGCCTTCTCGAAGGCCTTGACGATGAGCTGGCGCTCGAGATCGTCGAGGATGTCGGGCAGGCTCATCTGGCGCGGCACGTCGAGGCGATCCTCCTCGACCGCGCCGGACGCGTGCAGGAACGCCGGCAGCGCCGAGACCCCGATCTCGGTGCCCTCGGCGAAGACCAGCGATTGCTCGATCGCGTTCTCCAGCTCGCGCACGTTGCCCGGCCAGTGGTAGGCCATGAGCCGGCCGAGCGCCGCGTCGCCGACCGCGCGCACGCGCGGGTTGGTCTTGGGCCCCAGCTTGTCGACGAAGTGCTGGGCCAGCACCGGGATGTCCTCGCGCCGCTCGCGCAAGGACGGCAGCCGCAGCGGCACGACGTGCAGGCGATAGAACAGATCCTGGCGGAAGCGGCCGGCGGCGACCTCGGCGTCGAGGTCCTTGTTGGTCGCCGACACCACGCGGACGTCGACCTTGATCGGCCGCTCGCCGCCGACGCGCTCGAACTCCTGCTCCTGGAGCGCGCGCAGGAGCTTGACCTGCATCGCCGGCGGCACGTCACCGACCTCGTCGAGGAAGAGGGTGCCGCCGTCGGCCAGCTCGAAGCGGCCGAGCTTCTGCTTGATCGCGCCGGTGAACGCGCCCTTCTCGTGGCCGAAGAGCTCGCTCTCGAGGAGCGTCTCGGTGAGCGCGCCGCAGTTGACCTTGATGAACGGCCCGGTGTGGCGGCGCGAGAGGCGGTGAATGGCGCGCGCGACCAGCTCCTTGCCGGTGCCGCTCTCGCCGGCGACGAACACGGTCGTGTCGGCGACGGCCACCTTCTCGACCGCCTTGAGGACGCTCTTGATCTTCTCGCCGCTGCCGACGATCTCGGTGAAGCGGCCGGTCTGCTCGTCGCGCAGGTAGGCGTTCTCGGCCTCGAGCTTGGTCCGCGCCCGGCGCGCGGCGCACAGCTCGAGCGCACGCTCGACCTTGAGCCGCACGACCTCCGGGGTGAACGGCTTGGTGAGGAAGTCGAACGCGCCGAGCTTCATCGCCTCGACCGCGGTCTCGACCGTGCCGAAGCCGGTGATGATCATGATCGGCACCGTCGGATCGATCGCCGTCACCTGCTTGAGCACATCGACGCCGCCGAGGCCGTCCATCTTCAGGTCGGTGATGACGAAGTCGAAGCGGCGCGTCTTCCACGCGTCGACGCCGGCCTGCCCCGACGCCGCGGCCACGACGTCGTGGCCCATCTTCTTGATCGTGTGGGTGAGCCCGTCGCGGATGGTCTCGTTGTCGTCGATGATGAGGATCGCGGACATCAGGAGCCTCTGGCCGGCAGTTTCACACGAAAGGTGGTCTCGCCGGCGTCGGATGTGACCGACACCTCGCCGCCGTGGGCGCGCACGATCTCGGCGACGAACGCGAGGCCGAGGCCCGTGCCCTTCTCGCGCGTGGTGAAGAACGGCTGGAACAGCCGGCCGCTGGTCTCCGCGGTGATCACGGGGCCGCGGTTCCACACCGAGAGCTCGACGCCGGCGCCGTCGGCGCGCGCCGCGAGCCGCACCGCCTTGCCGCGCTCGCCGACCTCGGTCGCCGCCTGGATCGCGTTCTTGCCCAGGTTGAGCAGCGCGCGGCGGAGCTGGCCGGCGTCGGCGGCGAGCGCGAGCGGCGCGTCCGGGACGTCGACCTCGACCTCGAGCCCGGTGGCGTCGGCGTCGCCGCCCAGCAGCTCGGCGACCTCGCGCACCAGCGCCGCGGCGTCGACCGGCCCCAGCTCCGGCGCCGGCCGCCGCGCGTAGTCGAGGAACTCGCGCACGACCCGCTCGAGGTAGCCGACCTCGCGATCGATCTTGGCGGCGTGGGCCGCCCGCTCGTCGCCGGCGAGCTCGTCGCGCAGGATCCCCGCGTAGAGCTGGATCCCGGCGAGCGGGTTGCGCACCTCGTGGGCGATGCCGGCGAGCATCTGCTGCGTGCGCGCGTCGCGCTCGGCGAGCTGGGCGCGCATCGTCTCCATGGTCTGGGCGAGCACGCCGAGCTCGTCGGAGCCGCCGAGGCCGATCGGCCGCTCGAGGTCACCCTGGCCGATGCGCGTGGCGGCGGCGGCGAGCGTGCGCACCGGGCGCGTGATGAGCAAGGCGGCGAGGAAGGTGGCCGCCAGGACCACGGCGGTGAGCATCGCGCCCCACAGGAGCAGGCTGTCGCGCAGGTCGTCGAGGCGGCGGAAGTACGCGGCCGGCGCCTCGGCGCCGATCGCCAGGACGATCTCGGGCTCGGTCTCCGACGCGTGCACCGGCGCGTAGCCGGCCTTCACCCGCCGGCCCTCGGCGTCGGTGAACGTGACCGACGCCGCGGTGCCGCCGGCGAAGACGCGCTCCAGCTCGACGCGATCGAGCTCGGCCTGGTAGTAGCGGGTCCCGATCGCCACGCCGGCCGCGCTGTCGGCGCGCGACGTGAACCCGCGATCGAACACGTAGAGCCGCGCGCCGGTGACCTCGCTCACCGCGCGCAGCTTCTGGACCACGTTCTGGTACCCGCGCTCCTCCTCGTCGCCGGGCCCGAGCTCGACGAGGTACTTGCCGCGCACGTGCGTCGAGGCCGACGCCGCCACCGCCTCGAGCCGCGTGCCGAGCTCGGCGTCGAGATCCTGGCGCGTCACCTCGAGCGCGACGTACCCGAAGATCGCGAACAGCGCGAGCGACGGCACGGCGAACGCCAGGAGCAGCTTGAGCAGGATCGTGGCGCGCGGCCGCATGCGGGCGCCACCACGCTATCATCCATCGCGTCGGCGGCTTGCGACAGGTGCCCCCGAGGTGCGATCGTTCCGTCCATGTCCGCACGCGTGGGCCGCTCGTGGCCTCGCCTGGTGTCGATGTCGCGCACCGGTCGCTTCGTGGCGCTGCGCGCCCGGGACTCGATCGACCTGGTCGACGCGCTGGGCACCGCGCCGCGTCAAGCGCTCTCCTCCGAGGGGGTCATCGACTTCGCGTGCGTGGGCACGATGGTGTGGCGGCTGGAGGCGCGGCGGCTCTCCCGCTTCCTGCTCGACGGCGCCCGCCCCCTCGAGCCGGCCCTCGAGCTGGCCGACGACGCGACCGCCCTCGCCGCGTCGATCGGCGAGAACGCCCACACCGCCGTCGTGCTCGGCGCGCGCCCGCACCTCGCCAACGGCCTCTACGACCGCGTGTCGGCGGAACCGATCGACGCGACCGACGACGAGGTCGTCTTCCCGCTGCACGGCCGGCGCGTCGTGCTCGCCTCCGGCAACCAGCTGCGCTTCGCCGAGGTCGGCCGCGGCGTCGCCGGTCGCGCGCTCCTGTCGGAGGCCGGCGAGGTGCGCGCGGTGGGCGCCCTCTTCGCGGGGCGCGCGATCGCGATGCTCACGCGCGACGAGAACAGCGATCTCTACTGGGTCCTGCGCCCCGACGGCTCGCTCATCCACAAGGTGATCATTCCGCGCGCCGAGCGCTGGGCGATCGCCGAGAACCGCGGCACCGCGGTGATCCGCTCCGACGAGGGCAACCTCGTCGTCGTCGATCTGCGCTACGGGCGCGTCCAGTCGGAGGCGGCGCCGCCGTTCGCCGTCGCCGACCTCGACGTCGACTCCGACGGCCAGTACGTCGCCCTCGCCGGCGAGCCGGACGCGACCGGCACCCCGGTCCTGCACGTGCCCGCGACCGACCTCTTCTCGGCGGCCGCGTCGGCCCGCCGCGCCCAGCTCAGCGCCGCGGCGGCCGAGCCCACGCGCGCGTCGGGCAGCTCGCCGTCGCTCACGCTGGTGCGAGATCCCGGCGACGACGAGGACCACCGCGGCAACGGCGCGGCCCGCGCCGCCGAGGACGACCGGGTGGTGCTCGATCACGCCGAGCGCCCCGCCGAGCGGCCGGCCGCGCGCCCGGCCGAGCGCAGCGACACGCGCCTCGCCGAGAGCGGCGTCCGCCACATCCTCACCGTCACCACGGCGGCGCCGATCGACGCCGCCACCGCCGCCGAGCCGGTGCCGCCGGAGCCCGAGGACGCGCCGCCGCCGCCACCGCCGGTCGTGGTTCCCGACGCCGCCCCGATCTCGCTCGGCCAGCCGCTGCCGCCGATCACGGCCGACGCCAACCCCGACTGGCCGCCGTACAACTCGCCGCGCGAGCACCTCGACGAGATGCTCGACCTCGTCGCCGCCCGCGCCGCCAAGGCGATCGCCGACGCGTGGAACAGCGGGCGCCTGAGCGTGCCCGCCGAGGACGGCCGCCCGTTCGAGCGCGAGGTCCGGGCGCTCCTCGGCCACGTCGGCGGCTACGCCCCCGACCTCCTCGGCGAGGCCGACGAGCGGCTCGCGCGCGTCGGCCAGCGCACCGCGGGCCGCGCCCGGTCGAGCATCGCGCGCGGCATGCGGCTGCCCTTCGTCGAGCTCTCGCGCGAGTTCCATCTCTCCTCGACGGCGGCGCACGTGCTCATGGTCGCGATGGCGCCGTCGATCCGCGGCGAGATCGCGCGCCTGTTCGGCATCCTCGGCAACGACGAGAACCGACCGATCGTCGACCGCTACCTGGTCGAGACCGTGATCGGCGGCAGCGAGCGCCAGGCCCGCGCCGAGGTCGCGCGCGAGCTCGCCGACGACGCGCCGCTCGTGCGCTACGGCCTGGTCCGGGTCGGCGGCGGCGACCGCGGCGCGCCCCTGTTCGGCCCGATCTCGGTCGATCCGGTGCTGATCGAGCGCGTGCGCGGTCGCAGCGCGAGCGGCGCGATCGGCGACGTCACCGTCGTGCGCCACGCCTCGCGCTCGCTCGAGCAGCTCCACATCAGCGCCCAGGTCAAGCGCGACCTCGTGCTCGCGCTCGCCGCGCCGCGCCGCGACGACGACCCGATCCGCGTCGTGATCCGCGGCCGCCGCGGCTCCGGCCGCCACAGCCTGATCGCCGCGCTCGCCGCGCGCGTCGGCCGCGGCATCGCCTGCATCGACTGTCACCGCCTGCCGCGCGCCGGCAAGCTGATGGCCGCCGCCCTGCGCCAGGAGCTGTTCCGCGCGCTGCTGCGCGGCTGCGTGCCGGTGGTGAGCGGCCTCGAGGCCGCCGACCCCGCCGACGCCGAGGGCCAGGACGTCATCAAGCAGACCCTGCGCTCGCACCCGGGTCCCGTCTGCATCCGCGCCGCGCCCGAGGCGAGCCTGCCCATCGATCCCGGCTTCGTGACCGCGATGCTGCCGTCGCTCAACGAGTCGGAGCGCGCCGCGTTCTGGGCCGAGGCGCTCGAGCGCGCCTCGCTCCCGGTCGCCGACATCGACACGCTGGCCGCGCGCTACCGCGTCGGCCCCGGCGTGATCGAGCAGGTGATCGCGCAGGTGGTGTCGCGCCGCAACCACGAGGGCGTGTCGCCCGACGACGACGCCGGCCCTCAGCTCGAGGAGGTCTCGGCCCAGCACATCGCGACGCGCCTCTCGCACATCGCGACCCACGTGCGCCGCCTCGCGCGCTGGGAGCAGGTCGCGCTCCCCGACGACGTGATCGACTCGATCCGCGAGTTCGTCGCCCGCATCAGCCACCGCAAGACCGTCTACGAGAAGTGGGGCTTCGACGCGAAGATGACGACGTCGCGCGGCCTCACCGCGCTGTTCTACGGGCCGCCCGGCACCGGCAAGTCGATGGTCGCCGGCCTCATCGCGCGCGAGCTCGGCCTCGACCTCTACCGCATCGATCTCGCGCGCATCGTGAGCAAGTGGATCGGCGAGACCGAGAAGAACCTGGCCGAGGTGTTCGACGCCGCCGAGGACGGCCAGGTCGTCATCCTGTTCGACGAGGCCGACTCGCTCTTCGCCAAGCGCACCGAGGTGAAGTCGTCCGTCGATCGGTACGCCAACCTCGAGGTCAACTACCTGCTCCAGCGCCTCGACACGTTCGAGGGCGTGGGCATCCTCACCACCAACCTCGAGGGCTCGATCGATCAGGCGTTCAAGCGCCGCATGTCGCTGCGCCTCCACTTCCCGTTCCCCGACGAGGACATGCGCGTGCGCCTGTGGGCGGCGCACATCCCGGCCGAGGCGCCGGTGGCGGGCGACTTCGACTTCCTCGACCTCGCGCGTCGCTTCCCGCTCTCCGGCGGCTACATCCGCAACTCGACGCTCCGCGCCGCCTTCCTCGCCGCGCAGGAGAACCGCCCGCTCGCGCAGGAGCACCTCCTGCGCGCGATCGCGCTCGAGTACCGCGAGCTCGGCAAGCTCTCGGCCTCGGGCCGCATGGAGTAGCCGCGGCTCAGGGGAACATCGGCGCCGCGCCGAGGCCCAGCGTCTCGGGCCAGCCGAAGACGGCGTTCATGCACTGGACCGCCTGGCCCGACGCGCCCTTCACCAGGTTGTCGAGCGCCGCGATCGCGAGCACGCGGCGCGCGCGCGCGTCGTAGACGGCCTGGACGTGCACGCGGTTCGAGCCGCGCACGTGCGCGGTGTCGGGGAGCGCGCCCTCGGGCAGGACGTCGACGAACGGCTCCTCGGCGTAGGCGGCGACGAGCGCGTCGCGGTAGACGCCGGCGTCGCGCCCCGCGTCGGTCGGCGCGGCGTAGACACACGACAGGATGCCGCGCGTCATCGGCAGGAGGTGCGGCGTGAACGTGACCGCGATCGCGCTCGGCTCGCGGCCGACGGCGATCGCCAGCTCCTGCTCGATCTCGACGGTGTGGCGGTGGGTGCCGCCGACCTTGTACGCGCGCACGCCCTCGGCGGCCTCGGGCACGTGCGTCGCCAGCCCCGGCGTCCGGCCGGCGCCCGACGCGCCGCTCTTGGCGTCGATGATGATGCCGTCGGGCGAGACCAGGCCGGCGGCGAGGAGCGGCGCCACCGCGAGGATGCTCGCCGTCGGATAGCAGCCGGGAACGGCGACGAGGCCGGCGCCGCGGAGCGCGGCGCGGTGACGCTCGGGGACGCCGTACACCGCGTCTGCGAGGAGCGCCGCCGCCGGGTGCGCGGGGTGCTCCTTGCCGCCGTACCACGCGGCCCACGCCGCCGCGTCGTGCAGCCGGAAGTCGGCGGAGAGATCGAGCGTGGTGACGCCGCGCGCGCGCAGCGCCGCGACGACCAGCGCCGACTCGCCGTGGGGCAGCGCCGCGAAGGCGACGTCGGCGCGCGCGGCGACGGCGTCGGGATCGAACGCCTCGATCGCCAGCGGCAGGAGCCCGCGCAGGTGGGGGAAGACCTCGTCGAGGCGCTGGCCCGCCGCGCGCTTCGCCATCACCGCCGTCACCTCGGCGCGCGGGTGCCCCAGGAGCAGGCGGCAGAGCTCGCCGCCGGTGTAGCCGGAGGCGCCGATGATGGCGACGCGGACGCGTTCGGGCGCGGACATCGGTGGGCACTGTAGACCACGGGCAGCACGCAGGAAACGCGCGACGACAGACGATGTCCGACCGGGCCGGCGCGGGCCCGCGCGAGGCTTCCTCACGAGGAGGTCCCGATGCGCGCGCTGTTCATCCCCGTGCTCGCCCTTGCGTTCGCCGCCTGCGGCCCGACCCCGCAGGGCAATGGCGACGACGACGACGACACCGACGCCGCGGGCGGCGGCATCGACGCCACCACCGACCTCACCGACGCCGACCTCACCGACTCGAGCTGCGGCGCGCAGAACACGCCGATCGCGGTCGAGAACCTCGGCGATCCACCCGACCTGCTCGTCGTGCTCGATCGCTCGGGCTCGATGTCGGGGCCGATCCCGAGCTTCCCGCCCAACTTCACGCCCAAGTGGACGATCATGCGCGACGCGCTCAACGCGCTTGCCGGCGATCTCCAGGACAACATCCGCTTCGGTCTCGCCGAGTTCCCGACCAACGACGACTGCGCCGTCGACAACGGCGCCGCCGTGCGCGTGCCGATCGATCTGAACCAGGCGCCGGAGATCATGCAGTACTTCGCGTCGCGCTCGGCCAACGGCAACACGCCCGCGCACCTCGGGCTCCAGGCCGCGCTCGCCCACTACAACTCGATCACCCCCAACCCGGCCGGGCGCTACGTGCTCTTCGCCACCGACGGCGAGCCGAACTGCGCGGCCGACGCCGCCACCGCGGCGACCCAGACCGTCGCCGCGGTCACCGCGCTGGCCAACGCCGGCATCAAGACCTACGTGCTCGGCTTCGGCGGCGGCTTCGTCGACGACTCCGTCCTCAACAACGCCGCCGTGGCCGGCCAGGTGCCGCGCGCCGGCGGCCCGCCCCACTACTACGCCGCCAACAGCGCCGCCGAGCTCAACGCCGTCCTCGACCAGATCGCCGGCGGCATCATCGTGCCGTCGTGCAGCTACGCGCTGGCCAGCGTGCCGCCCAACCCCGACGACGTCACCGTCACCCTCGACGGCATGGTGGTCCCGCGCTCGACCCAGCACACCAACGGCTGGGACTACCACCCCGACGCCATGACCATCACGTTCTTCGGCACCTACTGCGCCCAGATCATGTCGGGCGCGATCGCCAACGTCTCCTTCGTCTACGGCTGCCCCGGGCCCGTCATCGACTGATCGCCCGCGTCGCCGCTCACAAGGCCGGAAACGGCTGGAGCGAGAGCCCCGGCGGCACGCTCCGCGTGGTGCCGGAGAACGTGATCGAGCGCGTCGCACCCGCGCAGTTCTCGACGGCGACGCGATGCGTGCCGTCGCTCATGCGGAACGTGCGCGCGTCGACGCCGGCAGGGGTGCTCAAGCGATAACGATGGAGATACGCCGGGCGGAGCGGCCAGAACGAGGCGCGCAGATCGTTCACCTGCTTGATGGTGCTCTCGGCGTAGACCTCCGCCGCACGTGGGACATACCCGAGCTTGAGCCCGAGGAGGAAGGCCTGGCGCGTTCCCCAGTCCGCGTCGTCGCAGTCGACGTCGGCGTAGCCGTCGCCGTCGTCCTGCCAGAACGACTCGGGGCCCGGCGCCGCGACGAGGAAGCCGATCCGATCGCGCATGAGGTAGCGCACCATCGGCACGAAGAGGCAGCGCTGGCACGCGTCCGAGGATTCCTCCCCCGGGCCGCCGCTGTAGAAGTCGACCGGACCGCCGCCCCGCCCCAGGTAATCGAGATACCCCTGGAGGAAGCCGGCGCTCGGGAACACGTCGACGAAGCCCTCGATCACGGTGTCAGCGGAGAACCGGGCGTCGGCGAGGAGCGACGCCACCACCGTCGGCGGCCCGCTGTACCCACGTCCCACGATGTCGACGTAGAACGCGTCGGCGCCGTCGAGCTGGTTCTGCGCGTTCCAGTCGAGCAGGTACTGTGCCTTCGTCGGGTCGCCCAGGTCGGACGCGACCGGATACACGTTGGGCGGACGCGCGTAGTACCCGATGCGTGGCGAGGCACCACCGGTGGCCCACAGGCGCAGGTTGGTCCGCTCGTCGAGCCCCGACGTGTAGCGCTCGTCCATCTCCGGCGGCGGCTGCCCTTCCCAGTAGACGTTCTGCGCGCAGCACCCGCACGACTCCACCGCCTCGTTGCAGCACTGGTAGTACGGCGCGAACTGTCCCCAGAGCTGGATCCAGCCCATGCCGTCGACCCAGTCGCCGATCGCGGGCTGCGCCGCGCTGGCGTCGGTGTAGTAGTCGTTGTCGTAGCAGGCAGGACACGACCCGGCGCAGGCGAGGGTCACGTAGTCCTGGAGTCCCGAGAGCACGAAGCCCGGCGAGGACCGCATCTCGTCGGAGTACGTCGGCGTCGGCTGCCAGGTGTCGAGCACGCAGCGATAGCTGTCGAGCGCCACCTGCCACGCCGGCCGGTCAGCGTCGGCGCGCACGAACCCGAAGAGCGTGTGGTACTCGCGCGATCGCCCGGCGGGCAACGCGTCGCCGTAGTACTCGAGCCGCGCGCCGCCGCCGGCGATGTGCGTCGGGACGAGCGTCTGCGGTGACGCGTTGGCGGCGGCGAGCAGGAGCGCCGACGTCGCGTCGCCGACGATCACGAGCGGGGCGAACGTGCCGCCCGGGTACCGCATCGCCTCCTTGTTCGCGTGATCCTGCGCCGGGATCGTGAGCCCCGTGGCGGGCTCGCGTCGCGCCACGACGCCGCCGAAGCGCGGGTAGAAGACGCGATCGTCCGAGGTCGAGCTGCCGAGGACGATGCTGGACTCGTTCACCACCGGGAACGACACGGTCGCGAGGTCCTGGTACGCGGTGACCGCCAGCCGGTAGCGTCCCCACGCGTTGATCGCGAGGACCACGCGAGCGACGGCAACGCCACCAGCGCGGACGTCCATGGTGCACGAACGTCCGGGGGTGGTGCAGTCCCACGAGGTCGGCCAGCGAACCGTGTAGGTCTCGCCGCGGGCCGTCGCGAGCGTCGCCGAGGGCGGCACGGCCCTGCCGGCGTCGTTGCGGACGGCCGAGCTGGGCAAGGGGCACATCGACGGCTTCACCGAGCCGAGCTCGCGCCCGGCGACGGCGAGCTCGGACGGCGGCGGCTCGAAGCACGCGCCAAGGCAGAGGGAGATGATGGCGACGAAGGTGATCCTCACGCCCGCAGTGTGTCGGCCCGCGCGCCGCGGGCGGCGACGAACGCCGACTTGCCACCGACTGCCGGGCGAGCCGCCCCGCACAAACGAGAACGCCCGCCTCGGGTGAGGCGGGCGTCGTGTGGCGTCGGCAACCGCCGTCGCGATCAGCGCTTCGAGAACTGGAAGCGGGCGCGCGCGGCGCGCTGGCCGTACTTCTTGCGCTCCTTCTTGCGCGGGTCGCGGGTGACGTACCCGACGGCCTTGAGCTTGGGACGGAGCTCGGAGTCGATCTTCATGAGCGCGCGGGTGATGCCGTGGCGGACGGCGCCCGCCTGCGACTGGATGCCGCCGCCGGCGACGGTCGCGTGCACGTCGTACTGACCGATGAGGCCGACCTCCTCGAAGGGCTGGCGGATCACCATCAGCGCGGTGGCGCGACGGAAGTACTCCTCGTCCTGGCGCTCGTTGATGACGAACTGACCGCCGCCGGGGACGAGCCAGACGCGGGCGACCGCCGTCTTGCGGCGGCCCGTGGCGTAGGTCTTGGTGGTCGCAGTGGCCATGGATCTCGTTCCTTCTGCCTGGTACCGGCTCAGACCGCGAGCGGGCGCGGCTGCTGCGCCGAGTGATCGTGCGCGGCGCCGCGGTAGATCTTCAGCTTCTTGATGATGCGGCGGCCGAGCGGGCCCTTGGGCAGCATGCCCCAGACCGCCTGCCGGATCGCGCGCTCGGGATCCTCGGCGATGACGTGCTTGGCCAGCTTGCGCTGGAGGCCGCCCGGATAGAGCGTGTGCCGGTAGTACATCTTGGTGTCCGGCTTGGTGCCGGTCAGCTCGACGCCGCCGGCGTTGATCACGACCACGAAGTCACCCATGTCGACGTTGGGCGTGTAGGTCGGCTTGTGCTTGCCGCGCAGGACCATGGCGATCTTGGTCGCGGCGCGACCCAGGGTCTGGCCCTGGAGGTCGACGACGTACCACTCGCGCTGGGCCTCGCCGGCTTCCTTGGTGAGCCAGAAGCTCTTCTGCGTCTGCGTCATGGGGGGGGTGTCCGTGGAGCATCCGACCGGGAAACCCGGCAGGAAGGCGGATCGTCTACAGGCTCCAGGGCCAGGAGTCAAGCTGCATGGGGGCACGACGCGGATGCGGAACCCGTGGTAACACGCGGACGTGGCCAGGATCGGCTTCGTGCTCAAGACCGACGCGTCGGAGGCCGAACCCTTGCTCGCCGAGCTGGTCGCGTGGCTGATCGCCGCCGGCCACCAGGCCGTGGTGACGGGCGAGGACCGGGTCACGCCCCAAGGCGCGGAGATCGTTGCCGAAGCCCGGCTGGGTGGGCTCGACCTCCTGGTCGTGCTCGGCGGCGATGGCACGCTCCTGCGGGCGAGCCGTGCGGTGGGTGACACCCGCACGCCGGTCCTGGGCGTCAACCTGGGCCAGCTGGGCTTCCTGGCCGGGTTCGCGCCCCACGAGGCCCGGGCGGCGCTGCAGGAGGCCCTCGACGGCAAGCTGCGGATCGAGGATCGCAGCCGGCTGGCCGTGACCATGCGCCGGGCGAACGGCGACGTGCTCGAGCGCACCGCGCTCAACGACGCGGTCGTGCACCAGGGCGCGATGGCGCGCATCGTCCACGCCATGGCGTACATCGACGACGCGCTCGTCGCCGAGTACCGCGCCGACGGGCTCATCGTGTCGACGCCCACGGGCTCGACCGCCTACAACATGGCGGCGGGCGGACCGATCCTCATCCCCGGCGCCGACGGCATGACGCTCACGCCGATCTGCGCCCACTCGCTCACCAACCGCCCGCTCGTGTGCCCGGCGGAGTCGGTGATCCGCATCGAGCCCGGCCCCGGCTCGCGCGACGTCGTCCTCACCGTCGACGGCCAGTGGGCGGTGCCGTTCGCGCCCGGAGATCGCGTCGAGATCACCGCCGCGCTCAAGCCGCTCCGGCTCTTCACGGGCCCCAAGACGTTCTTCGACGTCATGCGCGACAAGCTCCACTGGGGCCTGCGCGGCGCGCGCTGATCGCGTGCGTCAGTCCTGCAGCCCGGCGGCGTGGGTCGCGTGATCGATCGCCGCCCGGACGCGGGGCGGCATCTGGAACGACGGCGCCCCCGCCTCGATCCAGTCGATCGCGTCGACGCGCGTGGCGTCGTCGAGGGGCGGCGCCGTGATCGTGCGGCGTCCGGCGCGCAGCGCGAGCGCGCCGGCGGCGTCGAAGGTGAGCGTCATCCGCCGGCGCACGCCGGGCGCCGCGTGCGGCTCGACGCGAACGGTGGCGCGCAGGTCGCCGCGCTCGGCGAGCCTCCGGTCGCGGTAGTCCGCGACCGCGTCGTCGATGAATGCGTCGAGCAGCGCCTGGGCGAGCGACTCCGGGACGCGACGGGCCGGCGCGTCCCGGCCGCCCCAGTGCACGTCGACGAACCGCGACGAGTAGCGGCCGTAGGTCTCCGCCGGCCGCCAGCAGCTGGCATACGCCGCGGCGTGGAGCACGGCGATCTGCCGCGGCGTGACGTGCATCGGTCGCGCCGGCAGCCCGTCGGCGGTCCAGGTCGCGTCGCCGTCGGCGTCGAGCGTGAGGGCACCTTGCCGGGTCTCGCCCACGCAGTGAGTGGAGCCGGAAACGAGCGTGACCGTCCAGTTCGGCCGGCGCAGATAGTCGTCGAGGAAGGCGAGGCAGCGGTGCCCGTCGACCGCCTCCGTCCACAGCGGCTCGGCGCTCACGCTCATGAGCGTCACCGGCGCGCGATCCCGGGGCACCACGAAGGGCCGGGGCTCGGGCCAGACGTGGCGGAGGTAGCCGAGCCCCCCGGCCAGCGCGCCGGCGACGAGGAGCGGGACCAGCCCGAGGCGGACGAGGGCGCGGCGGTGCGGGGGCAAGGAGGGGATCACATGGTGGGTGACACCGCGGGGCGGGCGCGGTTTCCGAACTGAACCTTTGCGCAGTGTCAGCCCGAAGCGTTAGAAATGACTCGTGCTGCGCTACCTGCGGGTCACCAACTTCGCGATCCTGAGTGATGTCACCGTCGAGCTGGGCGACGGGCTGAACGTGCTCACCGGCGAGACCGGGGCCGGCAAGTCGCTCATCGTGGAGGCGGTCAACCTGCTGCGCGGCGGGCGGGCGTCGGCGGACATCCCGCGGGCGGGCGCCCAGGAGGCGGTGGTCGAGGCGATCTTCGAGATCCCGGAGGACCTGCGGGCGCGCGTGCGCGGCGTCCTGGTGGCGGCGGGGCTGCCGCTCGCGGGCGACGACGAGGCCGCGGCGAGCGCCGGACGCGCCGGTGACGTCTCGGACGTGGTCGTGCGCCGCGTGATCCAGAAGGGCGGCAAGAGCCGGACGTACGTGAACGGCGCGCTCACGACGGCCGGGCGGCTCGCCGAGCTGGGCGCGCTGCTCGTCGACCTCTCGGGCCAGCACCAGCACCAGGGGCTGGTCGATCCGGCGCGGCATCGCGAGATCCTCGACGCGTTCGCCGCCGAGCCGGCCGTGATCGCCGAGATGACGGCGGCGTGGGGCGAGCTCGCCGGGATCGATCGCCAGCTCGCCGAGCTGAGCGGCGACGAGCGCGCGCGCGCCGAGCGGGCCGACTACCTGCGCTTCCAGGTCGACGAGCTCGAGGCCGCGGCGCCGGAGGCCGGCGAGGACGAGCGGCTCGGCGCCGAGCGCACGCGGCTGGGCGCCGTCGAGGAGCTGGGCACCGGGGCGCGATCGGCGGTGGCGGCGATCTGCGGCGACGACGGTGACGCCCTTGGTGCCGTCGACAAGCTGGCGATCGCGGCGCGCGAGCTCGACCGCATCGCGCGCGTCGACGCGTCGCTCGAGCCGACCTTGCGCCAGCTCCAGGAGGCGCGCGTGCTGGCCGACGACGCGGCCGCGGAGCTGCGCCGCTACGCCGACCGGCTCGAGGGAGATCCCGAGCGCCTGGCGTGGCTCGACGATCGCATCGAGGCGCTCCGCCGCCTCTGCCGGAAGCACGGAGGCTCGCTCGCCGACGTGATCGCACGCGGCGCGGAGCTGCGCGCCGAGCTCGACGGGCTCTCGAACCGCGAGACGCGGCTCGGCGAGCTCGAGGCCGCGCGCGGCAAGGCGCTGGCGCGCGCCGAGCGCGCCGCCGCGGCCGTCACCCAGAGCCGCACGCGCGCGGCGAAGCGGCTCGAGCGCGAGGTCGCCAAGGCGCTCGGCCAGCTCGGGATGGGCGCGGCGCGCTTCGAGGTGGCGATCGCCGCGCGCCAGGTCGGCCCGCACGGCGCCGACGACGTCGAGCTCCTGCTCGCCGCCAACAAGGGCGAGGAGCGCCGGCCGCTCGCGCGCGTCGCGTCCGGCGGCGAGCTGTCGCGCATCATGCTCGCGCTCAAGCTCGCGCTGCGCCGCGCCGACGAGGTCGCGACCTACGTGTTCGACGAGGTCGACTCCGGGATCGGCGGCGCGACCGCGCAGGCGGTCGGCGCGCTCATCCGCGCCGTCGCCGACCACCGTCAAGTCCTGTGTGTCACGCACCTGCCGCAGATCGCGGCGTACGCCGACGCGCACTACCACGTCGAGAAGCTCGAGGTCGGCGGCCGCACCGAGACACGCGTGCTGCGGCTCTCCGCCGCCGCGCGCAAGGACGAGCTCGCCCGCATGCTCGGCGGCGCGGCCACCACCCGCGCCCGCGCCCATGCGGCCGAGCTGCTCGATCAGGCGCTGCGTTCATCGCCCCGGCCGCGCGTGCGCGCGCCCTCGGCGAGGTCGAGCGGAGCGAACTGAACCGGCGCGGGTTACGGCTCAGGTCGACGTGAAGACGCGCGCCGCACGGCGCACGTAGCCGACCACCGCCACGAGACCGAACGCCGCGGCGACCACGGCGAGCACGGCGGCCCCCGGCAGCGCGACGACGAACGCGGTGACCGCGACGAACTGGGCGACGGTTGCGTGCTTGCCCGCGCGCGACGCATGAAAGTCCCACTGGTAGCGCTGGCGCGACGGCATCATGCGGTACGCGATCGCGAGCGGCCCCACCACGAGCTCGCGCGTCGCGACCAGCGCGAGCATACCGATCGGCGTGTCCACGCGCACGGCGAGCGCGACGAGCACCGTCACCGCGAACAGCTTGTCGCACAGCGGATCGAGCCACGCACCGGCCTCGGCCGCGTGCCCCGTCGCGCCGCGACGCAGCGCGCGCCGCGCGACGCGTCCATCGAGCACGTCGGTCAGCGCCGCGACGCCGATGACCACGGCCCCCCACACGCGATCGGTCGCGACGAACCAGAACAGCGCCGCGAGCGGGATCCGGACCAGGGTGAGGGCGTGCGCGAGCCACACCCGTCGATCTCACCTACGCCGCCGCACTCCCGCGCGGCAGCGTCGCCGTTCGACGCCCCATCACCTGCTGCCGGGCCGCACGAAATGCGTCGGCGATGGCGACGAACGCGTCCTCGTGCGCGGTCGCCGCGATCGCGGTCCGATCACCGCTGAGCGAGAGCTCGAGGCACGCGCTCGTGCGTCTGCGCCCGATGCGCTCCAGCCGCACGCGCGCGTGGCGCACCTCGAGCTGCGTACCCTCGAGGCGAGCCACCCATCGATGCACCGCATTCTCGACGGAGCGGTCGTGCTCGAGCTCGTGGAAGGTGACCTCGATGAACGAGTGCATTGGGTTCAGCGAATGCAGTCGACGTACCAACGCACGTGGCCGTCATCACGGGGAGGGACCGCCGCGACCCTGCCGACCCGGGGTGACGAGACCGCCGGGTATCGCGGCCGCCGGCGCTTGGAAGCGGCTGTTGGTCCCTGTTCGATGCGACCCACCACTCCGGAGGTTCAGGCTCTCATCCATGCAGCGTCGTACTCTCCTCCGCGCCGCCGGCGCCGCGAGCGCGGCGGTCGTGGTCGGCCGCTGGTTCCGCGGCACCAGCTGGGCCGAGCCGTTCGGCGAGGCGCCGCCGAGCGCCGCCTCGGTCATGCTCCCGGTGGAGCGCCAGGCGAAGCGCGTCCTCGAGATCTTCCTCTACGGTGGGCTGTCGCCGTGGGAGACGCTGTACCTGGTCCGCGGCTACGGCCGGCCGACGGATCCGATGTTCGCCAACCAGCAGTACTACACGTTCGACTTCGACGGCGCGGGCGGCACGCGCAGCGCGCTCGCCGCCTGCGGCTTCCCGGCCGGCACCGAGATCGGGCAGGGCTTCGCGCGCGACGCGCTCGGCGTCGACGTCGAGCTCGGGCCGTTCGCGCGCCGCCTGTGGATGCGGCCCGACGTGACCGCGCGCATGCGGCTCCTCGTCCAGCGTCACAAGCTCGAGCCCCACGAGGCGGCGGTGCCGCAGGCGCTGACCGGGCGGCCCGTGGGACAGCCGGCGGCGGCGGGCCTCGGCGCGCACGTGCAGCGCTACTTCCTCGATCGCGATCCCGGCGATCGCGCGGCGCCGTGGTCGTACGTGTTCGCCACCGGCGGCGTCGCCGGCGACAACGTCTCGGCAGCGGCGGCGACCGGCGTGCACCCGGGCGGTGCGCGCCCGCTGCTGGTCAAGATCGACAACGCCGACAGCTTCGCCGACATGCTCGCGCGCGACACGGTGCGCGGCGCCGGCCCGGTCGAGCCGTACGACGCGCTCATGCGCACGTACATCGACGCGTACGGCGACCGCCTGCGCTGGAAGGGTGAAGGCGACGCCGTGCGCTCGCGCCGCTTCGCCGATCTCACGATCGCCGCCGGCACCGTCGCCAAGTCCGACGCGATCGCGGGCGTCCTCGAGCCGCAGCTGTTCACGGCGCGCCCCGGCATGGCGTGCGGCGACAGCCGCGGCCGCGACATCCCGGGCATGAGCCTCGAGGCGGCGCGTCACCTGCTCACCCACCCGGTCCAGCCCGCGCGCTACGTGTGCGTGAGCGACATCGGGCTCTACGAGGCCTCCGGCGGCGGGGGTTACGACACCCACGACGCCAACGCGGCCGACACCGCGCGCAACTTCGACAACCTCCTGCGCTCGCTGCTCGCGATCATCAACGCGCCGGGCGAGAGCGATCCGACCAAGCTCTCGCTCGACGACACCCTCATCATCCTCAACACCGAGTTCGGCCGCACGCCGTGGGCGCAGGAGCGCAGCGACTTCGGGCGCAACCACCATCCCTACGGCTACGTCACCGCGATGATCGGCGCGACCATCACCGCCGCCGAGAAGGGCGTGTACGGCGCGATCGGCCCCGACGGCCGCGCCGAGACCGCGGCGACACCGTCGGAGAACCGCATCGCCGCCCTGCTCTCGCTCGGCATCTGGCCGTTCGCGCCCGAGGCGTTCGCCGTGTCCGACGTGAGCGGCGCCGTCTCCGAGGAGGACGCCGCCGAGAAAGCCACGGCGCGCGTGCTGGGGGTGCAGCTGTGAGGGCCGCGGTGGGCTTGTGCGCGGCGCTCGCGCTCGCGGTGCCCGCGTGCGGCGGGTGCGACGGCGGCGACGGCGACGACGGGCCGGGCCCCGACTCGACCTTCGATCAGTGCAAGAGCGAGCCCGGCGCCTTCGTGCGCGACGCGATGCTCGCGATCCTCGGGCGGCGCCCGGCGTCGCAGCACGAGGTCGACGCCTACGTCGCCCTGTACGAGCAGGTCGCCGCGGCGCGCGCCGCCGGCACCTCCGACGACGATCCGCGCGAGGTCGTGGCGCGCGCGCTGCTCGCGCGACCCGAGAAGCTCGAGCGCTGGACCGTGCACGTCATGGACGTCCTGCGCGTGCCCCGCGTCGAGGGCCAGCGCATGGGCAGCTGCTACGGCGTCGCGTCGGCGTCGACGGTCGACGCGTCGATCGCGACCTTCGTGCGCGACAACCCGGCGATGGCCGGCGGCACCGGCCTCGACTTCACCATGCTCGACCTGGTGAAGAGCGCGATCGTCCTCGACGACCTGTCACCGATCTACCGCGCGCACCTGTTCGCGCTGGTGAGCCGACCCATCCCGGCCGCCAACGTCCCCGACGTCGAGGCCGAGCTGGCGCGCCGCGAGGACTTCGGCAACACCTTCGACCAGACCTACCTGAACCGCGACATCGTGTGCCTCGGCTGCCACAACAGCCAGAACGCGATCACCGATCGCGAGGAGCCCGAGCTCGATCGCCACTGGCCGCTCGCCGGCCACGTCGACGCCGCGGTCTACGGCATGTCGACCGGCATCGACGCCGCGCGCGCGCACGCGCCGTTCCGCTACGACGGCTTCGTCGTGCGGCGCAACGGGCGCACGCCGTGGGGCATGTCGACGTCGTGCGGCCGCTTCACCGATCCGGCGGCCGTCGGCGACGACCTCGCGATGATCGACGGCTACTTCGCGAGCCTGCGCGGACGGCGCCTCACCGCGTTCGACCTCGAGGGCGCGCTGGCGCGGGGCTTCGAGACGGTCCGCGGCACCGGCCTGCTCGTCGACGGCGAGGGCGCGGTCGCCGATCCCGACGCGGCGTTCGCGTACATGGTCGCGACCAGCGTCGCCGAGGGCGTGTGGCGCGAGGCGGTCGGCACGCCGCTCACGATCGCCAACTACTTCCCGCGCAACCAGGCGATGCGCGACCAGCTGCAGGCGCTCACCGACCGCTTCGTCGCCAGCGGCTACTCGCTCGACGAGCTCCTGGTCGCGGTCGTGACCAGCGACTACTTCAGCCGGCTGCCGCCGGAGGCGGGCTGCGGCCCGGGCCCGTACACCTACCCCGCCGTCTTCGATCCGTGGGTCATCGACGACGCCGACCCGGCGCGCCACGGCAACGGCCCCGGCGACGCGGTGGCGGCGATCGCGCCGCGCACGCTGCTCTCGGCGGCGTACGCCGGGCTCGAATGGTCGACGCCGGTGAGCGAGCAGTTCCCCATGGACGAGGAGCGGTGCCAGGGCCTGTCGTGCTCCGAGCTGGGCGCCGAGTGTACCTTCGGCAGCTGCTGCGAGACCTACGGCGTCCAGTGTCAGGGTGAACCGCCCCGGCTCGACCCCGAGGAGCTGCCGTTCCAGCGCGCGATCGGCGCGTTCCTCAAGAACGGCGAGCGCGGCTTCCGCGGCCTCGACTTCCAGGCGCGGCTCGCGTGGGAGGACCGCTTCGGCGTGTGCGCGAAGCCGATGCGCGTCACCGGTGACGACCTCGTCGACCGGGCCCTCGCGGCCGGCGCGGCGACGCCGGGCGCGACGGTCGGCGACGTCGTCGCCGTCGTGAAGGATCGCCTCGTCGGCGAGCCCGTGGACCCGCGCGGTGGCGAGCCGGCGGCGATCGCCGCGCTCGTCGGCCAGCCGCTCGACGCACCGGCCGCCGGGCTGTCCGCCGCGGGCCTGCGCCGCTTCTGCGGCGTGCTCCTGTCGTCACCGCAGTTCGTGCTCGGCGGCGTCGCGGGCCGCGGCGGCGCGCCGGGCACCATCACGCTGCCGGGCGACGGCTTCGACGACGCGTGCGCGAAGATCGCCGCGGCGGCGGTGCCGGGATGGATGGTGACCTGCACCCCGGGCGCGCTGTCGGCGGTGGCTACGCCGGCGCCTTAGCCAGGCGGAGCACGTACCGTCCCGCGTGCTCGGCGCGCACGTCGTTGGTCTCCGGATCGAGCAGCCACGCCATGCACAGGCGCTGCGGCACGGGGATGACCGCCGGCGCCTGGTACGTGCCGAACGCCAGGTCCCACAGCGGCGAGGTCACGCCGTGGTTCGAGCGCCCGTCGACGAAGTGGTGGTGGAAGTGGTGGCGGCGGGCCCAGCGGCCGTAGGCGCCGATGCCGGCGTGGGTGTGCTCGCGGCGGTGGAGCACCTCGTAGACGCCGTAGAACGCGACGAAGCCGGCGACCCACGCGGCGCCGTACACGCCGGCGAGCAGGATCGCGGGGACGCTGAGGATCCCCGTGGTGACCGCGGCGAAGATCAGCTTCTTCCACGTCGGCGCGAAGTAGTCGCCCTCGACGTGGTGGCGCAGGTGCTCCTTGCCGAACGGGTTGCCGCGGAAGCGGCGGTCGTGTCCGAGCCAGCGGTGGATCACGTACTCGAGGAAGGACCAGGTGAGCACGCCGAGGAACACGGCGGCGACGACTCCGGCGATCATGAGAGACCCTCCAGCGCGCGCGTGACGTTGCGAGGACTGGCGCCCCAGCCGACCAGCAGCGCGCGCGTGCCGGCGACGACCAGCTGATCGATGTCGATCCCGCCGGGGGCGTGGCGCGCCAGCTTGGGCAGCTGGAGCACGCCTTGCAGCATCGTGAACAGGCAGAGCGTGCGCTCGACCGCACCTCCCGGCGCCAGGAGTCCTTCCTCCGCCGCGTCGACGAGCGCCTGCGCCAGCGGCTGGAGCGCGCCGATCACCGCCGCCGCCACCGCCTGCGCGTGCGCCTTCTCGGCGAGCAGCACGCGGGGCTCGGCCATCGTCGTCGCGAGCAACCCGAACCGGTGCGGCTCGCGCCGCGCGAACGCGCGGTAGGCCGCCACCAGCGCGGCGACCCGCGCCAGCGGGGACGTCTTCGCCGTCGCGTCGACCACCGCCTCCTCGAGCTTCCCCCGCACGTCGCCGAGCACCCGCTCGACCATCTTCGCCAGCAGCGCGTCCTTGCTGTCGAAGTACCGGTAGAGCGCCCCCGGCGTGTAGTCGACCGCGTCGGCGAGCCGCGCCATCGACAGCGACGCCAGGCCGTCGGCCGCCACCAGCTCCGTGGCCGCGTCGAGGATGCGCCCGACGTTGGCGTCGTGGCGCCGCGCCCGCGGCGTCCGCACCTCGCGGGGCGTCCCGACCTGTTCGTGAACCATGACCATAAAATAAACGACGTTTACTCTTTGTCAAGACTGGTATGCTCACGACCGCCCATGACCGCCGGTTCGACGCGCGAGCTGCCCGAGGACGATCGGGCGCCGCCGGCGGCGCGCGCCGACGGCGACCTGCCGCGGGGGACGATGATCGGCCGGTTCGTGGTCCGCGGCCGCATCGGCGCCGGTGGCATGGGCGTCGTGCTGGCCGCCGACGATCCCGATCTCGGTCGCGCGGTGGCCGTGAAGCTCGTGCGCGCCGGGGAGGACCGCCCGGGGCTGCGGGCGCGGCTCCTGCGCGAGGCCCAGGCCATGGCCCTCGTCGATCATCCCCACGTGGTGCGGGTGTACGAGGTCGGCGAGCGCGGCGCCGACCTCTACATCGCGATGGAGCTGATCGACGGCGAGACCTTGACCTCCTGGCTCGCGGCGCCGCGCACGTGGCAGGAGATCCTGGAGGTGTTCCGCCAGGCCGGCCTCGGCCTCGCCGCGATCCACGACGCGGGCATGGTCCACCGCGACGTGAAGCCCGACAACGTGCTCGTCGACCGCGGCGGGCGCGCGCGCGTTGCCGACCTCGGGCTCGTGCGCGCGATGGCCCCGGAGGTCACGCCGGCGATGGCCGCGTCGCTCACGCGCACCGGCATCGCGATGGGGACGCCCGGCTTCATGGCGCCCGAGCAACAGCGCGGCGAGAGGGTCGACGCGCGAGCCGACCAGTACAGCTTCTGCCGCGGCCTCGAGGACGCGCTCCGCGGTCGTGGCGCCCCGCGCCCGGTCGTCGCGGCGGTCGAGCGCGGCCTCGCGGTCGACCCGGCCGCGCGCTTCCCGTCGATGCACGCGCTCCTCGCCGCGCTCGCGCCACGGCGGTCGCGACGGACGCGCCTGGTGGCGACCGCCGCCTTCGTCGCGGTCGGCGCGCTGGCGGCGACCGTGCTCCTCATCCGCCCTTCCACCGACGCGCGCTCGCCCTCGCTCGCCCTCTCGCCGGGAGAACCCGCCGCGCCTCCGTCGGTGGACGCCGCGCCGGCGACCGACGCCTCGCCGGTCGCCGACGCGGCACCGGCGGCCGGCGCGGCACGGACCGAGGTCTCGCTCGCGCCTCGACGCCCCGCCGCTCGGGCCCGACCGGCGGAGCTCGTCGCCGCCCCGGGCGTGACCGGCTCCCACCGCGAGGCCCTCCGCGCCGCGATCCGCGACCTGAACTACCGCGGCTTCGATCTCGCCACGTTCGATGCCACGCTCGACCGCACCGAGGCCAGCTTCGAGGACGATCTCGCCAGGCGCCTGGCCGCCGGCGAGACCGCGACCACGGGTATCCTCGTCGACCGGGTGATGCTCGGACACGTGGCCAGGCGCCGGGGTGACTGCGGGACGGCGATCGCGCGCTACACCGACGCGCTCGCCACGCGCGTCGACATCCGGCCCGGCCACGCCCAGCAGGAGACGAACTTCCTCTGGCGCGGACGCGCCCACTTCGGACGTGCGCTGTGCGTCCTCGACGCCGGCGACCTCTCGGGCCCGGTCAAGGATCTGGAGCGGGCCAACATGATCGGCTGGGGTCAGGGCGGCCAGACCCAGCTCACCGAGATCGCCCTCGTGTGGGGCATCCGATCGTTCTCGATGGGCGACCGCCAGGCGGCGTTCCTCCGCCTCCAGAACATCCACGTCCGCGGCGACGAGCGCACCGATCGCGCGCTCGACGCCTGGCTCCACGCGGTCGGCTGGTCGCTCCGGTGAAGACGCTCACCCAGCCCGCCGACGAGGCGGCGCCGGCCGCGCCGCGCCACGTCGACCACCTCTACCTGGCGCTCGGCGCCGGCGCCCCCGGGGGCGCGCGCTGGTCCCTCGACGGGATCGACGCGATCGAGGTCGGCCGCGGGGAGCGACGATCGGCGCGTCGCGCCGGCCGGACCCTCCGCGTCGACTGCCCCGATCCTTGGATGTCATCCGTCCACCTCCGCTTCGAGCGCGAGCGCGGCCACTGGCTCGCCGCCGACGCCGGCTCGCGCAACGGCATCCTCGTCGACGGCGCCCGCCAGACGCGCACCGTCGTCCGCGATCACGATCTGGTCGAGGCCGGGCGCTCGTTCTTCTTCCTCCGCACCGCCGAGCGCGCCGCCGCCGCCGACCTCGACGTCGTGCAGACGCCCGGCGACGATCGCCCTCACACCCTCGATCCCGAGCTCGCCGACGACCTCGAGCAGCTCGCCCGCGTCGCCCGCGCCCGCATGCCGATCCTGATCGGCGGCCCCACCGGCGCCGGCAAGGAGCGCGTGGCCCGCGCCGTCCACGCCGCGTCGGGACGCGATGGCCCGCTCGTGCCCGTCAACTGCGGCGCCCTCCCCGCCGGCCTGGTGGAGAGCGAGCTCTTCGGTCACCGCAAGGGCGCGTTCTCCGGCGCGGTCTCCGAGCACCCGGGCCTGATCGTCGCGTCGGCGGGCGGCACCCTCTTCCTCGACGAGATCGGCGATCTGCCACCCGCCGCGCAGGCCGCGCTCCTGCGCGTGCTCGAGGAGCACGAGGTCCGCGCCGTGGGCGCGACCACGCCGACCAAGGTCGATCTGCGGATCATCGCCGCCACCCACCGCGAC
>DDTA01000171.1 GCA_002344285.1 Myxococcales bacterium UBA2376
CAGCGCGCGCTCGTCGCCGCCGTCCACGCCAACCCCAACATCACGATCCTCGAGGACCACATCGCCGTCGACCTCCTCTCGATGGCGAAGTACGGCGGCGACGCCGCGTGCTTCGGCGCCTACGTCCTCGACCGCGCCTCGGGCCAGGTGAAGACCGTCGTCGCGCGCGCCACCATCCTGGCCACCGGCGGCGCCGGCAAGGTCTACGTCTACACCTCCAACCCCGACGTCGCGACCGGCGACGGCATCGCCATGGCCTACCGCATCGGCGCCGTCGTCTCGAACCTCGAGTTCGTCCAGTTCCACCCGACGGTCCTCTACCACCCCCACGCCAAGTCGTTCCTCATCTCCGAGGCGCTGCGCGGCGAGGGCGGCAAGCTCCGCCTCGCCACTGGCGAGCGCTTCATGGACGGCTACCACGAGCGCGCCGAGCTCGGCCCGCGCGACGTCGTCGCCCGCGCCATCGACAACGAGCTCAAGAAGTCCGGCGCCGACTCCGTCTTCCTCGACATGACGCACCTGCCGCCGGACTTCGTGCGCAACCGCTTTCCCAACATCGGCGAGCGCTGCCTCGAGCTCGGCATCGACATCACCCGGCAGCCGATCCCTGTCGTCCCGGCCGCGCACTACATGTGTGGCGGCGTGAAGACCGACGAGCACGGCCAGACGACGATCCGTAACCTCTACGCCATCGGCGAGTGCTCGATGACCGGCCTCCACGGCGCGTGCCGCCTCGCCTCCAACTCGCTGCTGGAAGGCATGGTCTACGCGCGCCGGGCGGCCGAGCACGTCCGCACCGCCGTCGCGCGCCGACCGACCACCGTGATCCCGTGGCAGTCCGGCGACGCCACCGACTCCAACGACGCGATCGTCGTGGCCCTCAACTGGGACGAGATCCGCCGCTTCATGTGGTCCTACGTCGGCATCGTCCGCTCGGACAAGCGCATCGACCGCGCGCGCCGCCGGATCGAGCTCCTCCGCGAGGAGATCCGCGAGTACTACTGGAACTTCAAGATCACCTCGGATGTGATCGAATTGCGCAATCTCGCCCTCGTCGCGCACCTCATCATCGAGAGCGCGCGCCGGCGCAAGGAGTCGCGCGGGCTCCACTACACGGTCGACTACCCGAACAAGTCAGACCTCGTCCACGACACGGACATTCACCTGACCAACGGCCCCGCGGCGTAGCCCCGTCGCGACGGTTGCCCGGTTTCACACCTCACCTGCGTCAACGGCGGTTCACGAAGGTGTCAGCCACCGGCACGCGGGCACGCATTTCCAGCTATTTCGGCGCGCTTGTCGGTGGCTGACACCGTGGGCGGTGGCTGGCACCGCGGTCGCAATACCGCTGGGCGTACTCCGCGGCGCAGACTTTGACGGACGGCCACGCGACGCGGAGGGCCGCCGGGGCATCCCGCCCCGGCGGCTGTTTTTTCGGCGTATGGTGTCAGCCACCGGATGCGCCCCACGCTCCTCGCGCTCGCCACGGCCGCCGCCGCCCTGGCCACCACCGCCTCCTGCGGCCCGGCGATCGGCAAGGCCCCGCCCGCGCACGAGGGTGTCGCCGCGCTCGTCCGGGCGCTCGAGGCCGACGACCCGCGCGCCGCGTACGACCTCCTGGCCAGGGAGACGCGCAAGAAGGTCAGCTACGAGGAGTTCGCCGTCAAGTGGAAGGCGAGCCAGGCCGAGCGCGCGTGGCAGGCCAAGCTCCTCGCCGCCGAGCTCCAGGGCCAGCCCGACGTCGGCGAGCGCGCCATCGTCACCTACCCCGACGGCAAGTCGGTCGCGCTCGCGCGCGAGGACCGGCGCTGGCGCCTCGAGGCCGCCCTCGTCTCGCGCGTGCGCGCGTCCAAGCCACGCGACGCGATCCGCATGTTCGCCGACGCCCTTCGCCGCAACGACCTCGACGGCGTCCTGCGCACCCTCACCATGCGCCGCCGCGAGGGTCTCGCCCGCCAGGTCGGCGGCTTCCTCGCCGGCATCGATCGCAAGGTCGACGGCAAGCTCGAGGAGATCGGCACCGACCGCGCCGAGCTCCGCTGGGACGAGAACGGCGTGCGCTTCCGCATCGTCCTCCGCCGCGAGGACGACGAGTGGCGGATCGACGACATCCACATCCATCCCGTGCCCCGCTCGTCCGAGGACGACGACGTCGACGAGGACGCCATCCGCGACTTCTGATCGCGCCGCTACTTGTAGCCGCGCGCGAGCAGCATCTTCGCGCCCGCCTCGAAGAACGACGGCGGGCCGACCTCGAACTCGAACGCGTCCGCGAGCCGCGTGATGACGTTGAACGCCCACCCCACGGCCAGCCCCTCGAGCACACCGTCGCGCGACACCCCCGCCGCCAGCACCGGCGCCACGTCGTCCGCCGTCACCGCGCCGTGATCCTTCGTCACCTTCGCGAGCAAGCGCATCATCGCCTTCACCTTCGCCGGCAGCTCCGCCGACTCCGGGTCGGCGAGCGCCGCCGCGACCGTCTCGCTACCGAGGACCTTCGACGCGACCGCGTCGTGGGCCTTCGTTCAAAACTCGCACTCGTTCTGCTTCGACACCCACGCCGCGAACAGCTCGCGCTCGCCGACCGACCACTCCGACGGCCCGCGCATCACCGCCTGGAACAGCTCGTTCATGGGCGCGCCGAACAGGTGGCGCTCGAAGCGCAGCGTGCGGACCACATCCGGCGCCGGGTGCCCGCTCATCACGCGGATCATCGCGAACAGCGCCTTGTTGCCCAGCCCGCGCCCCTTCTCGATCGCCGGCAGCCTCACGCCGCACCGTCCCTGGCCGCCGCCACCTGCGCTGCGACCGCCGCGTCGAGCGCCGCCACCGCCGCGTCGTACTGCCGCTGCGCCTGCCCGATCGCCGCCGCCACCGTCAGCTCGAAGATCTGATCGTCGTCGAGGCCGGCCCCCCGCAACGCCGCCACGTCCTCGTCGGTGATCTCGTACGCGTTCGCTTTCACCTTGCCCACGTACGTGGCCACCGCCCCCGCCGCCCCCTCGCCGTCGTACGCGCGCTGGCGCGCCTCCCCGCTCGACTTCCCGCGCCCGTCGAGAATGGCGCGGCGCGCGTCCGCAAACAGCTGGCTGTGCTCGGGCATGTCCGCTCATCCTACCGCGCGGCGAGCGACTCCTGGGCGAGCTTCCGCACGAACAGCTCGATGTTGCGCTTGAGCGCCGGATCCTCGCAGTGCGGCAACGCCCGCCGCCACGTGTCCACCGCGCGCAGCGTGTGCCCCTTCTTGTAGTAGAGGTAGGCGAGCCGCGTCAGCGCCGGGAAGTACCTCGGCTCGAGCTCGACCACCGACTCGTACTCGTCGATCGCCTCCTCGAGCCGCGCCTCCTTCTGCAGCAGGTTGGCGAGCGCGAAGCGCACCTTCGCCGCGGCCGGATCCAGCGCGATGCTGTCGCGCAGCATCTCGATCGCGCCGTCCACGTCGCCCGCCTGGTATCGCGCGATCGCCGCGTCGAACGCCGAGTCGTCGTCGGCGCGCGTCCGCGTCCGCCGCCGCCCGACCAGCTCGCGCACGATGCGCAGGAGCCGTGCGGTGTCGAGCGGCTTCGCGGCGTAGCCGTCGGCGCCGTACTTCTCGAGCACCTCCGCCGTCACCCGCCCCGAGTCGATCACCGCCGACATGAGGATGACGCCGACGCCGGTGAGCCGCTGCGTCCGCTTGATCGCGCGGCACAGCCGGAACCCGTCGACGCCCGGCAAGAGGATGTCGGCGATGACGACGTCGGGCGCGCGCTTGCGCAGCATGTCCATCGCGTCGATGCCCGAGGCCGCGGTCTCGACCCGGTAGCCGCGCGGCTCGATCTCCTTCACCAGCAGGTGCCGCGTCGCGAAGTCGTCGTCGACGATGAGCAACCGCGGCGGACCGCTCTCCTCGCCCGAGCTCCCGTCGCCGCGCTCGAGCTCCATCGCGAGCTCGCGGATCTCCGCCTCGCCCGGCTCGCGCGTCCCGTCCGCCGGCGTATCTCGCCCCGGCGACGAGCCCACGCCCGTGATCGGCCACGGCGTGTCGCCACCCACCGACGGCGCGCGCGGCGCGAGGAACGTGTCGCTCTTCGGCAGGTCGACCTCGCTCGTCTCGAGGAACAGGTTCTCGACCGCGATCTCCTTGGTCACGTCCTCGATCACCGCGGCCGCCGCCCGCTCGCCCAGCAGCGCGTCGTCGAGCGTGTCGTCGGGTGACACCATCGCCAGCCGCGGCTGACGCGCCGGCCCGTCGCTCGCCGCCACCGGCCCCGCCCACCGCAGCTGATCCCGTCCACGCGCGTTGATCACGGCGCGCACCGTTCGCGCCACCGTGACCGCGAGCGCCACGCACATCGTCACGCTCCAGCCCCGGCGCGCGAACAGCGCCTGCGCGTGCGGGAGGACCTCGTCGGGGCGCGACGCGGCGACGAGCACGGTGCCACCCTCCGCGAACACCGGCAGCAGCTGCGTCCGGCGCAGCAGATCGGGCGCGATCCCGTCGATGAGCGACGTATCGATCACGCACTCGTCGAGCACGATCGCCGGACGTCCGGTCGCGATCGCCAGCGCCTCGGCGAGCTCGCGCTCGCTCGCGTGGCCGAGCACGTAGCAGATCGACGCCAGCGGCAGCCGCTCGCTCTGCCGCGC
>DDTA01000333.1 GCA_002344285.1 Myxococcales bacterium UBA2376
GCGGTCGCCGAGCGGGAAGCGCGGTGGCATGGGCGACCGCGGATCGCTCACGCGCGCGGGGATGATGGCGCTGACCCAGGCCGCGCCGCGCACCCCAACGTCGTCGGACGGATCCGACGGATCCCCCTCGTCGACGACGAGATCGTCATAGCTGTCGAGCCGGAACCCGCACCAGCGGACGCCGTCGGCGCCCGTGGTGCACGCGCTCGGCGCGCCGCCGATCGGCGGGGACGCGTGACACCGCACGCAGTTCGCGGCGAGGATCGGCATCACGTCCTGGAAGCTCGGCTGCGCCGGCCCGGCCTCGACACACGCGACGAGCGCGCAGGCTGGGAGCACGAGGCACGATCGCGAGGCTCGGCGTCGATGAGCGTTCCGCATCGTTCTCCTCACAGGTAGTAGTGGAGCTGCAGGAGCCCGAGGAAGCCGGGCTCGTCGTAGTTGTTGCCCTGGGCCGAGACCCGTCCGAGCAGGTGGAGCTCGACGTGCGCCCAGGGGAAGTACTGGACGTCGACGTCGAACGCGTCGCGAGCGGCGCGGAGCGCGAGGTCGGGATGCCAGCGATGGACGGTGACTCCGACGAGGACGCCACGCGTGACGGTCTGGGTCGCGCCCGCCTGCACGGCGAGCTGCCACCGTCCCGGGAGTCCGCCGTCGAAGTCCTGGCGCTGGACGTCGACCTCGCCGAGCACGAGCAGCCCCGCGCGATCGAACCAGCGCTTGCCCACGACCCCCGCGGTGGTGACGCGATCGTCCTCGGTCGTCGCCCAGCGCGCCTGCGCACCGAGCGCGGCGCGATCGTCGGCGAGCCGGCGCTCGTACGACGCCGCGACGCCGCGCGCCCGCGGCCCGGCGCCGAGGAAGGCGATCGGGCGCGGCACGTACGCGTGCAGGTGGCCTTCCCAGGTCGCACCCGCCCAGCCCGCCGCCACGCCGTACGGCTCCTCGAGGATGCCGAACCCGAGGTAGCGTCGCGTGTACGCCGTGTGATCGGGCGCGCGTAGCCCGAACACCGGGAAGAAGCGACCCGCGCGGACGTAGAGCGCGTCGCGCTGGAACATGACGTAGTGCTCGCGCGACGCGAGACGCTCGACCAGCGGCGGCTGCGGATCGCGCGCCCCGCCGCGCAGCCCGGCCGCGAGGTACAGCGACACGCCGCCGGCGCCGGCCTGACCGTAGAGCTCGAGCTGCATCGGGAACGCCAGCGCGTCGCGCTCGTCGCCCTCGTGCTTCACGCCGGTCGCCGCGCGCAGGTCACCGCCGAGCGCGAGCCATGACGGCGGCTCCCACGCGCCGTGCAGGAGCGCGCCGTCGCCGCCGCGGCTGATCGTGTCGCTCGCCTCCAGGCGACCGTAGTCGTCGATCAGGCCGCCTCCCGCCGGCGACAGATGGCAGTCCTGACAGCGAACGCTGCCGCTCGACAGCTGGAAGCGCGGGTAGGCGTCGGCCACCGAGGCGGCGAGCACGACGCCGAGGCCGACGAGCCACGCTGTCGCCGTCACTCGCACGACGCGCCCTCCTCGATCCAGCGCTCGATCAGCGCGATCTCGACCTCCGGTAGCGGGACGTCGGGGGGCATGCGGCGGCGGCCGATCCCGCGCAGCTGGTAGACGAGCTGCGAGTACGCCGGGCTGCCGGGGTCGACGTAGTTGCGCGGCGGAGATCCCGGCCCGACGGGTTCGCCGCAGATGCGCCCGGTCAGGAAGGTGTACGCCCCCTCGGCCGACGAGAGATCGAGCGCGGCGGTGGCGGAGAGCGTCGAGTGGCAGCCGGCCGTCGCGCAGGCGGGCGCGATGATCGCGGCGTGCACGTAGCGCCAGGACGCGGGCCGCTCGTCGGCGTCGGCGCACGCGGCGCAGAGCGCCGTGGCCAGCAGGATCGTTCGCATGAAGCCTCCGCTTCCGATACGCGCGAACCCGCCTCCGGACACGCGCAATGTTCTTCACGCTCCGTTCTAAGAACCGCAACGATGCGGAGCTCAGGCCGTCCCGGCGGAAGGCGTCATGATCGTGAGCTCGGCGCCCTGCGGGTCCGCGAACACCGCGGCGCGGCCGATCTGCGGGATGTCGATCGGCGAAGCGATCACCGAGCCACCTGCCGCGACCGCGCGCGCCAGCGCCTGATCGCAGTCGGTCACGTGGACGTATGGCATCCATCGCGGGCTCGTGTCCCGGTAGACGACGCCGGCCTTGCCGACCGCGCCGACCTGGAGGACGTGGTAGGTGCCCCCCGTGGCCATCTCCACCGGCTTGTCGCTGTAACCGAACGCCGCCTTGTAGAAGTCGACCGCGCGATCCGGCAACGGCGTCACCAGCTCGTTCCACAGGATCCCGCCCGGCGGTGGCGCGCGCAGCGGATCGTCGCCGCCGCGCCGGCAGACGAGGTGCACGGTCGCGCCGACGGCGTCGACGATCTCCACCGACTTGCCGAGGCCCGGCGTCTCGAGGACGTCGTCGATGTGGCGACCGCCGGCGCCCTTCACGCTCGCGATCGCGTCGACCAGATCGGGCACCGAGAGGAACGACGCCCAGTACGGCGCGCCCCGGGTGCGGAGCTTCCGGTAGCCTCCGATCGTCTGCCCGGCCACCGCGATCCTCTCGTAGACAACCTCGCCCGCCGCCGCCCCCGCCACCGTCCATCCGAAGACGTCACGATAGAACGCCTGCGCGCCCTCGAGGTCGCGCGTCTCGAGCTCGCACCACACGAACGTACCCGGGTGGTAGGTCATGAGGTCTCCTTCCTCTCTCCCAGGAACGTGAGCACGTGTTCGAGCAAGTACCAGCGTGGCTTGCTGTGGCGCTCGCGCTCACCGTGCTCCTGCGCCTCACGCCTCGCGCGCGAGCGGCACCGGCCTTCCCGAGCGTACCAGGCCGCGTCCGGTTCCTGAACGGCGCCGGGTACACTGCCGCCATGAGCCAGTCTCCCTCGGGCTACGACCTCACGCCGCTCGACGACGACGCGATCGAACGCCTCGCGGCCGAGCTCTCGCCCGAGGAGCGGCACGTCCTCCTCCACCACGGCACCGAACGGCCCGGGTGCGGCGTGTTCCTCGACAACAAGCGCGCCGGGACGTACACGTGCCGGCTCTGCGGCCTGCCGCTCTTCCGCTCGAGCGCCAAGTTCGACTCGGGCACCGGCTGGCCGTCGTTCTTCGCGCCGTTCGATCGCGCGCACGTGGCGTTCGTCGAGGACACGAGCCACGGCATGCACCGCGTCGAGATCCGGTGCGCACGCTGCGAGGGACACCTCGGGCACGTCTTCCCCGACGGACCGCCGCCGACGCGCGAGCGTTACTGCCTCAACTCGGCGTCGCTCGCGTTCGTCGACGAGGGCCAGCCGATCGTCGTCAAGCCCGCCTGACGGGACGTCAGCCGACGACGCGGTTCCGGCCGCCGCGTTTCGCCGCGTACAGGTTCTCGTCGGCGCGGCGGACGAGATCGTCGGGGCGCCCCGGCTGGTTGGGGTCGAGCTGGGCCACGCCGAGGCTGACCGTGCACGGGATACGCAGCTCGTCGTGGGAGAACGGCTCGGCGGCGACGAGCGCCCGCAGGCTCTCGGCGAGCTCGATCGCGCCGGCGAGCGGCGTGTCGGGCAGGACCAGCGCGAACTCCTCGCCGCCGTAGCGCGCGAGCAGGTCGGCGGCACGGACGCGTGGCTTGAGGCGGCGGCACAGCTCCTTCAGCGCCGCGTCGCCAGCCAGGTGTCCGTGCGTGTCGTTGATCTTCTTGAAGTGATCGATGTCGAGCATGACGAGCGACAGCGGAGCGCCGCGACGCGCCGCGCCCGCGATCTCGCGATCGAGGAACTCGAGCAGGAAGCGCTTGTTGTGGACGCCGGTGAGGCCGTCCTGGATCGACATCCGGTAGATCTCCTCGTGGTACTGCGACTCGATGTTGTCGCCCGCGAGGAACTTGCAGGTCGCGACCCCGAAGCGCAGCAGGTCGCCGTCGCGCAGGATGGTGCGATCGATCTTCACGTCGTTCACGATCGTCCCGTTGGTCGATCCGAGATCCTCGATGTTCCAGCCATCGGCGGTGCGGAAGATGCGCGCGTGCTTGCGCGACAGTCCCTCGCCCTCGAGCGCGATGTCGAGCTCCTCGAGGCGCCCCACGAAGTGCTCGTTGCCGTTGAGCGCGAAGCGCCGTCCCATCGACGGCCCCGCCGGATAGATCGAGAGCAGGACCGCATCACCGATGGGGCCGTCGGTCTTCTTCGGGATGACCGGAGCCACCATGAGGTAGGCGGTCTTCTCGCGATCTTTCGCCATCAGCCCGAGAATACGGCGATCCGGGCGAAGATCGGTGTCGATCCGGTTACTCCCGACGCCCGGAGCCACATGTGGGACAACCCGATCACACCTCGAGTGCGAGGCGGGGCGCGGAGCCGGTTCGCTCCGAAGTCCTCGGATCAGGTACGTTCCCCGAACGCTCATGGCCGGCGAACCGATCCTCGTGGTCGACGACAACGCGACCAACCTCGTGCTCATGCGCTTCATCCTGGCGCCGCGCGGTTACGCGGTGACGACCGCCGCGTCGGCCGACGAGGCGCTGGCGGCGATCGCGCGGCGACGCCCCCGCATCGTCCTCATGGACCTGCAGATGCCCGGCGTGAGCGGTCTCGAGCTCACGCGCCAGCTCAAGGACGATCCCGCGACGCGCGACATCGTCATCGTCGCCGTCACCGCGTACGCGATGGCGGGTGACGAGGAACGCGCGCGCGCCGCCGGCTGCGACGACTACCTGACCAAGCCGATCGACAAGGAGCGGCTGCGCCAGGTCGTCGCCGACATCCTGGCCGGGTGACGCGATCTCAGCTGCGCCGGCTCTCCTCGGTCGCGTCGCCCATCTCGTCGTCCTCCCCCTCCCCCTCCTGGTCCTCGTCGTCGGGGTCGACGTCGAGACCACCCTCCTCGGCGTCGCCGGTCGGGACGCCGGCTCGCTGCCGCTCGCGCGTCTCCTCCTCTTCGATCTCGCGCTCGGTGGGCTTCGGGTCAGGGATCTCGAAGGTGTCCTCTTCTTCACGCTCGTTCGGGTTCGGCATTGGCATCTCCTTTCGAGCGAGCACTGTGCACGCGGCGCGCCATGGCGCAGCGCCAGCGACGGCGGGTTCGCCGGCGCCCGAACGGGCGCAGATGGCCCATCGCGCGGCACGATGGGCGCGAGCGCCACGCGACGCCGGGGCGCTCAGTTCACGGCGACATCCACGACGGCGGCCTCGATCTGACACACGTCGGCGCTGCACACGCTCAGCTTGAACGTGCCGCCGATCCGCGTGCCCGCCGCGACGCCCGCGCGCACGGGCACCATCAGCCGGCCCGTGTGCGGGCTGGTGACCGCGAACGCGGCCTCGCCGTCGACGAGCGGCCTCGACGCCGCATCGGGCACGAACCGGTACGGGTACTCCTCGTTCACCTTGAAGCCGGAGGTCGCGGTGAGATCGGCGAGCACGCTACACGAGCCTCCCGTCGCGCAGCCGGCGGCGGGCGCGGCGTCGACGTGGAAGTTGTTGCCGCTCACGCGCACGGCGCTCGCCGGCAGCGGCTCGCGCGGCACACGTGCCGCCGCCGCGGCCGCGCCCTCGGTGGCCACGCCGCCGCGCTCCTCGCCGCCGCGCTTGCACGCCACGACGAAGGGCACGGCGAGGGCCGCGAGGATCAGGAGGCGTACTTGACGCCGCATCCGTAGGGCTTGGTGACGGGGGTGGCGACCGGACGGCCGGCCGCGAGATCGGCGAGCGCGGCGTCGACGTAGTTGACGAGCGTGCCGCCGGTGGGCGCGCCGCGCTCGCCGTCGGGCGAGTTGTCGATGGCGCCGGCGTACACGACCGTGCCCGACGCGTCGATGACGAACATGTTGGGCGTGTTGGTCGCGCCGTACGCCTTGCCGACCTCGCCGCTGACGTCTCGCAGCACGGGATGCGCGAGCTTCCAGGCCTTCGCGGCCGACTCGTTCTCGGCCACCTCGTGCCCTTGCTTGCCGGGCGCGCCGGAGTTGATCGCGAGCCAGACGACGCCACCGGCGGTGTGCTTCGCGGCGGTGTCGACGAGTGAGCCCTTCGTGTGCGACTTCACGACGAACGGGCACCCGGGATTGAACCACTCGAGGACGACGACCTTGCCCTTGTGATCGGCGAGCGAGACCTTCTTGCCGTCGATCGTCTCGAGCGTGAAGTCGGGGGCCGGCTTGCCGAGCACCGGCGACGCGGGCGCGGGCGCGGCTGCCTCGGGCTGCGCGGCGGTCGGCGGCGCCTCTTTGCCCGCGGGCTCCTGCGTCGCCGGCGGCGCCTGCGTGGTCTTCGGTACCGCCTCCTCCTTCTTGCAGGCGGCCACGGAGAGCAACGCCACCGAGAGCGTCGCGCGGACGAACATCGTTCTCGTCGTCGTCATGGGTGGACACTACCGCCGTCGACCCCGACTTCTTCCCGAAACGCAAACGGCCACCTCTCGGTGGCCTGGCCCGTGCGAAAGGGGGGACTCGAACCCCCACGGTGTTACCCACTGGAACCTGAATCCAGCGCGTCTACCAATTCCGCCACTTTCGCGAAGGGTTTGGAGTATATAGCGCCGCGCTCCGGATGCAAGAGGGCGCCGCGGGTTTTGGCGTCATCGCGGCGGCGAGAATCGTCGAATGCGCGTCCGCTCGGGGTGCGATCACACGCGACGAGCGCGGCGGTGACTTTACTCGCACGTGTCGTCCGACATACCATCGAAAGCGCTCGGGATTCGCATGGCCAAGCTGATCGTCATCTCGGGAGACGAGCGCCAAGAGTTCGAGCTGGGGGCGTTCAACACCCTCGGCCGCCATCCCGACAACACCATCCAGATCCTCGACCGGATCATCTCGAAGGAGCACGCCCAGATCCAGCGATCGGGCGACGGTCGCTTCCTCCTGCGGGACCTGCGATCGCTGAACGGTACCTTCTACCGGGGTGAGCGCGTCGGCGAGCACTACCTGCAGGACGGCGACGAGGTCACGATGGGCTCGACGCGCATCCTGTTCGTCGATCGCCCGAGCCAGCAGGAGCCGGTCCACCGGGTCACGATCGCGCCCGGGCTGACCGAGAGCCACATCCGGCAGCGCATCCAGGCGTCGACCGGCGACTTCATGCAGGAGCGCCAGATCACCGACGAGAAGGTGCTGCGCCGCGACTACGAGCGCCTGCGCATCGGCCACGAGCTCGCCCGCGCCGTCGGCAGCGAGCTCGATCTCGAGAAGCTGCTCCCAAAGATCCTCGACAAGGCGTTCGAGCTGGTCGGCGCCGACCGCGGCGCGATCCTGCTGCTCGACGATCGTGGCGAGCTCGTGCCGCGCTACGTGAAGACGCGCAACGGCAAGGGCGACAACAACATCGTCCTGTCGCGCACGGTGATGGCCGAGGTCACGACCAACCGTGCCGCGGTGCTGTCGTCGGACGCGACCATGGACTCGCGCTTCAGCGGCGCCCACTCGATCATCATGCAGGGCATCCGCTCGACGATGACCCTGCCGCTGCTCCACGGCGCCGATCTCCTCGGCCTCATGCACCTCGACTCGCTGTTCACGTCCAACGCGTTCACCGAGAAGGACCTGCAGATCTGCACCGGCATGGCCGCGCAGGCGGCGATCGCGATCCAGAACGCGCGCCTCGCCAGCCGCATCGAGAAGGAAGCCCAGACCCGCGCCCAGATCTCGCGCCTCATCCCACCGTCGGTCGTGGAGCAGGTGGTCAAGGGCCAGCTCACCATCGAGAAGGGCGGCCGCCTCTCCGAGATCACGATGCTGTTCTCGGACATCCGCGGCTTCACCACGATGTCCGACGGCCGCCCGCCCGAGGAGGTCGTCAACACCTTGAACGAGTACTTCGAGGTGATGGTGGACGTGCTCTTCCAGTACCAGGGCACGCTCGACAAGTTTGTCGGCGACGAGATCATCGGCCTGTTCGGCGCCCCGATCCCCATCGACGACGCGCCGTTCAAGGCGGTCGCGTGCGCGCTCATGATGATGCAGGGGCTCGAGGAGTTCAATCGCACGCGCGCCGCCGAGGGCCTCGCCGCGATCCGCATCGGTATCGGCATCAACACCGGCAAGGTCATCACCGGGTCGATCGGCTCGACCCGCGCGCTGCAGTACACGGCCATCGGTGACGCGATGAACGTCGCCTCGCGTCTGGTCAACGTGGCCAGCTCGGGCGAGGTGATCATCTCCGAGAACACCTTCCGCTACGTCGCCGACCGCATCGACGCGACGGCGCTGCCGCCGGTGAAGGTGAAGGGGAAGGCCGACGAGCTGAAGGTCTACCGCGTCAACGGCCTGCTCCAGCGCCAGATGCCGTCCATGAGCGAATGGGCGGGACCGACCAAGGCGTAGCGCCGGCCGGCGTTCTCCGCACCGCGCGCCTCGTGCTGCGCGCGCCGGTCCCCGAGGACGCGGCGGCGATCTACGCCACGTACGCGTCCGACCCGGAGGCGACCCGGCTCATGGGCTGGCCGCGGCACGAGCAGGTGTCGACGACCGAGTGGTTCGTGTCGATGTCGATGCACGAGTGGAAGACGTACGGCACGGGCACGCACCTCATGTTCCTCGGCGACACGCTCGTCGGCTCGACCGGGCTCCACGTGGACACGAAGACGCCCGGCGAGGTCGCGACGGGCTACATCCTCGGCCGGGCGTTCTGGGGCCACGGCTTCGCGACCGAGGCGTGCCGCGCGATGGTCGAGCACGCGCGGGCCCGCGGCGACCGCCGCATCGGCGCGTACTGCCACGCCGACCACACCGCCAGCGCGCGCGTGCTGGAGAAGTCGGGGCTGGTGTTCCAGGGCGTCCGGCCGCGGTACGTGGTGTTCCCGAACCTCGGGCCGGAGCTCGCGGACGTCCGCGTGTACGCGCTCGGCCTGTGATGACGCCCGTGGAGCGGATCATCACGCCTCGGCTCGTCCTGCGCCGCCCCACCCTCGCGGACGTGGACGCGGTGTTCGCCTACGCCAGCGACCCGGCGATCACGAAGTACATGGGCTGGGCGCGCCACACCTCGCCGCAGACGACACGCGCGTTCCTCCAGATGCGTGACGAGGAGTGGGAAGCGCGCGGCACCGGGACGTTCCTCGTCGAGCTGGGCGACACCGGGGCCGTCATCGGCTCGACCGGGCTGCACACCTACGACGACGCGCCGGCGGCCACCGGCTACATCATCGCGCGCCCGCACTGGGGTCACGGCTACGCGACCGAAGCCACCCGCGCGATGCTCGACCTCGCCCGCGCGCGCAACCTCCGCCGCGTCGAGGCTGGCTGCCACCCCGACAACGCCGCGTCGATCCGCGTCCTCGAGAAGTGCGGCCTGGTCCTCAAGCGCTCGATCCCCGACCACCTGATGTTCCCGAACCTCGCGGGCGAGCTGCAGGACTTCCTCCTGTACGCGATCGACCTCTGACCCCGAAAACGCGAAGGACCTCAGGCCGAAGCCTGAAGCCCTTCTGTCCGAGGCCCGAGGCCCGAAGCCCGAGGCCCGAAGCCCGAGGCCTCGATCGGCTGGCGCGCCCCCGGCGCGTCAGCCGATCGTGATCCCCATCTGCTGGCGCACCGCGAAGTACTCCTCGCTGATCGAGTACAGCACCAGCTCCTTGATCTTGTCCTTCACCTGCGGGCCGCCGACCGTCACCGGCTCGGCGGACACCATCCTCGACGCGACCTCCAGATCGCCACAGACCACGAAGCCGGCCCGGTGGCTGGTCCCGTCGACGGCGTGGCCCCACGTCGCCAGGTCGACCTTGGGCGCCGCCTGGATGAAGCGCTGGACCACGGCCGCCAGCTGCTCGTAGACCGCCGGGTTGAGGCGCTTCTGGATCTCGGGCGCGTACTGCTGGGTCACCACCTGCGCGACGTCCTGGGGCAGCGGGAAGTCCCGCCGCACCAGGTGGATCGCCGACAGGAACGCGACCTTGAGCTCCGTGTTCGTCGGCAGGAGCAGCTTCAGGTAGTACTCCGGCCGCATGAACGTCAGGCGGCGCGCCGACAGGAACGCGATCTCGCGCTCGGTCTTGCCCTGGAGCAGGTGCGGACGCACCACGAACGCGGGGCACAGCTCCGCCTTCTCGGCGAAGTTCGCGAGCTGGATGTCGGCCGGCTTGGCGTCCTCGATGAGGAACACCTCCGGCACCGGGACGCCCAGCACCTGGGCCACGTAGTAGAAGAGCTTGGAGAACATCAGCTGGTCGGTCGCCAGCTGGCGCTTGTCCTTGCGCTTGATGCCCAGCTCCTTGTGCGGGTAGGCCTTGAAGGCGGCCACGCCGCTCCATACCGCCCCGAGGATCGACGAGATGTAGCGGTTCTCGTCGGGGTGGACGAGCTTCGACCAGGACTCGGGCGTCATGATCGACTTGGCCTTCACCAGGCCACGCGGCTTGTACTGCTCGTAGAACTGCAGCTGCTCGGGCTCGGCCTTCTTGAGGAAGGCGAGCGTCGCGCACATGCACCACGTCTTGTCGTACTGGTGCGCGTCCTTGTAGATGCTGTAGAGCGCCTTGTACGAGTCGTACTTGAACGGCTCGTCGCGCAGCATCTTCATGTGGACGCCGACCGCCTTGTCGGCGTAGTCGGCGCCCGCGCGCACGTACAGCTCGGCGAGGATCTCGGCGCGGTCGCGGTTGCCCGGATCGAGCTCCTGGGCCACCTCGAACGCCTGGATCGAGCTCTGGAAGTGGTTGAGGCGCGATCGGTAGATCTCGCCGAGCGCGTGCAGGAGGTCGACGCGCAGCTTGTGGTACGCGTCGCTCTCGCCGCCGTCCTGCTGGGGCAGGCGCTTGATCATCGCCCGGTACGCACGCTCCTGCGACTTCCAGTCCTTCTTGGTCGTGAGGATCTTGTCGATGTCCGCGAACGCCTTGAGGGCGCGCGGCAGGTACGCCTTGGGCAGCTTCAGCGGGTCGGCGAAGAAGCTGTCGAGCGCCTTGTTGTAGAAGTCGATGGCCTCGTCGGACGCCTTCAGCTCGTCACGGGCGATCGTGCCCGCGGCGAGGTAGTAGGAGCCCTTGCGGATCCCGTCGGTCTCGAGCGCGATGAAGCGCTCGATGGTCTCGACCACCTTCTTCCACTGCTTGGTCTCGGTGTAGAGGTCCAGGACCTTCTGCAGGAGCGCGTGGTCGTCGGGGTCGAACTCGATGGCCTCGAGGTACGCCGCGATCGACTTCTGCGAGTTCTGCAGCTTGTCGTGGTAGATGTTGCCGATCTCGGACAAGAGCGCGACGCGCTCCTGGTTGTTCGACGTCGCCATCATGCCGCGCTTGGCATGGACGACCGCCTCCCAGTCGTTCTGCGCGCTCTGCAGCGCGACCACCGCCTCCAGGGTCTCGCGGTGCGTCGGATCGATCTCCAGCGCCTTCTCGAACATGTTGAGCGCCTTCTTGCGCTCACCCAGGTTCTGGCGAACCATGCCCAGCCGGTAGTAGATGCGGACGACCTCGTCCTCGGCCTGGCTGTCCCGGTGCTGGACCAGGATGGTCTGGTAGATCTTCCCCGCGTTGTCCCAGTCGTTCATCTTGAACAACAGGTCGGCGCGGCCGATCAGCGTGGGCAGGTACGTCGAGTCGATGTTGTACGCCGCCTCGTAGTGGCGCAGCGCGCGGTCGTAGTCGCCGAGCTCGTCCGCCGTGCGCGCAGCGCGGTAGTAGAGCTCGTTGAGCGAGCGCGGGTCCGGCCGGGTCTGGCTGACCTTGCGCACCAGCATCTCGATCACGGGCGACAGCGGGGTCCACTCGCGGTTGTCGAAGTAGAGCTCGGCCAGCGGCTTGCCCGCCTCCACGTGCTCGGGATCCAGGGCGATCACCGCCGCGTACAGCTGCTTGGCCGGCTCCGGCTCGCGCAGGCGCTCGTCGTAGATCTTGGCCGCCTCGTGCAGGAGGCGCACCTTGTCGAGCACGACCGGCGTGACCTGCTCGGCCCGCACCATCATCTGGGCGGCCTTGAGCCAGTCCCCGCGATCCGAGTAGAGGCGCGTGAGCGCTTCCATCGTCGCCACGTGGGTCTGCTCGACGGCGAGGCCGCGCAGGAAGTTCGACTCGGCGCCGGCGGCGTCGCCGAGCTGACCGTACTGGATGCGGCCGATGCGGCAGTACAGGTCGACCTGCTTGCGGGTCTCCGCCGTCAGCTGCACCGCCTGCGTCATCACGTCGATCGCGCGGTCCCACTCCTGGATCCGCTCGTACAGGCGGCCCAGGGCGTCGAGCGCACGCGGCTCGTCGGGATCGAACGACAGGACGTCGGTGTACGACTCGATCGCGCGATCGAAGTCCTGGAGCTGCTGCTCGTAGATCGCGCCCATCGCGCAGTACAGGTCGACCCGCGTCGCCACATCGGTCGTGTTGTCGATGTGGTTGCGGTAGGTCTCGACCAGCGCCTCCCAGCGCCCGGCCTGGCCGTAGATGCGGGCCAGCTCGCGGTACGCCGAGTAGTTGCGCGGATCGAGGGCGACGATCTTCTCGAGCGCCTCCGCCGCGCGGTCGAGCTTCGAGAAGCGCTCCTCCCACGCCGACGCCATGCGCTCGTAGAGCGACACGCGCTCGGCGTCGGTGGGCGACGCGTCGAGCTGGGCCTCGAGGACCTCCAGGTACTTCTCCGACTGGCCGGTCTTCTCGTACAGCTGCTCGAGCGCGCGCAACGCCGGCAGGTTCGACGGATCGATCTCGAGGACGCTCTGGTAGCTCCCGATCGCCTGGCCGGCGTCGTAGAGCCGCAGGTCCCAGATCTGGCCGATCTCGAGGCGCAGCCGGATCACCTCGCGCTCGTCGCCACCGCTCGGCTGCTGCTGCTCGAGCGCCGCGCGCCGGTTGAGGACGTCGATCAGCGGCTCCCACATCTGGTGGAAGCGGTAGAGCCGATCGAGCGCCGTGAGCACCGGCATCGACGTCGCGTGGTTGGCCATCGCCTGCTGGTAGGCAGAGATGGCCTGGCCCTGATCCATGATCTGGTTCTCGAGCAGCTCGCCGAGGTTGAAGTAGACGTCGGCGCGCTTGATCGCGTCGGTCTCGCTCGCGGCCTGGCGCGACAGGGTCTCGACCAGCTCGCCCCACGAGCCGCGCTTGCGCTGCAGCTCGGAGAGGGCCGCGAGCGCCCCCACGTGCGCCGGGTCGATGCGCAGCGCCTGCTGCACCGAGTGGATCGCGTACTCGATGTGCGCGAGGTGCTCGCCGTACCAGCGGCCGATCTTCACCCACAGATCCGCGGCCTGGCTGCGGTTGGTCCCCTCCAGCTCGCGGACCTGGTTGGTGTACTCGCCGAGCAGCTCCTGCCACCGGTTGGTGGCGGTCGCGAGCCGTTCGAGCTCCTTGGCCACGGCCTCGTGCGAGAAGTCGCGCTTGAACGCCTCCTCGAGGATGACGTACGCGTTGTCCTGATCGCCGAGCTCCTGCTCGTAGATCTTCGCGACCTGGATGAGCAGGTTGATCTGCTCGGTCACGTCGTCGCGCAGGCCGGCGCGCTCGAGGAGGATCTCGGCGAGCTGCTCCCACTTGTACTGCTGGCGGTAGATCGCCTCGAGGCGCTCCGACGCGGTGACGTTGGTGACGTCCATGCCGCGCACGCGCTCGTAGACCTCGGCCGCGCGGCTGAAGTCCTCGACCTTCTCCTCCCACGTCGACGCGGCCTGCAGCAGGTTCTCGATCCGCTTGGGCACGTCGTCGAGGACGAGGGCCCGCTTCTCGAGGACCTCGATCGCCTCTTCCCAGCGCGCCTCGCGCGTGAACAGGCTCTCGAGGGCCTCCATCGCGCGGAAGTCGCTCGCGTCGATCGCGAGCACCGAGCGCCACGCGTCGACCGCCTCGTCGACGCGCCCGAGGACGTCGCCCTCGAGGCGGCCGAGCTCCGCGTACAGCTCGATGACCTGGTCCTCCTCGAGCTTGCCCTGCTCCTGCCCGACCTCGATGATCCGGCGGATCGTCTGCGACAGCTCGTCCCAGCTCTGGAGCGAGCGGTAGAGGTCGGCGAGGGCGTTCAGGGTCTCGAGATCGCTCGGATCGAGCTGGTCGGCGAGGCGCCACGCGTCGAGCGCGGAGCGGTCGCGGCCCAGCTTCTCGGCCCACACGCGGCCGAGGCGCTTGTAGAGCACGATCTGCTCGGCGTCCGACGGCGCGACCGCGACCTGGCGCTCCAGGGTCTCGACGAGGTCGTCCCAGCGCTCGCGCCGGACGTGCAGCTCCGCCATGGCGCCGAGCGCCATCGGGTCCTCACCGCGGATGTCGGAGACCTTGGCCCACAGATCGACGGCGCGCGCCTCGTCGTTGAGCGCCTCGGACGAGATCCGCGCCATGCGCGCGTAGGTCTCGGCCAGCTCGCTGTCGCCGTCGGCGACGTCGATCATCTTCTCGTAGACGCCGTAGAGCTCCTTCCACTGCTCGCGGCGGAAGTAGATCTGCTCCTCGGCCTCGAGGGCCCGGCGGTTGCGGCTCTCCTGCTCCAGCACGGCGTGGTAGCAGGCGAGCGCCTCGTCGAGGTCGCCGAGCGCGTCCGAGAAGATCGCGCCGCGGCGGAACCACAGCTCGAGCTGCTCGTCCGGGTCGAGCGTGATCTCGATGCGACGCCGCAGGACCTCGACCAGCTCGTCGTACATGCCCGCGCCCAGGTACAGGCGATCGAGCGCGGCGAGCGCGTCCGGATCCTTGGCATCGATCTCGAGCACGCGCAGGTGCGTCTCGACGGCGCGATGCGCGTCGCGCAGCTCGGATTCGTGCACGCGCGCGAGCCTGAGCAGGGTGACGCGCCGGACCTCGCGATCCGAGTGCTTCTCGAGCGCGCGCGTGTAGACCGCGACGAGCTCGTCCCAGCTGCCCGCCTCGCGCGCGAGGCGCTCCACCTCCTCGACGTTCCGCTCGCTGCGGGGATCCTCGACGACCGCCTCGCCCCACCACGTGAAGGCGCGCTGCTGATCGTAGAGCTTGGTCTCCGCCAGCTCGGCGAGGCGCTGGTGCATGGCGGCGCGGTCGGCCGACACCTCCAGCTTGCCGAGCTGCACCTCGTAGATGCGGTGCAGCTTCTCGAACTCACCCGACGCCTCGTACAGCGGCTCGAGCACCAGGCCGATGTCGACCTGGTGATGCCCGTCGAGGAACAGCATCTCGAGGGCGGCGAGCGTGGGCTGATGGGCGGGGTTGGCGGTGAGGATCTCGCGATAGACCTCGATCGCGCCCTTCTTGTCGTCGAGCGGCTGCTCGAGATTCTGCCCGAGGCGGAACTGCAGCGCGACGACCTCGTCGTCGGCCTCGGCCAGCTGGATCTCGCGACGCAGGACGTCCGACAGGTCCCGCCAGCGCGACGTCGCGGTGTAGAGGCGATCGAGCGCCAGGACGGCCGGCTTGTTGTCGAACTCGACCTCGAGGATGCGCCGGTACGTGGCGATCGCGCGGTCGATATCCGAGAGCTCCTGCTCGTAGACGCGGGCGAGCCGCGACAGGAGATCGACCTGCCGGGGCACGTCGATCGACTTCTCCGACTCCTGGGTGTAGAGGGCCGCGAGATCCGACCATTGACCGGTCAGATCGGCGAGGCGCTCCAGGTGCCCGAGGGTCAGCTCGTTGCCCGGATCGTCGTGCAGCGCGCGCGACAGGGCCGCGAACGCCGCCCGCGGGTTGTCGAGGCGCTGCTCCCAGAGCGCGGTCATGCGGTGCAGGAGCTCGACGCGCGCGAGCGGATCCTCGGTGTGGGTGACGATGACCTCGAGGACCTCGACGAGCTTGGCGAACTCGCCCGACACCTCGTAGATCGGCTCGAGCACGCGGGCGGCGAGCACGGGCTCGCCGCTCTTCTGCTTCACCAGGCCGTCGAGGGCGGCGAGGGTCTCGCCGTGAGACGGCTCCATCTGGAGCGCCTCGCGGTAGCTCTCGATGGCGCGCGCCTGATCACCCAGCCGCGTCTGCCACAGCTGGCCGATGCGGTACTTGAGCGCGACCAGCTCGTGCGACTGGCCTTCGATCTCGGCGAGCTCGGCCTGGCGCTCCAGGTTGGCGAGCAGGTCGTACCAGCGCTCGCCGGCGCCGTAGAGCCGATCGAGCGCCTGGATCGCCGGGAACTCGTTGGGGTCGATGTCGAGGATCGCCTGGAACGTCTCGATCGCCTTGCCGACGTCCTTCAGCTCCTGGTCGTAGACCTGGCCGAGGACGTAGAGCATGCGGGTCTTCTCGCCCGGATCCTCGGCGAGGTCGGCCTTCTTGGCGTAGACGTCCTTGAGCGGCTCCCACCGCTCGAGGCGGATGTAGAGGCGCTCGAGCGCGTCCATCGCCGGCATGTCGACGTCGTCGATCGACAGCACGTGACGGAACGTCGCCACGGCCGCGTCGGGGTCCGACAGGACCTCTTCCTCGATCTGGGCCGCGCGGTAGAGCAGCCGCTTGCGCTCGTTCAGGTCGAGGAGGATGTCGCCCTTGCGCTTGAGCGCGCCGACCAGCTTGGGCCAGTCGGAGTTGCGCTCGTGGATCGCCTGGATCGCGCTCGCCGCCTCGACCGAGCCGGGAGACACCCCGAGCACGCGCTCGTACGTCTTCACCGCCGCGGCGTCGTCGCCGAGCTCGAGCTCGAAGATCTGCGCTTCCTTGAAGAAGAGCGCGACCTTCAGGTCCTCCTCGCCGGCGTCCTTCGCGACCTGATCGTAGAGCTCGACCAGATCCTTCCACCGCGACAGCACGCGCGCGAGGCGCTCGAGCTGCTGCTGCGTGGTCTCGTGCCGCGGGTCCTCGCGCAGCGCGCGCGCGTGGGTCTCGAACGCCTTCTGCGTGTCGTCACCGCCGACCTCGTAGAGCTCGGCGATCTCGTGGAGCAGCTCGATCTTGCGGACCGGATCGAACGCGTGACGGACCATGATCTCGTACACGCCGACCTGCTTGGCCCAGTCACCGGCCTGCTTGTAGATCGGCTCGAGGATGGTCGCGATCGTGAGCTCGTGCTCCTTGCCGGCCGGCTGGCCGAGCAGGCGCTCGAGCGCGGTCACGGCGTCCTGGTTGCGGGCGTCGAGCTCGAGGACCTGACGGTAGGTCTCGATGGCCTGCGCGAGCTCGCGCAGGTGGGTCTCGCGCAGCTGCGCGAGGCGGACGAGCAAGAGCACCCGCTCGCGGTCGTCGTCGCACAGGACGAGCTGGCGGCCGAGGTTGTCGCCGAGATCTTGCCAGCGCTGGCCGGCGACGAAGAGCCGGTCGAGCGCGCGCAGCGCGGCGACGTTGTCACCGTCCTGCGCCAGCACCTCCTGGTACGCGCTCACGGCCTCGGACGGCTGCTCGAGCATCTCCTCGTGGATCGACGCGATCTGGAAGAGGATGCGGAGCCGATCGTCGGGGTCCTCGGCGATCTCGGCCTTCTTGCGGTAGACCTCGAGCAGATCGGCGTACTGCTCGTCGCGCGCGAAGATGGCCTCGAGGGCGGCGAGCGCCTCGAGATCGTCGGGCTCGCGCTCGAGCGCCTGCTTGAAGAACTTGACCGCGAGATCGCTCTTGCCGAGCCGCTCCTCGTAGTTGCGGGCGACCTTGATCGCCAGCTCGTGCGCGAGGTGGCCGTCGAGATCGCGCGCCGCACGAGGATCGATGGCGCCCTCGAACAGCCCGGTCAGGCGGGGCCAGCCGTCCTCGATGTGGTTGGCGAGATCCTCGAGCTCGCGCCTGGCGCTCTCGACGGACGGATCTGCCTTGAACGCCCGGGCGAACGCGCCGAACGCGCGCTCGGTGTCCCCGAGGCGGGTGCGCTCGAGCTCGCCGATGCGCATCAGGAGCCCGACGCGCCGCATGGCGTCGCCGGTACCAGACGCCGCGGCGACCTGGATCTCGTGCACGCCGATGAGCGCCTTCCACTCGCCGATCTGCTCGTAGATCGGCTCGAGGATGGCCGCCGCCGTGAGCTTGTGCTTGTCGTCGCCGAGCCGCTGCTCGAGACGCGATCGCGCGCCGGCGTGCGCCGGATCGAGATCGAGGATGTCGCGGTAGACCTCGATCGAGCCGGCCGCGTCGCCCAGGTGCTGCTCGCGCAGGTTGCCGAGACGGAACTTGAGCTCGACGTGCCGCACCTTGTCGTCGTCGGGGCCGACGATCGTGATCTGCCGGGACAGCACGTCGGCCAGATCGGTCCACTGCTGGTTGCGCAGGTAGACGCGATCGAGCGCCGACAGCGCGCGCGCGTCGTCGCCGACCGCGTCGAGGATGCCCTTGTACGCGGCGACCGCCTTGGCGTCGTCCTTGACCTCGTCCTCGTAGAGCTGGCCGACCTTGGCCTGGATGTCGACGCGCGCGTCGACGTCGGTCGTGAGCTCGAGCTTCTTCTGGTAGATGTCGAGCAGCGCCTGGAACTGGCCCTTGCCGAGGTACAGGCGCTCGAGCGCGTCGAGCGCGTCCTCGTTGGAGCCGTCGAGATCGACGATGGTCCGGTTGAGCTCGAGCGCGCGATCGTGCTGCCCGAGCTCACGCTCGAGCGCCTTCGCCATCACCGAGATGAGCGGCAACGCGTCGCGCCGGTCTCCGGATGCCGTGAACTTCGCCACCGACGCGCCGTACGCGTCGACCAGGTCCTGCCACGCGCCGGTCTCGCCGGCGAGCCGCTCGAGCTCGGCGCGGATCGACTCGGCCTCGTGGTCCTCGGCGTGCGCCTTGAGCCACCAGCCGAAGGCCGCGCCCTTGTCGCGTAGCTTCTCCTCGTTGTACTGCGCGAGCCGCTCGATGCGCTCGCGTCGCTCGCTGCGGTCGGTGGTCGACCGCAGCTGGATCTCCAGCACGCCGACCAGCTTCTTGGGATCACGCCCCGACTCGTAGAGCGGGATGAGGGCCTCGGCGGCCTCGAGGTTGTTCTCGTCGAGCGAGAGCACCTTCTCGAAGGCGCGCATCGCGCGGTCGGGCTTCTGCAGCTCGTCGCGGTAGAGCACGGCGATCTTGCCGGCGAGCACCATGCGGTGCTGCTCGGGGCCGGCCTCGACCTCGCGCTCGAGCACGCGGACGTACTCCTCGAGCTTGCCGCGCGTGCGATAGAACTCCTCGAGCTCGTCCCAGCGCGCGTCCTGGACGTAGAGCTTCTTCAGCGCGTCCTGAGCGCGGCGGTTGTTCTCGTCGACGGCGAGCAGGCGCTGCCAGGCGTCGATCGCCTTGCCGGAGTTCTCGAGCTTCTCGGTGTAGAGGAGTCCGAGGCGCTGGAGCGCGTCGGCGCGGGTCTTGTCGTCGCCGGCGATGTCGGCCTGGCGGGCCGCGACCTCGGCGAGCTTGTCCCACTCCTTGTTGCGCTCGTAGAGCTTGGACAGCTCGGCGAGGGCCTCGTCGTGGGTCGGCTCGAC
>DDTA01000020.1 GCA_002344285.1 Myxococcales bacterium UBA2376
GTCGGGCGCGAGCCGAAGCGCACGTAGAGGTCCGGATCGCCGGTGCCCGTCATCTGCACGTCGAAGGTCGAGCCGGCCAGCACCGTGATGGGCTGGTAGTTCCCCCACGCGCGCGTGCCCACGCTGCCGCTGGCCGAGCCGCTCTGCGGCGTGCCCTCGCTCGGGGGCGGGGGAGGAGGAGGCGGCGGGGGCGGCGGCGGCTCGCCACCACCACCGCCACCACCGATGAAGCCCACGTAGAGGAGCTTGTTGGGCGAGCCGTTGACGCCGGAGATCTTGCCCGACGACGCGTTGTTGGTGAGCGCGGCCGCCACCTGCGACGGCGTCGCGTTCGGGTTGGCGGAGAGATAGAGCGCCGCGGCGCCCGCGACGTGCGGGCTCGCCATCGACGTGCCCGACATCGTCGTCGAACCGCTCGCGCTCGAGTAGTTGGCCGAGGTGATGCTCGACCCGGGCGCGAAGATGTCGACGCAGGAGCCATGGTTGGAGAAGCTCGAGCGCGCGTCCGACGACGTCGATGACGCGACGGTGATCGCCTCGGGCGCGCGGGCCGGCGAGACGTTGCACGCGTTCTGGTTCTCGTTGCCGGCGGCCACCACCATGGTGACGCCGGAGTTGTGGGCGTTGCGGATCGCGGTGTCGGTGGCGGCCGACGCGCCGCCGCCGAGGCTCATGTTGGCGACCGACGGGCCCTGGCGGTTCTGCGCCACCCAGTTGATGCCCGAGATGACGCCCGAGTCCGTGCCCGAGCCGTTGCAGCCGAGCACGCGCACGGCCACGAGCTGCACGTTCTTGGCGACGCCCCACGTCGAGCTGCCCACGGTGCCGGCGACGTGCGTGCCGTGGCCCTGACAGTCGTCGGAGCCACGGCCGTCGTTGATCGCCGAGTAGCCGGCGCGCGCGCGGCCGCCGAAGCTCTGGTGCGACACACGGATACCCGTGTCGATGATGTAGGCGGTGACGCCCGAACCCTCGTTCGGATAGACGTACGAGCCCGAGAGCGGCCGGTTCGCCTGATCGATGCGATCGAGGCCCCAGGTCGCGCCGTTCTGCGTCCCGCTGGCGTGGACGACGCCGTCCTCCTGCACGAAGGCGATCCGCGGATCCTCGGCCATGCGCTCGGCGTCCGACTCGTCCATCTCGGCGGCGAAGCCGTGGAGCGCGTGCTCCCACGTCTCGTGCACGTTCGCCGAGAACGACGTCGCGAGCTGGGTCGCGTCGGCGTTGACGTCCACGGCGCCGCGCGCGAGCGCGTCCTTCGGCTCCTCGAACACGACGATGTAGCGGCGCGGGACGGGCTCGTCCACGCGGATGAACTTGCCTTCGGCGGCGGGCGTCTCGTCGACATCGAGGGTCGACTCCACCGTCGTGTCGACGGTGCAAGCTCCGAGCATCAGTAGCGCGGGGAGCCATGTCGGGAAGCGGGTCATGGGTTCCTCCTGGTTTCGAACCGGCGCGGAACCCCTTTGCCGATTGCGTGCCACGACGATCGTGACGCGCAGAGACCCGGACCCCCACCTGGAACGAACCAAAGCGCGGTCCGCTCGTGACCGCCTGTCACGCGCGGTCTGCACCTCCGAGGCGTCGCGCCTCGGCGAGAACGTGTCCGCTCACCGGACAGTGTGTGATGACCGGCGCTCGCCGCTCATCGCCACCCGCGCCAGCTCCTGTCCGGACCTGGCGTCAGTCGACGAGCGGCTGGCCCAGGCTGTCCGCGAGGCTCGCTCGCAGGGACGCGATCGTGCCGGCCGCGAGCCCGCGCGCGATGAAGACCAGTCGCGTGCGGCGGTCGTCGTCGGGCCACGCCGCCAGCTGCCGGACCGGATGGACCACGTGCTGGACACAATCGATCACGATCGGGGCGCTTTCCCCTTCGGCGTCGACCAACCCTTTGACCCGCAACAGCGCGCCCGCATGCATCTGCGTGATGAGCGTGAGCCAGAGCCCCAGCGGCCCCATGCGCACCGGCCGGGCGAACGCGACCGTGAAGGTGGAGATGAAGCCGTGACCGACGGGGCGACGCGCCGCGGCGTCGATCCAGGCGGTGTCAGGCGCCGGCGCGAGCAGGACCTCGGGATCCAGCTCACCCCGCGCGGCCCTCACGATCGCCGCCCCGGGGTTCTTCTCACGCACCGCCGTCTCGAGCGCGTCGAGGTGCCCGGGCTGATCGAGGTCCGCAAGATCCGTCTTGGTGATCACGATCCGATCGGCGAGCGCCACCTGCGCGACCGCCTCCGGCTGGCGCGCGAGCGTCGTGAGGCCGAGCTGGCCATCGATCGCCGTCACCACGGCGCCGGCCTGGTAGTGACGCGCGATCAGCGGGTGGTTGACGAGCGCCGCCAGCACGCCGGTCGGATCGGCGAGGCCGGTCGTCTCCACCAGCGCGCGGGAGAACGGCGGGACCTCGCCGCGCGCCACCTGCGCCGCCAGCTCGAGCAGCGCCCGCACCAGGTCGCCGGCGACGGTGCAGCACACGCAGCCCGATCCCAGCACGACCGCGTCACCCTTCACGTCACGGACGAGGTGATGATCGATCGCGATCGCCCCGACCTCGTTGATGAACACGGCCGTACCGGCGAGCTCCGGCCGGCGCAAGAGCGCCGACAGGAGCGTGGTCTTGCCGGCGCCGAGGAAGCCGGTGAGGATGGTGACGGGCGCCGGCGTCACCACGTGAAGCGCCGTTTCTCGTCGACGAGGCGGCGATCGACCTCGGCCAGCACCTTGCGGATGCGCTCCGCGATCGTCTCGAGCTCGGTGAGCTCCGAGGCCTCGCCGAGCTTGCGCGCCGTGTTCATGCAGCGCACGAGGTACGAGAAGAGGTTGCCCTCCTCGTGGGCGAGGCCCTCCTTGTCGACGAACTCGATGAAGCCGACGTTCTGCTCCTCCATCGTCGCCCACAGCCGCTTCTGCTTCTTGCCGCCGTGGATCTCCGGGTGCGGCACCAGCGCCTGGAACTCGGCCAGGTGCTGCTCGCAGGTCGACGGCACGTACGGGTGGTCGCGGTCCCACTCGGCCTCGACGTCCTCCCACGTCACCTGGCCGTTCTCCATGCGCATCTCGCGCAGGCGGGCGCGGCACCACTCGCGCTTCACGTCCTCCTCCCGACGATCGAAGATGCGCTGGACCGCGTCGTGGTCGACGAGCAGCTCGACCAGCTCGCGCAGCTCCTCGTAGCCGAGCTGGTGGGTGAAGAGCTCGTGATAGACGAAGAGGCCGTCCATCCCCTGCAGCTCCTTGATCATCTGGCCCTTCACCTGCTGGCCGTGCTCGTCGATGACGCCCACCGCCTTCATGTTGTCGACCAGCATGGCGAGCATCTTGTGCAGGTTGCGCCGCTCCTTCTCGTCGATGAGCAGGTGATCGATCACGGTGACCACGTTCAGGCGCATCGATGGCGGCAAGGACGCCTCGATCTCGTCGAGCGGCGCGGCGCCCGGCGCCGACGTCCCCGAGCCCGGCAGGGTCGTCGTCGTCAGATCCGGCAGCCCGATGGCGAGCACCTGCTCGGCGGTGATCTTGGTCTTCGACCGCAGCTCCGCCGGCTCGCCGCGCACCAGCTCGCCGTGGCTCTCGGGCGTCCACAGGAGCTCGCCCTTGCGCTGCGCGTCGTTGCGCGCGCGCCCGTACACGGTCTTCCGGATCTTGACCTCGTCCACGCCTCCCGCCCCGCGCTTGCCGGCGTCCTTCAGCTCCTTGCGCAGGTCGACCGTGATGTCCTCGGGCGCGAGCGTGATCGCGAGCCCCTTGTCGTCGAACTGCGGCCGCCCCGCGCGACCCGCCATCTGGTGGTACTCGGCCGGTGTCACCAGCCGCGGCTCCTTCTTGATGAACTTGCGCAGCGCCGGGAAGATGACGGTCTTGGCCGGCAGGTTGATGCCGGCGGCGATGGTCTCGGTCGAGACCACGAACTTGATCATGCGCTCGAGCGCGAGCTCCTCGACCAGCTGCTTGTAGCGGGGGAGGATGCCGGCGTGGTGGATGCCGATGCCGTGGGTGAGGAGCGGCCGCAGCTCCTTGGCCACGCCGCCGGGCAGGAAGACCTCGTCGCAGCGCTTCTCGATCTCGGCCTTCTCCTCGTCGGAGGTGAAGCGGCGGCAGCTCTTGAGCAGGCGCGCCACCTCGAAGCAGAGCTCGCGCCCGAAGCAGAAGATGATCGCCGGGACGTCGCCCTTCCACGACAGGTCCTTGACCGTGTCGAGGAGCAGCTCCTCGCGGAACTGGTGCTCGAGCGGCACCTTGCGCTCGCGCGAGTCGACGAGGTGCATCTCGACCTTGCGCGTCAGGTGCACCCAGTGACAGAAGCGCTCCGGGTGCCCGACCGTCGCCGATAGCACCACGAGCTGGGCGCGGGGATCGAGCCCGATGATCGACTGCTCCCAGACGTAGCCGCGCTCGGGGTCGTTGAAGTAGTGCCCCTCGTCCATGATGACGATGTCGGCGGGTGCGACGTTCTTCTCGCCGACGATCCGGTTCCACAGGATCTCGGCGACCTCGACCTGGATGGGCGCGTCGCGGTTGACCTTGTAGTCGCCGGTCGCGAAGCCGACGTTCTCGGGCCCGAAGTCGTCCGACAGCTCGCGGAACTTCTCCTCGGTCAGCGCGCGCAGCGGCGTCGTGTAGATCGCCTTCTGCCCGCGGGCGAGCGCGGCGAAGATCCCGGCCTTGGCCATGAGCGTCTTGCCGGTGCCGGTCGGCACCGTCACGAGCACGCTCTTGCCGGCGATGATCGACGAGATCGCCTGCTCCTGGACCGGATAAGGCTCTCGGCCCTGCGACCAGAAGAACTTGTCGACGAACGCCAGCTCGAGATCGGCGGCGGACGGCGGTGCCATCCGCGCAGGTTGTCACAACCCTGGCGCCGGTGTCAGGTCTGCGCGGCGGCATCCTCGACGCAGGCACGGCAAGTCGCGGGAACCCGAGGCGGCCGCGCGGCACGCACCGTGCTGTACGCACGTGCATGCGATCACACGCCGTCAGTCTCGCCACGGTCCTCGTCGTGGTCGCAGCCGGTGCTGCGCGCGCCGAGATCGGTCTCTACGAGGAGGGCGGCATGGGCACGGCGCGCACCCGCGGCGGCCTCGACGCCTTCGAGGACGGCGCCTTCGCCGTGCGCGGCGCGCTCGGCTACCGCCGCGGCGCGCTCGGGGCCGAGCTGATGCTCGCCTCGAGCGAGCTCCGCCTGCGCCGCGACGACGGCGCGCTCGACGGCGTCTACACCGCGCTCACCGTCGGCCCCATGCTCACCGGCCGCCTGGTCTTCGCACACACCGTCATGGACCGTCCGTTCGCGCGCTGGTTCGAGCTCTACGGCCGCGTCGGGGCCACCCACACGTGGATGTACGGCGACCCCGGCGACGGCCCGCCCGACGGCACACGCGGCTTCGGCTTCGCCGCCGGCGGCGGCCTCCGCTGGGTCTTCGCCGCCATCGGCGTCTCGCTCGACGTCACGTACGTCCACGCGCGCCTGCACAAGGACCGCGTGCACGACCCGCGCGACGAGCTCGGCGTGCGCGACGAGCCCGCCGTCGACCTCGGCGGCGGCATCTTCGCCACGACGCTCGGGCTCGGCTTCGTCCTCTGATCTGATCCGAGCGACGCCGCTGCGATACTGTCGCGCCATGCGCGTCCTCCTCGCGATCGCGGCGGTGGTGGCGGCCACGACCGCCGCGTGTCTCCCCCGGGCCGGCGATCCGCTGCGCGCCCGCCTCGACGGCCCGGCCTGGGAAGCCGGTGATCCCGAGCCGCTGCGGTGGCACGTCACGACGTTGCCGGCGAACGGGCTGCGGATCGTCGTGCTCCCCGAGCCCTCGGCCCCGACCACGACGGTCGTCACGATGCTCCCGGTGGGCGGCAAGGACGACCCGGCGGGCAAGGCCGGGCTCGCCCACCTCGCCGAGCACGCGGTGTTCCTCAAGCGCGACGTCGACGGGCGCACGATCGCGCACGGACTCGACGCGGTCGCCGTGTGGAGCAACGCGACCACCTCCGCGATCGCGACCACCTTCTACACCTCCGTCTTGCCCGGCGACCTGGACGCCGCGCTCGCCCTCCACCGCCGCCTCGTCACCGATCCGTGCGAGCTGGATCCCGCCCGCTTCGCGGTCGAGCGCGAGGTCGTGCTGAACGAGCTGCGGGTCCGAGGCGTCGACGATCCCGCGTTCCGCCCATCGAGCATCCTGCCGGGGCTCACGGCCACCGCCGGCACCGAGGCCGAGGTCGCCGCGCTCTCGATCGCCGATGTCTGCGGCTTCCTCGACGCGCACTACGCCGTGAACGGCGCCGTGCTCGTGATCGCGGGCCCGGTCGAGGTCGACGCCGCCATCGCCGCCGCGACCGTGCGCCTCGGCGACGCGCCGGCGCGGGAGCTGACGCCACCCCGGCCGCCGCCGGGCCTGGGCGCCGACTTCAGTCGCATCGTCACGGTGCCGGGCGCCCACACGCGCGATCGGGTGCTCGCGCTCTACCGCGTCGAGCCCGAGACCGCGCCGTCTCCGCACCTCCTGCCGTTCCTCGCCGATCGCCTGCGGAAGAGCCTCTTGCGTCCCAGCGCGCCGCGGTGGATCGACGACCTCGAGGTGCTGACGAGCGACGCGTTCGGCGTGTCGCTCGTCGTCGTGCAGGTCGACGTCCGCGCGGGCGCGCGCCCCGACCCGGTCGAGCTCGCGCACTGGATCTCGCGCTCGGTCAACGCCGCCGCGAAGCGCGGCCGCGTCGCGCCGCCCGACGCGACGTGGCTGCGGAACCGCGAGGACGAGACGCAGCTCGAGCTCGAGTCGCTGATCCGGCGCGCCGATCATGTCGCCGCCGTCGTCGCGGCGACGCGCCCGGGAGATCCTCAGCGCGCGAGCACGCCGTTCGCCATGAGCGCTGCCGAGGCCGCCGGGCGGCTGCGGCAGCTCGTCGAGCCCGGCTCGACCCGGATCGTCGTGATGAAGGCGCGCCCGGCGGGCGCCGCGACGGACGCCGGCCGCCTGCCGGTCCTCCGCCGCAGCGAGGTGCACGGCGGCGATGCCCTGGTCGAGTCCCTCCGCACCGCGCCCGACGGCCCGGGCGAGCTCCGGCTCCCGGCCGATCCGTTGCCCGGCCGCCGCACGCGCTCGGTCACGCTCCCCAACGGGTTACCGGTGTACCTCGAGGACACCGGCGGCTCGTCGCCGGCGACCGCGGTCGTGCTCGCGATCGCCTTCGGCGACGCGCACGGCGCCGGGGACGCGCGCGCGGTCGAGACCCGCAGCTTCGCCCCCACGACGGTCGCCCGGGAGTCCCGCGACGTCACCGACGACGCGACGTACATCGTGCTCCAGGATGTCTCCCGCGACCTGCCGTCGCTGCTCCAGGTCGCACGCGAGCTCGCCTTCCGTCCCGATCTCATCGAGCCGATCTCGCCCCGCCACGCGATCCGCGACGCCGAGACGCGGCAGCGCTACGTGGACACCGATCCACACATGGTGATGCGCCGCCGCCTGTTCGGCGCCGACCATCCCTACGGGCGGACGATCGACGTCACGCGCACGATGTCGATCGGCGTCCGCGAGGTGGAGACGCTGCGCCGGCGACACTACCGCCCCGACACCTCGGCGCTCTACGTGGTCGGTCGCTTCGATCTCGATCGTGCGGAGGCGCAGATCCGTCACTACCTGGGCGGATGGAATCCAAGGTCCGGCGCGGCGCCGGCGCTCGAGATCCCGCCGCCGCGAGGGCTCCCCGGGCTCGTGACCGTCGCCGACGGCGACGCGCCGAACCAGGTCTCCATCCGCCTCGGCTTCCGCACCCCGGTCGAGACCGACAAGGATCGCCCGTACCAGCTCCTGCTCGTCGAGCTCCTGCGTGCGCGCGCCATGCTGCTGCGCGAGCGTCAGGGGCTCGCGTACGCGCCCGGCGTCGAGGCGCGCACGCTGCGGGTGGGAGGCACGGTCGTCCTCGAGGCGCCGGTCGATCCCAGGCACGTCGCCACGGCGGTCACCAGCCTGGAGCAGCTCGTCGACGATCTGCGCACGCGCGGCCCGAGCGAAGACGAGCTGGCGCGCGCGAAGCGCGCCGTCGTGCGCCGGATCCTCGCCGGCGACCTCACCAGCCGGGCGCGCGCGACCGCGCTCGCCGAGCGCGACATCCTCGGGCGCCGGCTCAGCGACGACGCCCTCCTCTCCGCCGTCGCCGCGGCGACGCCCGAGGACGTGGTCGTGCAAGCCTCGAGCGCGTTGCCCGCCGCCGGCCAGGTCGTCGTCTTGACCGGCAAGCCGCGCGACATCGCGGCCGCCACCGCGGCCCTCGGCCGCAAGGTCGACGAGGCGATCACGCGCCCGCGCCGGCCGCAGTGAGCCGCCTCACCGCTGCCGGAGCGCGTTCTCGGCCCAGTACTTCACGCCGTTCCAGCGCTGGTGCCAGTCGCCGCGCGCGATCTTGGTGAGCGTCGCCCTGGCCTTGTCCTTCTGGCCGAGGGCCAGCTCGACCTGCGCCGCGCGCTGCAGCCACGTCGGGTTGGTCGCGTCGATGGCGTAGGCGCGCCACCAAAGCCCGAGCGCCCGGTCGAGCTTGCCCTGCCGCTCCAGCACCTCGGCGGCGACCTGGAACGACGCGCCCTCGCGCGGCGCCTGATCGATCGGCGTCGACAGGTAGCGCCACGCCTCCTCGTCCTCGCCGAGCGCGATGAGGAGCTCGCCGAGGACACGCTCGCGCGGCGCGTGGTCGGGATCGATCGCGCGCCAGTCCCGGCCGGCGGCCAGCGCGGCGTCGCGCGCGAGCTGGCGGTCGGCGCCGCCCGACACCTTGGCGACCTGGCCGTGGAGCGAGATGAGGCGCGTGAAGTCGGCGCGGAGCTGCGACAGCGCGACCGGCGTGTCGGCCTCGGCCTTCATCGCCTGGGTGAAGAGGTCGGCGGCGACGCGCACGTCGCCCGCCTGCTCGGCGACCAGGCTGGCGAGGCGCAAGAGGCGCGGGCTGCCCGGGAAGCGCGCGCGTGCGCCGTCGAGCGCGGCGCGCGCCTTGTCGAACTTGCCGTGCTGCGTCGCCATGCCGACGACCGCCGCCACCGCGTCGGCCGACGGTGCGAGCAAGGCGGCGCGATCGAGCGCGGCGTCGAGGTCGCCGTTGGCCGGCGTGAGCGCCGCCGCCTGGGCGAACGCCATCACGTGCTCGAAGTTGCCGCCGGCGATCACCCGCTGGCGCCACGCCGACATCGCGAGCTGCCAGCCGACCTCGCCCCGCGCGCTCGAGACGACCGTGTTGCGCGCGCTCCAGTCGATCATCGGCGGCGCCGCGCTCAGGTCGACGTCGGAGAGGAGCGCGACCCAGCGCTCGGCCGCCGCGGCCGGCTTGCTGGCCTGGAAGCGCGCGGCCTCCTGGCGCGCCAGGTTGCGCCACTCGCCCGCGGCGACGCGGTCGAGCACCGCGACGGCGTCCGCCGAGCGATAGGCGTGCACCTGCACCAGCCGCATCGCGCCCACGAGGCGCAGCGTGTCGGCGTGCAGGTGGCGGCTCGCGAAGGTGTCGAACGCCGCCAGGGCGGCGCGCGTGTCGTTGCGCTCGATCGCGGCGAGCGCCGCCCGGTAGTCGGCGAGGAGCGCGACCACGCCCGGGGCCCGCGCCGCGATCGACGCGAAGTCGGGGCGCTTGCCGTGCCGCACGTCGAGCGAGGCGCGCAGGTACGCGGCCAGCGGATCGGCGGCCGCGCCGGTCGCCTTGCCGAGCACGAGCTCGACCTTGTCGCCCGGGACCCACGCCATCGCCGCGCCGACGAGCGCGAGCTCGCCCGGCGACAGCGGCCCGAGCTCGGCGAGCATGACCGCGACACCGGCGAGGGCGCCGACGTCGTGGGCGGCGAGCGACGAGGCCGCGAGCTGGTGCAAGACGCCGCGGCGCGCCGGGTCACCGGCGGCGAGGCCGTCGAGCGTCGCGCGCACGGCCGCCGGCGCGCCCATCGGCATCCCGATCGAGACCGCCGCGGCCGGCGTCGACGAGAGCTGCGCGCGCGCGTCCGCCGTGAAGCGGAGGAGCTCGCTGCGTCCGCCGAGCGAGAGCACGTAGCCCGACGCGTCGCGCGCCGCCGTGAAGACCTGCGTGCGCTCGCTGCCGCGCACGAACGCCATCGCCACCACGGCGCCGAAGTCGTCGAGCTGGAGCTCCCAGATCGCGGCGCGCTTCGCCACCGGCGTGAGGCGAACGGTTCGCGGACCGGCGAGGGTCACGTGGTACCAGCGCGCGAGCGCGTCGGCGCGCGGCGCGACCACCGGCAGGTACGAGGCGAGGAGCGCCGGCTCGCGGTCGGTCGCGGCCCGCGTGGTCTCGACGCCGAGCGACGGATAGCGGTGCACGAGCGTCGTGCCGTCGAAGGTCATGATCTCCTGCGCCCCGACCTCGAGCGTGCGCGTCGCCTCGACGCGGCCCTGGGCGTCGACGACGACCTCGCCGCCGCTGGCCAGCACCCAGCGCCCCGCGCCGAGCTTGCGGCGCGCGTCGTCGAGGAGCGCGCGGGCGTCCTTGCTGATCGAGCCGCGGCCGCCGGCCGCCGCCGACACCAGCGCGTCGGCGAGGTCGTCGTAGCCGAGCCGGGAGAAGCCGGGCAGCCACTCGGTGACGTCGTCGAGGCGGTAGTCGGTCGAGTAATGGAACGCCTGGGGCTGGAGGCCGTACCAGTAGGGCGCCTGGCGGCGGCTGAAACGAGCTTGCTGCTCGAAGTGCAGGTTCCCGTCGGACCAGAACGCCTCCCGCGCCGGGCCACGCCCCCGCGTCTGCGCGCCGAGCAGCCCGCCGGCGAACGGGTCGGTCAACACGTCGGCGCGCTCGTCGGCGGGCTCCGCGCTCACCCGGTCGGCGAGCGGCGCCGCTTCCTCCGCCGGATCGGCCGCCGCGAAGCCACCGCCGCTGTCGTCGCCACCGCGCAGGTCGCGCGACGAGGCGGTGTCCGCCTTGGCGTCCTCGGCGTCGCCCCGCGTCGTCGACATGGGCGCGGCGGTCGACACGGCGCCCGAGCGGCCATAGCCCTGACCGGTGCCCGTCCCGCCGCCGCCCGAGCCATGCCCGATCCCGCCGAGGGTGCCGAGCTCGCCGAAGCCGCTCGCGGCGCGGAACTCGCCCTGTCGGTTCGAGAGGCGCCAGTCGTCGCCGTCGTCGTCCCACGCGTTGCCCGCCCAGCCGCCGCCGCCGTGCTTGTAGACGGCCGGCGTGGGGAAGCGCCACAGCGGCCGCCGGTCGGTGACCGGAGGCGCGACGGTGGCGACGACCGGGATCGTCGCCGGCGCGCCGTACGGCGCCCAGGTCAGGCCGCTGCCCTTCTCGACGCCGTACTGGCGGTACATGGCGTCGTTCTCGAGCACGATGAGCGACGTGTGCGGCGAGAGCAGGAAGTGCGCCTTGCCCAGCTCGACGATCTCCTTCTTGCGCGCGTGGTAGGCGGCGATCGCACGCTCCTCGTCCGAGGCGCACGGCGTCGTGGTGCACGGCGCGAGCGCGCGGTCACCGATCGTCTGGAGGTGATCGATGCGCCGCTCGGCCCACAGGCGCGGGAGGTAGCCGGCGTCGCCGGGCGCGCGCGGCGCGGTCGCGAGCTCGACGCGCTGCGACCACGGCCGGCCGCCGACCATGCCGCGCAGGACGAGCGCGGTGAGATCGGCGCGGGCCGGCGCGCGCACCACGACCTCGACGTCCTCGCCGGCCGCGACCTGCGCCGAGCGCAGGTAGGCCGAGACGTCGTCGTCGCGCACCTGCCCGCCGGCGGTCTCGAGCGTCGCCACCAGGCCGGTGACGCGCGGCGTGTAGAGCGCGGCGACGAGATCGAGCGCGCGCCACGCGAGGTCGTCGCCGAGATCGACGTGGAGCGCCATGCCCGACGTCGCGTCGGCGAGCGCCGAGAGCGTCGGCATGTCGCTGCCGTCGCCGATGCCGACGCCGATGAACGTCGCCTTGCCCGCGACCGCGTCGCGGAGCTGGTCGATCGTGCGGCGGCCGCCGGTGGCGGTGCCGTCGCCGAGGTACACGATGTAGCCCGGCTCGCCGTCGAGGAGCCTGACCGCGCCCTCGAGCGAGGTGACGAGGTCGGTCTCGCCGAGGCCGCCGTCACCGGTGAGGAACGCCGCGAGCGCCTTGCGGTCGACGCCGATCGCGTCCTGCCACGGCGCGAAGCGGCGGTGGGTCGCGTCGAACGCGACGATCGCCACCTGATCGTGCTCGTCGATCTCCTGGACCAGGCGGTCGATCATCTCGGCCTGCGCCCGCCGCTCGGTGTGGCCGCGCGACGCGCTGGTGTCGGACAGGATCACCCACTTCTTCGGGCGGTCCGCGGTGACGCCGGCGGCCTGGGCCGCGTCGACGGTGGGGCGCACGCGCACGAGCGCGTAGCGGAGCGCGTCCTCGATCGTCGTCGCCACCGACACCTGCGCCGCGTCGGGCTGGCGCAGGCGCAGGACGAGCGAGTCGCCGAGCGTCTCGGCGACGCCCTGGTGCCGCACGATCGCGTCGGCGCCGTCGCGCTGGATCTGCACGCGGTGTGACGGCGACGTGATCTCGCACGCGCCGCAGCCGACGACCTTCACCTGCATGTTGACCTCGGCGACCGGGGTCTCGAGGTCGGGCATCGGCACGGTGAGCGTCACGTCGTCGTACGTGCGCGCCAGCGGTTGCGTGTACGCGAGGAGAACCCTCCGGTCCTGCTTGGGGAAGAGCGGGAAGATCCGCATCGACACCTTGCTCGCGCCCATCTGCTCCATGAGCGCCGGGTCGCGGTGGGTGTAGACGATGTCCTCGTAGATGCGCCGCGCACGCATGCGCTCGACCACCGCCGACTCGGTGAGCCGGCCGTCGACGTACATGGCGAGCCGCGCCACCGAGGCGTCGGGCGGCAGTGAGAACTTGTAGACACCCTCGAGCTGCTGCTGCTCCGGGTTGTGGAACGTCTGATCGAGCGCGACGCGCGCGACCTGGTTCTCGAGGTGCACGTCGACGGTGAGCGCGCGCAAGGGCAGCGGGAACTCCTGCTCCTGCCACATCGGGTTGCGCGCGACGAGCACGCCGGAGCGCGCGGGGCCGCTCGGCTGCGTCTCGTCGCGACGGCGGCGCTCGGCCACCCAGCTCACCAGGTGCGAGAGGCGCGGCGCCGGGCCGCGCGTCGGCGGCGACTTCGCCGTCATCGTGCCCTGCTCGCCGGCGCGGACGACCTCCTCGCCGCCGGCCGAGCGCATGGCGACCGCGCCGCGGAGGACCGAGGCGACGGTGCGATCCGCGGTGGCCTCGACGAGGAAGCGGGTGCCGATGACCGTGAGCTGTCCGTTGGCGGTCTCGACGATGAACTGGCCCTTGCCGGGGACGACGTCGAGGAGGACGGCGCCGGTGATGCGCACCTTGCGGTCGCCCTTCACCTCGACCTTGCCGCCGGGACCCAGGTCCGCGGTGGAGCCGTCGGCGAGGACGAGCTGATCGTCGGGCTTCTTGGCGCCCTGGTTGCCGTCGGCGATGGGCCCCCCGTCGTGAGCGCCGCCACCGCCGCCGCCGGCGACGTTGGCGACGACGACGGCGGTGGCCGCGCCGAGGGCCAGCGCCCAGCCGGTCATCACGATGCGCGAGCGCTCGCGGCGCGGGCGCGCATGCACGGCGAGCAGCCGGGCACGGATGCGGTCCTTGGCCTCGGCGCGCATCGAGGGCGCGTCGGCCATCGGCACGAGCTTGCCCAGGTTGGCGTCGAGGACGTCGTCACGAACGGGGTCACGGGTGGAGCGGGTCATGGCGTCACCTCCTCGAGCGCGTGGCCGAGGGTGGAGAAGGTTTCCTTGAAGGCGCGGCGGGCCCGGGCGAGCAGCGACTTGGCCGCGTCGACCGACAGGCCCATCTCGCGCGCGAGGTCTTCGAGGCTCTGGTCGTCGACGTACTTGCGGGCGAGCGCGAGCCGGTAGCTCTCGGGCAGGTGGGCGATGGTCATGGTCACGAGGTCGCGGGTCTCGGCGCGCGCCAGGACGTCGCCGGGCAAGGGCGTGCGCTCGAGCGCGTCGTAGAGCTGCGCCAGCGACGCGTCGATGCGATCCCAGCGCTCGGCGACCTCGTCGGCGCGCTTGTGGTCGCGCAGGTGATCGCGGATGACGTTGCGCGAGAGCGTCGTCAGCCAGCTGGCCACCGAGCCGCGCGCGCCGTCGTAGTCGTCGGTGCGGGCGAGCGCGGCCGTGAACGTCTCCTGCACGATGTCCTCGGCGAGGGACTGGTCACGACCGACCCGGTAGTAGACGAAGGCGTAGAGCCCGTCGACGTGGGCGTCGTAGAGGCGTGCCAGCGCGTCCCCGTCGCCGCCGGCGGCGGCGGCGAGGTCAGCGGGGGCACCCCGGCGAAACAACCGCGACAGGAGACCGGCGAGGGGTAGGCTCATGGTGCTGGTGTTCTCCGCGTGCGCATGCGTCGTTCCGTTCTGTCAGCGAGTCGGCGCGAGGTGTCGCCGTCGCGTGCGAATGGGCAACGCACGGCCGGGGACGGAGGTCCAAGTGTCGTGAGACACGGAGTCGCCATCGCGGTGGTAGCGAGTGCGATTCTGCACGTTTGCGTGCTCGCGGTGCTGGACTGGGTGGAGCCGCCGGAGCGGAAGCGGAAGAAGGCGCCGGTGCGGATCGGGATGGTCGAGTTGCCGCCCGCGGAGACGGAGGCGGCGGTGGTCGAGCCGATGGAGCCGATGGTGGTCGACCTGTTCGAGGTCGAGGTGGCCGTGGAACCTACAGGGGTGGCGGCGGTGACGGGGATGGAGAGGGGGAGGGAGAGGGAGAGCGAGAGGGAGAGGGAGAGCGAGAGGGAGATCGGGAGAGGGAGCGCGACGAGCGCGGCTGCGGAGTCGGGCACGGGCACGGGCACGGGCACGGGCACGGGCACGGGTTCGGAGACGGAGGGTGGTGGGTTCGGGAAGCTGTCGATGCGGCGGCCGGAGCTGAGCGTGAAGGGAGCGGTGCTGCACGAGGATCCCGACGCGCGACGGGCGGAGGCGCCCGTGGAGTCGTCGGGCAAGCTCCAGGACAGCGGCGGCGGCACGTACCGGACGCAGCGGCCCGGGTTCCAGGGCAACGTCGGCCGCGACGGCAAGGTCAGCTTCAAGGACAAGCCCGCGTTCTCGGTGAAGCTGAAGCTTCCGAACCCGTTCAAGGTCGCGAAGCGCGCGGCCAAGGGCCTCGAGGACTGGCAGCGAGACCCGTACGCGAAGGTGAAGGAGGCCGAGCGCGACTGGACGAGCGGTCTCGAGGTCAAGGACTACACCAAGCACCTCGACAGGAAGGAGGGGGAGGACGACAAGGCGGACCATGGCGAGGTCGCGACCGTCCCGGTGCTGGGCGGCAGCACGGAGCTCACCGACTGGGTGATGCGCAAGCTCGGCGAGGACCCGTACCAGAGCGACAAGCTCCTGTGGATGGACGAGACCCGGGAGGAGCGCGTGCAGATCGCGCGTGTCCACCAGGCGCGCGAGCTGAAGCGCGCCGACGAGATCGTGCGGCGCCACCTCGACCGGCTGTGGGCCCGCAGCGACCTCGACCTCGCGCAGAAGAAGGAGGCGCTGTTCGAGCTCTGGGACGACGGCGCCGAGGACGGCGACGCGCGGCGGGTCGAGGCGGCGAACCGGGCTCGGTCCCAGGTCATCGGGTTCGTGCGGGCCCGGCTGCCGAAGGGGAGCGCGGGCGCGTACACCAAGGTCGAGCTCGACGCGCTCAACCGGCGACGAACATCACGCGCACGCTTCGCGCCGTACGAGTAGAGGTCGACGCGCGGGACCGGTTAGTCTGGGCCGTGGTCGGACACGCGCTGATCCAGACGCTGGCGCTCGTCATCGGCACCGCCGCCGTGACGACGGTGGTGTTCCAGCGCCTGCGCCTGCCGGTCGTCCTGGGCTACCTCGTCGCCGGCGTCCTGGTCGGCCCGTACACGAGCGTGTGGTTCGTCGCCGACGAGGGCGTGGTCGCGACGCTGGCCGAGCTCGGCGTCATCCTGCTCATGTTCTCGATCGGGCTCGAGCTGAGCGTGCGCGGCGTGATGGGCGTCGGCATGGGCGCCATGGTCGCGACCGTGATCGAGGTCGGGCTGATGTTCGTGCTCGGCACCGTCGTCGGCACCGCGTTCGGACTGTCGGGGAAGGCCAGCCTCTTCGTCGGCGCGATCGTCGCGATCTCGTCGACGACGATCATCTCGCGCTCGTTCGACGAGCACCCGCCGCCCCCCGAGCACCGGCGCCGCGTCTTCTCCCTGCTGGTGATCGAGGACCTCCTCGCGATCTTGCTCTTCACGGTGCTCACGGCCGTCGGCAAGGGCGCGGGCCTGGGCTGGAGCGACCTCGCGGTCACGCTCGGCAAGCTCACCGGCTTCCTGATCGTCACGATCGCCGTCGGCATCCTCGTCGTGCCCCGCCTCGTGCGCGCGACGGTGGCGCTGGGCCGGCACGAGACCACGCTGGTGCTGGCGGTCGGGCTCTGCTTCGGGCTCGCGATCCTCGCCGAGCGCGCCGGGTACTCGGTCGCGCTCGGCGCCTTCCTCGCGGGGGCGCTCACCGCCGAGGCCGGCGAGAACAAGCGCATCGAGCCGCTGGTCGAGCCGATCCGCGACCTGTTCGCCGCCGTCTTCTTCGTCTCGGTCGGCATGCTGATCGATCCGCAGGTCTTCGCCGATCACTGGCTCGAGGTGCTGGTCGTCCTCGTCGTGGTGGTCGGCGGCAAGCTGGTCGCCGTGACGCTGGGCGTGTTCCTCGCCGGCCGCGGCGTCCCCGCCGCGGTCGCCACCGGCATGACGATGGCGCAGATCGGCGAGCTCTCCTTCGTCTCGGCCAGCATCGGCGTGGCCAGCAAGATCCTGCCGCCGGCGTGGTACGCGGTCGCGGTCGCGGTGTCGGCGGTGACCACGGCGCTGACGCCAACCCTCGCGCGGCGCGGGCCGACCGTCGCCGCGTGGCTGGAGCCCCGCCTGCCCCGCCGCCTCGCCACGTTCGCGGCGCTCTACGGCTCGTGGATCGAGGCCCTGCGCCCCAACGCGCGCCGCGCGACGGTGGCCCGATCGCGCCGGCGCGTCGGGCTCCTCGTGCTCGACGCGCTGCTCTTGTTCGGCGTGGCGCTCGCGACCGGGTTGTTGCTCGAGCCGGCGACGCGCGACGTCTCGCGCGCCTTGCAGCTCGAGGAGCGCCTGGCGCGCATCCTCGTCATCGCCGGCGCCGGCGCGGTCGCGGCGCCGCTCCTGCTGGGCCTCGCGCGCCTCTCGCGCTCGATCGCGATCGCGATCGCCGAGCGCGCCCTGCCCTCCCGGCACGGCCTGGATCTCGGCGCGGCGCCGCGGCGCATGCTGACGGTGGCCCTGCAGGTGCCGATCCTGCTCGTCGCGGTCTTGCCCGCGCTCGGGGTCACCGGCGCCATCGCGCCGCCGGTGGCGGCGGTGATGCTCGTCGCGCTGATCGTGTACGAAGCGTGGCGCGTGTGGCGCTCCGCCGGTGACCTCGACGCCCACGTACGCGCCGGCGCCCAGGCGATCGTCGAGGTGCTCTCGATCCAGAGCCGCACCCGCGCCGCGACCGAGCCTTCCCACGATCCGAACGCGCCGGCGCCGCCCCCGGGCATCGTCGACCTGACCGAGATCGAGACCGTCCTGCCCGGCCTCGGCACACCCACGGCCGTGCGCGTGGCGGCGACGAGCGCGCTCGCCGGCAAGACGCTGGGCGCCGCCAACCTGCGCGGCCTCACCGGCGCGACCGTGCTCGCGATCCAGCGCGGCGACCAGAGCATCGCGGTGCCCTCGGCCGCCGACACGATCGAGGCTGACGACGTCCTCGCGCTGGCCGGCTCCTCCGACGCGATCGGCGCGGCGACGGCGCTGCTGGCGCCCGACGGCCCCCTCGCCGTTTGACCGCGAGACGTTGGCGAGCCGCCCGCGTCGCGCGAGCGCGCGGCGTGAGTCGCGAGTGCGGGACGCGAGTCTGTGGACGACGCGCCGGAATGTGCGTCCACGGCCCGGAGATCGTCCACGGCCACGTTCACGTCGCCGTCGCCGTCAAGGTCCACGACCACGACCACGACCACGACCACGTGCACGTCCCAGACAGCGACCGAGTCTGCGATGAAGGTGCGGGGGCGCGCGGCGGGGAGGTGCGCGCG
>DDTA01000273.1 GCA_002344285.1 Myxococcales bacterium UBA2376
GGCGCGCCCCAGGAGCGTGAGCGAGCGGCACGCCCGCGCGAGCGCATCCGCCGACGCGAGCGGATGGAGCCGGAGCACGCCGTCCGCATGCCCCGCCGCCAGCTCGCGACCGTCGGCGGTGAAGCGCAGCGCGCTGACCGCGCCCCCGGGGCTCGCCAGCTCGAGCGTCGCCGCGCCGTCGGCAACGAGATCGACGACCCGCACGACGCCGTCGGCGTCGCCGACCGCGAGCACCGACGCGTCGGGCGAGAGTACGGCGGAGGTCACCGGGCGCGGCGACGTCAGCACCCGGCGCGGCGCGCGCCCGGAGTCGTGCACGTCGAGATCGCCGCTGGCGCCCGCGGTCACGACGCGCGCGCCGTCGGGCGAGACCGCGACGATCCGGCCGGGCAGCGTGACGTCGGCGTCGAGCGCGGGGAGCCTCAGCGCGACCGTGTCACCGCCGTAGCGCCAGGCGAGCAGGCGCGACGGGCCGGCGAAGGCGACGGCGAAGTGGGCCCGGTCCACGTCGTCGACCGGGGGAAGGACGTGCTCGGCCACGCGGGTCGACCGCACCGGATCCCAGAGCTCCACGCGTCCGGTGACGTCGACGGACGCGACCGTCGACGCGTCGGGCGCGAACGCCAGCGCGGTGATCGACGGCTCGGAAGGCGCGCGCATGCGGACCACCGCGTCGCGCGCCGCCGGATCGACCAGCAAGATCTCGCCGTCGTTGCGGGCGAACGCGATCCGGCGTCCGCCGTCCGCGGCCGCCAGCGCGCTCACCGCGTGCCCCGCCGGCGCCACGTCGGGCCCGCGAACGAGGCGACCACCATCGCCCACGTCGAAGACGCTGGCGACGCCGTCGGTCCGCCCGACCACGAGCCGCCGGCCGTCCGCCGCGAGCGCGAGCACCTCGCTGTCCACCGCCGACGCGCTGGCGACGTCGCCGCCGGCGTCCCACGTGATCACGCGGCCATCGAGCCCGACCGAGATCACCCGTCCGTCCACGACGACGATCCCGCTCACCTCGCTCGTGTGCCCGACGAGCACGCCGGCTTCGCCCGCGCGCGCGTCGACGAGCCACGCCGCGCTCTCGGTCGCCACCGCCAGGCGCTGGCGCGGACCGAGCGCCAGCGCCTGGACCGCGAGCCCCGGCGGCCCGTCGAGCGTGCGCAGGGTCGCGCGCGTGGCGGCGTCGAGCTGGTCGACGCGTCCGGGGCGCGCCGCCCAGTCGGCGACGTCCGCGCCCGGCGGGGGCGCGGCGAGCGCCTCGCGCTGGACCACCGCGCCGCTCGCGTCGAGGTACGTGAGCCCGCGCCCGGCGAGCACCACCGTCCCGTCGGCGAGGAAGCCGGCGCGCTCGAGCGAACCGTCGTGATCGAGGGTCACCACCGGCGCGTCGACGGTGACCGGCCACAGCTGCGCCTGCGGCGGCGTGCGCGCCCAGGTGAGCAAGCGCGCGCCGTCGGGCGAGAACACCAGCTCGTCGACGGCGAAGTGGGCGCCGCCCGCGGCGACGGTGGCGAGGTGCCGCCCCGTGCGCGCGTCCCAGAGCTGCACGCTGTGATCGCCCGGCGATCGCCCGGCGACGTGTGCGCCGTCGGGCGAGAACGCGAAGCCCTCGAGCGGCGCGGCGTGCCCCTCGAGCACGAGGGCGGCCGCGCCGGCGATCGCGTCGTGCAGCCCCTGGCGCGCCTCCGCGACCGGCGACTCACCCGCCGCGAGCGCGGGGGCGACCGCGCCGACGGCCAGCGCGAGCGCGTCGCCGCGCCGGGTCGGCAGGAGCGCGAGCCGGCTCGCCGCCACGCCCATGCCGCGATGCAGCTCCTCGCGCGAGGCGCGCTCGTTGGCCTCGGCTCGCCGCTGCGCGGCCTGCGCGGCGTTGCCAGCCCGGGTCACGCGCACCGCGCTGATGATCGCCACGCCGGCGAGGAGCCCGGCGGCGACGGCGGCGACCGACAGCGGCGCGCGGTAGCGGCGCGCCAGGTGGCGCACGATCTCGCCCGGCGTGTAGCGCCGGCTCTGCACCAGCCGGCCGGTCTGGAAGCGGCGCAGCTCCTCGGCCAGCTCGCGCGCCGAGGCGAAGCGCGCGGCGGGCTCGCGCGCCATCGCGCGCGCGATGATCCCCGACAGCTCGGGATCCTTCGGCNNCGCCGGCGCCACCGTCGGCGCGACGGACGCGAGCGCGGCCGGCGGCTCGGCGAGCAGCCGCGGCCGCACCTGCGCCGTCGCGAGCGCACCGTACGGCGGCGTGCCGGCGAGCGTGTGATAGAGCGTGGCGCCCAGCGCGTAGACGTCCATCCGTGGATCGGCGGGGCCGCCCAGCGCCTGCTCCGGCGGCATGTAGTGCGGCGTGCCGACGCCCAGCTGCGTGAGCCCGTCGCCCACCTCCTCGAGCGAGGCGCGCGCGGCGTCGCCGTCGCGCGCGTGCAGGTCGGTGGCGAGCCCCCAGTCGATCACGACGGTCTCGCCGAACGAGCCGACGAGGACGTTGGCGGGCTTGAGGTCCCGGTGGACGATGCCTTGCTCGTGGGCGTAGGCGACGGCCTCGCAGACCGCGGTCACGTGGGGCAGGAGCGCGAGCCGCTCGTCGGCGGTCGTGCGCCGCGCGATCTCGTCGGCCAGCGGCGCGCCGCGGACCAGCGGCATGGCGTAGAACGGCTCGCTGTCGTCGAAGCGCCCGGCCTCGTACACGCCGACGATCGCCGGGTGCTGGAGCCGCGCCGTCAGGAGCGCCTCGCGCTCGAAGCGCGCGCGCAGCTCGCGCCCGCGCGGCTGCTTGATCACCACCTCGCGGCCGAGCCGCGCGTCGAAGGCGCGGAAGGTGCGGCCCATGCCGCCGCCGCCGCCGCCGAGCGCGCGCCAGTCGGTGTAGCGCGCGCGGGAGAGCTCGTCGGCGGGGAAGGCGTCGGGAACGGCGACCGGGCGCGGCGCCTCCGGATCGTCGGCGAGCGCGACGACGCGGCGGCACGCGGGACAGGTGTCGAGATGCTCCCTGGCCCCCGGGCCGCCGCCGAGGAGCTCCTCGACGGGCGGATGGATCATCGACGCCTCACACTACCACGCGCGCGTGCGATACTCGTGGAGCGCACCTTGCGGGCGAAGTGGGTCGTCGTCTTCCTCGCGCTCGCCGCCTGCGGCGGCCGGCGCGAGCGTGCGCCTGCGGCCGACGCCGGCCGCGACGGCTCCGCCGGCGCCGAGCCTCGCGCCGCGATCGAGGACCTCCCGGCGGCGCCGGCGTGCGCCGAACGGGCCTGCGAGCCGGTCACGATCGCGACGCTCCCGATCGATCGCGGCACGGCGCTCGCGCTCGACGGCGCGGGCTTCGCCTACGTCGGGGAGCTCTACGGCGACCGGATCTTCCGCGTCCCGCTCGCGCCGGGCGCGCCCACGCCGCCGACCGTGCTCTACCGATCGCCCGGGCGCGACATCGGCGCGCTCGAGGTCCGCGGCGACCTGCTGCGCTGGTCGTCGAGCGCCGCCGGCGCGATCTACGAGGCGCCGCTCGCGGGGACCGGCCCGATCCGCGTCGTCGCCGATGGCATGCCCGGCATCTGGGGGTTCGCCACCGACGAGCGCTGGATCTACTGGGCCGACTTCGGCGGCGCCGTGCCCGGCATGCTGTGGAAGACGCCGATCGGCGGCGGCTCGAGCACCGGCCTGGGCAGGGATCCCACCTCCCGGCTGGCGACGAACGTCATGCTCGACGGCCCGGGTGGTGACCTCGTCTACACCGATCGAACGCCGCGGCTCCTTCGCGTCTCCCCCGCCGGCGGTCCGCCCACGGTCTGGATCCAGCTCCCCGGCCGGCGCGAGAGCCACGGCCTGGCGCAGGACGCGACCCACGTCTACCTGGAGACGCTCAGCGCGAACGAGGTGCTCCGTATCGACCGGCAGACGCGGCGGATCGAGCGCTTCGCGCGCACCCCGGCCGCGCCGGCCGCGATCGCCGTCGACGACACCCACGTCTACTGGATCGACTACATCGGCCCCGTGACGCTGCGGGCCCAGCGCAAGTAGCGCGCACCGCCTGACGGATCGGCTTCCGACCTCGTGATGGTGGGCATGAGGCATCTCTGGCTCGTCCTGTTCCTGGGGTCCCTGGTCGTGGCATGCGGGGGCGGCGCCGATCCCCAGGATCCCGACGCATCCACCGGCATCGACGCGGCGCCCGACGACGCGCCGCCGGCGGACGCTCCCGATCCCGACGGCGCCGTGCCCGACGGCGCGGCGCCCGACGGCGCGGCGCCCGACGGCGCGACGCCCGACGGCCCGATCGACGCCGGCGGACCCGACGCCCCGGCGTGGGATCCGGGGCCGGTCGGCAACGTGCTCGCGCAGACCACGGTCACGATCGACGGCACCACCCAGACGATCGCGCTCGGGGTCGCGACCATCGTGATCCCGGCCGGCGCCCTGCCGAACGGCACCCTGCTGCTCCTGCGGCTCTCGAACAACGTGAACCGCGCCGGCGGCACGCCGATCGGCGGATACGTCGTGCAGTTTCTCACCGACGGCGTCGCGCCCTCGGCGCCGCTCACCCTGCGCCTGCCCAGCCCGGGCGCCGGCGCCTACAACGAGATCTCGTCGGCCGAGCTCTCGGGGGCGTGGACCGACGAGGGACCCGCGACCGTCGCCGGCGGCGAGGTCGTCATCGGCGTCTCGCACTTCTCGCTGTGGACCGCGACCGCGATGATGGCGGGCGGCGACTGGCCCGAGGAAGACCTGCACGCCGGCGGGCCCACCTACGCCGGCATCACCAGCGCGACCACGGCGACGACGGGTGGCGGGATCGAGATCCTGTTCCCCACGCTGTCCGGCGCGACCTACTGGATCTACGTCCGGCCGCAGACGGGCGCCCACACGTTCCAGCGCGCGTACGCGATGACGGTCGCCGGCAACAACCCCATGTTCCTCGGCGGGCTCACGCCGGGCGTCACGTACTGCGTCACCGTCCGCGCGCGCAGCGCGCAGGTCGAGGACGGCAACACGGCGGAGCAGTGCGCGGTGGCGGCGGCGACGCCGGCGCCGGCGGCGATGACGATGGGCACGCCACCCGCCGTACGCTGGACCGACACCGAGCTGACGCTCACCGCGAGCACGGGCCTCGCCGCCGGCCTGCGCTACGACCTCGAGCGCCAGCGCGACGGCGGCGGCTTCACCGTGGTGGCGACGCGGCACCAGCACGTCTATCGCCCGTTCATCGACGACACGATCACCTTCACCGACGTGGTCGAGGTCGCCGGCGCCTACGACTACCGCGTGCGCGCGTTCGCCGACGGCGTCGACGTCGGCACGAGCAACGTCCAGTCGTTCGCGATCATCACCAAGCCGTGGAAGCAGGCGCTCGCGCGCTACCCCCAGACCCAGGTGCTCCGGCCCTCGCCGCGGCTCACCGTCGACAGCGGCGGCCGCCTCGTGATCCAGGGCGTGGTGAGCGCCGGCAGCGCGACCGCGTTCCTGGCCGCGCCGTCGGTCCAGAGCCTGCGCCGCGGACCGGACCTCACCGGCGATCCCACGCTGTGGAAGCGCCTCTGGTGCCGCTACCAGGACGTCGACTTCAACGAGACCTCGATCCACCACCAGGCGGTCGCGCGCGCCGCCGACGGCGCGGTGTTCGTGCTCGAGAACAGCATCGTCGCCGGGCCGCCGGGCGCCCGCGTCGCCCGCCTCTTCCGGATCGGCGCCACCGGCTGCGCCCAGATCGTCAACACCTCGCTCATGGGCGTGTTCGATCTCGCCGTGCACCCGACCGATCCGATGAAGCTCGCGGTCGCGGCCAACCGCGGCGTGTTCGTGTCGTCGGACGGCGGCGTCACCTTCCGGCTGTTCGGCGGCCACCAGCCGCGCGCCCTCGCCTACGCCGCGAACGGCACCCTCTACCTCGCGACGTCGACGGTGCTCGCGTCGAGCGTCGACCAGCTCACGTACACCAACTACGGCACGTGGCCCGACGCGACCAACCCGCCGCAGGCGATGGCGCTCCGCGCTGACGGCACGATGGCGGTGATCGGCGTGAACGGCGGCAGCGGCGGCATGAGCGGCACCTACGTCGGACCGGCGGGCGGCGCGCTCGGGTTCGAGGACAGCGGGCTGGTCGACCCGCACACGCCGGAGGGGCTGACCTGGCTCGCCGACGGGCGGCTGCTCGTCTTGATGCACATCAGCAACCCGCCCGGCGGCCCCGCGGAGCGCAAGCGCCTCGCGGTGCGCGCGGCCGGCGGCGGCTGGTCGACGCTCGACCTCCCCGGCCCGTGGCTCTATCCCAACCCGCTCCTGCCGGTGCTGCTCGACCCGCGCGCGGGTCACGCCGCGGACGTCTACTCCGGCTATCTCCGCTCGCGCGACGGCGGCGTCAGCTGGGAGCGCATCCCGCTCGGCAAGGCCATCGCCTCGACCGTCGACGGCGCCAGCCTCGCGCTGTTCGTGTCCGCGCCGGACGGCGCGACCTGGCGCTCGCTCGACGGCGGTGACACCGGCGTGGTGCTCGGGACCGGCCTCCCGTCCGACGGCCGCACGTGGTTCGATCCGGCGACGCCGCTGCGCGGCTACAGCGCGTACAACCAGTACACGAGCGACGGCGGCGCGACCTGGCAGGGCGCGACGGGCGCCGGCAACTTCGCGCACGTCGGCTTCGCCGGCGGCGGCGACGTGTTCGCGACGCCGGTGACCAACGGCCCCGGCTCGCAGAGCACCAACGACGGCATGACGTGGTCGGTGGTGACCGGCACCAACCGCGTGATGGCGTGTGGCAACGGCACGTTCGCCATCATCACGGCGAACGGCGGCATCCAGACCTGGAGCGCGGGGAGCTTCGGCGCGATCGTGCCCATCTCGATCCCGCGCACGTGCGCGGTCAGCGCCGACGGGCAGACGGTCTACCTCGGCAGCGCGGGCGGCGTGCAGAAGTCGACGACCGGCATCGCCGGTCCGTACACGTTGCTCGCCGGCTCGATCGGCGGCACCACGCCGATGCGCGTCAGCCCGGACGGTCAGCGGCTGTCGTTCAACAGCTGGTGGACCGACACCGGCGGCCAGTGACGCTGTCCTTCGACCCGGCGCTGCGCGCCTCGCTCGGGACGAACGGGTAGAGGACGTCAGGCCACGAGGACGCGGTCGACGAGGTTGGCGCCGTACTGGTACGGGATCGCCGCCGGGTGCTCGGCGTTCCACGCGACGAGGTCGGCGCGCGCGCCGGGCGCGAGCATCCCGCGGTCGCTCAGCCCGAGCGCGCGCGCGGCGACGCGGGTGACGCCGAGCCAGGCCTCCTCGACCGACATCGCGAAGTGCGTCGTCGCCATCCACATCTGGAGCGGCAAGGACGACGAGTAGCTCGAGCCCGGGTTGAGATCGCTCGCGACCGCGAGCGGGACGCCGGCGGCGCGGAGCCTGGCGACGGGCGGCGGCGGCAGCCGCAGCTGCACGCACGCGCCGGGCAGCATCACGGCGACGGTGCCCGCGGCCGCGAGCGCGGCGATCCCCGCGTCCGAGACCTGCTCGACGTGATCGACCGACAGCGCGCCGAGCTCGGCGCAGAGCTCGGCCGCGCCCTGATCGCTGAACTGGCCGGCGTGCGCCTTCACCGCGAGCCCGGCGCCGCGCGCCGCGCCGAGCACGGTCGCGGTCTCGTCGCGGGTGAACGCGCCGTCGTCGCAGTAGATGTCGACCGCGGTCGCGAGCCCGCCGGCGGCGACCGCCGGGACCAGCACCTCGGCGAGCTCGCGCACGTAGACGTCGCGATCGGCCTTCCGCTCGGGCGGGATGACGTGACACAGGAGCGTCGGCACCACGGCCACGCCGGCCTGCGCGCCCGCGCGCGCGATGACGCGCAAGAGCCGCTGCTCGCCGGCGATCGTGAGGTCGTAGCCGCTCTTCACCTCGGCCGTCGTCGTGCCGGTCGCGCGCGCGGCGACGAGCCGATCGACGGTCAGGCGCTCGAGGTCGGCGTCGGTCGCCGCCCGCGTCGGCCCGAGCGTCGCCGCGATGCCGCCACCGGCCTTCGCGATCTCGAGGTAGCCGGCGCCGCGGGCGCGCATGGCGAACTCGTCGGAGCGATCGCCGGCGAAGACGGCGTGGGTGTGGCAGTCGACGAGCCCCGGCGTGAGCAGGCGGCCGCCGAGATCGACGCGCTCCGCCACGACCACGTCGAGCGCGCGGGACGCCGCGTCGGCGTCCTCGTCGGGGCCGACCCACACGACGCGGCCACCCTCGCACAGGACGGCGCCGTCGGTGATGAGCCCCAGCGGATCGGCGCCGGAGCCGGCGCAGGTCATGACGCGAGCGCGGTGATAGAGCGAGGCCATCCTCGCCGAGTATGCCCCGGCGGGCTGATCCCGGCCGGCCTGCCCCCGCCGCTACCGGATGACCCAGACGCTCGGCGGCACGTGGTTGACGGTGTCGCCGCCCTCGATGAGCGACGCCGACGAGCGCAGCTTGCCGGCGAGCGTCGGGATGACGCGGTAGCTCGCGGCGAACGTCTCGCCCGGATCGAGCGCGTCGACGTAGAGGTCGACCTTGCCGGTCGCCACCGTGAACCGCGCGATCGTGCCGGCCGCGACGAGCTTCTCCAGGCTCGGCGTGTCGACCTGGACGCCCGCCGGCAGCGCGTGCTGGATGTGGAGGTCCATGCCCGACGGCGCGACCGCGCGCAGCGCCAGGTCGGTCGGCTTGCCGACGGCGCCGGTCACCGCCTCGGGGAGCTGCAGCTCGAGCCCGGCCTTGCCGTGCGCCTTCTCCCACGGCACCCAGCCCTCGAGCGTGAGCGAGTAGCCGAGGCCGGGCACGGCGGGCTCGGCCTTCACCTCCCACGTGTGCGCGCCGGCGAGCGCCGGCGCCGGCCCCTCGAGCACGAGCACCTCGCGCAGCTTGGCGCGATCGAGCGTGCCGCTCACCACGGGCTGACCGTCCATCACGAGCGTGATGGTCACGCCCTCGGGCACCGGCGCCTTGAACAGCTGGAGCACCGCGCGCAGGGCGACGAGGTTGGTGCGCCCGTCGCCCCACCCCATCACCGGATCGTACGAGCCGAGGAGCGTCGCGCCCAGATCGGCCAGCTGCGGCGCCGCCTGCGGATCGCCCTCGAGCGCGAGCACGGCCCAGGCCGTCGCCTCGACCGCCGACGGGCGCGCGCCGTCGGGGCGCACCACGTCGGGCGGCACGTCGAGCCGCTTCGCGCCATCGGCGCTGGTCACGAGCGCCTCGGTCACGCGCTTGCGCAGCGTGTCGGCGAGCGTGCCCGAGACCGCGCCCGAGGCGAGCACGACGGCCGCGGTGTAGGGGTCCTGCACCTGCGGCATGAGGCGCTCGAACGCGCCCGACGCCGCGATCGAGACGCCGAGCGCGCGCTGCCGCGCCGCGGGCGAGCCGATGTCGGCGGCGACCGCGCGGGTCGCCATCGCGGTGGCGACGAGGACGCGCTGCAGCGTCCAGCCGCTGCCGCCGGCGAACGTGCCGTCCGGACGCTGCTGGCGGACGAGGAACCCGGCGGCGCGCTCGCCGAGGCGCGTGATCACCGGGTTCTGCGCGTGCCCCAGCGCCGCCTCGGTGACGAGCGTCGCCGTATCGACGTCGAGCGCGCGACCGTGACGGACCGCGCGCTGCGCCGTGAGGATCGACAGCGTGCGCAGCGCCTCGGGGTCGGCCTCGTCGCCGAGCGCGGCCAGCATCGCCTTGGCGTGGCCCGCGAGCATGAGCGCGTACGCGTCGTCGGCGACGCTCTGCCGCGCGGTGCACACCGCGAGCTCGGTGCGCAGGAGCGCGAGCGCGCCGGGAAACGCCAGCAGCCGCACGCGCCCGGTCTCGGGATCGGCGCCGGCCGGCCCCTCGATCGAGAGCGTGCGCGGGGCGGCCAGCGTGCCGGTGCGCACCACCGTCTCCGGACGTCCCACGGGGAGCACCTCGATCGTGCGCACGACCGCGTCGCTCTCGCCGAGCCCGGCGCGCAGGGTGATCTGGCCCGGGCGGGTCGCGACCAGGCGCGCGTAGTCGACGAGCGCGCCCTGCGCCGGCAGGGTCCGCGCGCCGCCACCGCCGGCGAGCTGCGCGTTGTCGGCCTCGAGCGAGAGCGTCTCGGTCACCGCCTTCTCGCTGGTGTTGACCAGCTGCACCGGCAGGCGCACCTCGTCGCCGCGGACGAGCGTGTCGGGCACGACGAGATCGACGTACGTCGGCAGCGTGCCGAGGAAGCTCGTCACCGCCGCGCCCTGCGCGCCGGAGCGCGAGTGCGCGAGCGCGAGCACGCGCCACGTCGTCAGGCGATCGGGGACGCGCACCCTGACCTCGGCCGCGCCGGCGTCGTCGGTGACGATGCGCGGCTCGAACAGGAACGTCTCGGGGAACCACGCGCGCGTGATGCCCTCGGGCCGGTGCTTGTCCTTGCCGCCGCGCGCGGGCGCGTCGTCGGCCGCCGGCGACGCCGGTTCGGCCGGCCTGGCGGCGCCGACCGTGGCGTAGCCCGAGCCTCCGCCGCCGGGACCGAAGCCGCTGCGGCCGTAGCCGAAGCCATCCCCGGCCTTCTTCATCTTGTACTGGCCCTCGGCGCGGTCCGAGTCCTTCTTCCCCATCTTCCCCTCCTCGAGCGCCATCGCCGTGCCGGTGCCACCCGACTCGTCCTCGCCCCAGTCGTCCTCCTCGGGCGGAGACGGTTCCTCGTTCGAGGCGGCCTGCGCGCGCCGGTCCCAGTCCCGCGGCGGACCGTCACCCTTGCACGCGGCGAGGAACAGACAGAGCGCGATCGCCAGCCGGTTGATCCGCATCACTTGTTCCCCTTCCGCACGTAGGCGGTCCAGCTCTCGACGTCCTCGGGCAGGCGCGTACCGACCGCGACCACGACGCGCGGATCGGTGAGCATCAGGAGGTCCTCCGGCAGGCGCGACAGGCGCAGGCGCCGGCCCCAGGCGTCGACGACCGGCTCCTTGCGCCGCGCGCAGGCGTCGATCGCCTGCTGCCACAGCCGGACCATGGTCTCGGGTTTCATCTGCTCCTGGGGCGGCGCGCTGGCCTCCCACGCGCGCACCTGCACGTGGAGCTCGGCGAGCACGTTGTAGAAGTTGTCGGTCAACTCCGCGATCGGATCGAACGTGGTCTCGCCCTGCGCCGACACCACGGCGTCGAGCTCGGGCGGACGCGGGATGCTGCCGACGCGCAGGATCGTCGCCGCCGCCGCGTTGACGCCCCGGACACGCCCGAGCGCGAGCGCCTGGCCGTCGAGCACGCCGAACGCGGGCGACGACGTCTCGACCTGCGGCCGCAGCCGCGCCAGCGCGTCGACGCCGGGCAAGGTGGCGAGCTGGCCGAGGCTCTCGTCGACGCCGATGAGCCCGACCGCCGCCTTGGCGCCCTTGCCCCCGAGCGTCGTCGTGATCGCCAGCTCCGCCTGCTGGCCCGGCGCGTAGCGCTCCGCCTTCGGCGTCACGGCGACGGCGAGATCGTTCTCGGGCTTCACGTAGACCAGCGCCCGCGCGCCGCCGCCGCTCACCTCGAGCCAGCCCTCGGCGCCGGCCGGGATCGTGAGCTCCGCCTGCTTCTTGTCGTCGAGCTCGGCGGTGAGCTTCCCCTTCAGGTGCTCGAGCACGAGCTCCTTCGGCAGCGTGCGCCCCGACGCGGCGAAGGCCGGCCCGCGGATGAGCTCGGCCTTCACCTTGTCACCCGCCTTCGCCAGCACCGGCTGGACGCGCAGCCGCAGATCGGGCACCTCGCCCGGCGGGATGCGCAGCCTGGTGCTCGGCTTGCCCTCGAGATCGGCGGTGACCACCAGCTCGTAGCCGAGCATCGTCGTCGGCTGTGGCCGCGACTCGCCCTCGATCACCGGCGGCTCGACGGTGAAGCGCACGAGGCCCATCGCGTCGGCAGGGGCCTCCTCCTCGAGCGCGACCCGCGCGCCGGTGAGCCGCCCCTGGGCGCACGCCATCGCGCTCACCGCGGCCTCCTCCCCGCTCGCCGGATCGGCGAGCCAGCCGCCGAACAGGATCTCCTTCGAGCCCTCGCGCGCGGTCCAGGTCAGCGCGCGCGGCAGGCTGCCCTGCGCGTCGCGCGGCAAGCAGCTGCGCGCGCGCATCGCGAGCTCGCTCACCGCGGTCTCGAGCCCCTCGGGGACGTCGAGCGCGCTGTCGACCGAGGCGACCAGCCGCGGCAGCGCCGGATCGACGAACGAGAAGGTCACGGCGTACATGCGGTCGGGGCCGCCGGGGAGTCGCTTCGTGCGCAGCGTGTCGACCACGCAGCGATCGAGCGGCGTCGAGCCGGCGGCGACGACGGTGAGCGCGCCGCCGGTGGTCGCGCGGATCCCCACCGAGACCCCGCTGTCCGACTCGTCGTACCAGAGCGCGCAGGGCGAGAGCGCGGCGAGCCAGCGGTCCATCTCGACCTGGTCGGCGAGCGACGCGCCCTCCTGACCGACGAGCTCCTCGGGCTCGTCGCGGGTCACCAGCTGCGGCAAGGGCGGCGGCCGGTACGGCACGGCCGGGATGACGACGTTCACCGGCGCGCCGGGATCGAGCTGCAGGGAGGCGACGCCGTCCTCGTCGAGCGTGGCGGCGAGCCCCGGGTCGTCACCCTGCCAGGCGCGCTTCACCGTGATCGCCGCCTTCGGCACGACGACGCCGTCGGGCGTCGTCACCCGGATATAGAGGCGGTTATTGAAGCCCTGCACCAGGCCGTCGCCGATCTCGGTGACGGCGGAGACCGCGATGCCGTCCTCGCTCAGCAGGACGGAGGTGCGCCCCTCGACGCGATCACCGGCGGGATCCACGGCCGAGATGCGCGCGGTCATCGTCACCTGGCCCTGCAGGTCGCGCGGGACCTCCGGGAGCTTCAGCTCGAAGCGACCGTTGGCCGCGACCTTCGCGACCTTCGGCAGCTGACCCTCCAGCCACGACGTCGGCGGCGGCCAGTCGCCGTCGATGTCCCACTCGATGGCCAGCTCGGCGCCCGCGACCGGCGCCCCCGAGCTGTAGACCACCGCGCCGCGCACGACGGGCGACTCGAGCGGACGGTAGTACGGCTTCGCCGCCGCGACGTCGACGCGGAAGCGCGGCAGCGTGAAAGGCTCGACCGCGAACGGCACCTCGTCGGTGGCGTCCGCCGACTCCCACGCGACGCGCCACGTGCCGGTGGGCGCGCCCTTGTCGAGCGGGAACGTGCCGGCGACGACGCCCCAGTCGCCGGCGGGGCTCTGCTCCTCGAGCAGCACCTCGCCGTCCGGGTCCTTGACGATCCAGCGGCCGGGACGGCCGTCGAGGGGGGCGAGGTCACGCGCGCGCAGGACGACGGCGCGGAAGCGCACGAGGTTGCCCGGCTCGTAGAGCGGACGATCGGTGATGACGTGGATCCGCGCCGGCGTGTAGAGCGGCAGGTTCGCCTCGACGTCGCCGCCGCCGGCCCGCGTCTGGTACGTCGCGCGCAGCTTGTAGTCGCCGTCCGGCACCTCGGGCAAGGTCACCGTCGCGCGGCTCGCCCCCTCCTGGTTCTCCCACTTCTTGACCGGGAGCGACGTCGCGACGCCCTTGCCGTCGACGAGCGCGAGCGAGATCGAGCGGAAGCTCGGCACGGGCACGCGGTCGACGACGTCCGCCTCCTTCCGCGTGAAGTTGACGGTCGCCGCGATCGTCACCGTCCCCTCGCCGCCGCGGCGCAGGCCGTACGCGTCGATCCGGACGGTCTGCCGCACCTTCCCGTCGTGCGGCGGCCAGCCGTCGTCGGAGCTGCAGGCGTTCTGCTGGATGACGAGGCCGGAGATGAAGACGACCCCCACCACCACGACGATCGAGAGCTTGGATCTCATGCGTTTCCCCCGCCGGTGACGGTAGCACCCGGAACCCGGTCGATGAGCTGACGTTGGACCCACGACGGGCGCTCCCGCTTGGACATCGCCGGGTACATTCGGGTCCGATGAGCGACGAAGCCGACCGATTGCCGCCCGGGCTGGCGGCACGAGACGGGCAGGACGTGGAGGTCGTCGGACGCTACGAGATGTTCCACCAGGGGCGGTACCGCGTGATGGGCCCCGCCGGACCGACGCACTGGCTGTGCGCGATCGTCCTGCCCGGCGGCGGCTCGCTCCGCATCGGCGGCCGCGACGACGAGGAGCGCGAGGCGCTGGTGGGGCGCACCGTGTCGGCGCGCGGGCGGCTGCTCGTCTCCCCACCCGGCGCACCTCCACACGTGGCGCAGATGGAGCCGGCGCCGACGCTGGCGGAGGCCGTCGTCGCGCCCCACGGCGAGCTCCCGCTCTTCGACACGATCCCGCCGGGCCTGGCCGGTACGCGCGAGATCGTCGAGGTGCTGACGACGCACCTCGAGATGCGCGGCCACCACGGCCCGGCGCTCCCCCACCCGCCCGACGGCGTGAAGGTCGTGCACGCGTCGCCGCCGGGCGTGCGCTTCTACCGTTACCTCTACGACGCGGTCGGCGCGCCCTGGCACTGGTACGATCGCAAGCGCTGGAGCGACGAGCAGCTCGCCGCCGTCATCGACGATCCGGCGATCGAGGTCCACGTCGCGTGGCGACACGGCGTCCCCGCCGGCTACGTCGAGCTCGATCGCCGCACCGCGGGCGAATGCGAGCTCGCCTACTTCGGGCTGTTCCCGGAGGCGATCGGCCACGGGCTGGGCTCGTGGTTCCTGCGCTGGGGGATCAAGGAGGCGTGGAAGGACCACGCGCTCCGGCGGCTGTGGGTGCACACGTGCTCGCTCGATCACCCGGCGGCGCTGGGCGTCTACCAGAAGCACGGCTTCCACCCGTTCGCGCACGAACGGCACCGGCAGTACGTCGTGAGGTGAGCGCCGCCTACGAGGCGCGCGGCGCCGGATCGTTCACGGCGATCGGATCGACGGGCATCGCCCGGAACAGCGGGCGCACCTCGCCGACGGCGAAGAGCGAGCCGGAGACGACCACGAGCCCCTCGGGGCCCGCCGTGGCGCGCGCGGTCTCGACCGCCTCGCGCAGCCCGCCGGGCGCGATCGTCACGCGCACGCCGCCGTCGGTGCCGCCCGCCGTGCGCCGCACGACCTCGGCCAGCTTCGCCCGCTCCATCGCCCGCGAATCCGCGTACTCGGCGGCGACGACGACGTCGAAGGCGCCGGCAAGCGGCTCGACCATGCCGCGGGCGTCCTTGTCGGCGGAGACGGCGAGGACGAGCACGCGCGGACGCTCGGCGCGGCGCGCGACGAACTTCGCCAGCGCCCGCGCGCCGTGCGGGTTGTGGGCGCCGTCGAGGAGGACGACCGGCGCCTCCGCCACGATCTCCATGCGACCCGGGTGCACGGCCTTGCGCAGCGCCAGCTCCTTGACGTCGGGCTCGAGCGCGAGCCCGAGCGCGTCGGCGATCGCGAGCGCGCACGCCGCGTTCACGCGCTGGTGCTCGCCGAGCAGCGCCGGCAACGGCGCCCGCGCGACGTCGATCGGCTCGACGACCCGCATCCACCCCACGCCCGCCGCCGCCGCCGCCGCGCGCAGCCACGGGACCGCCTCGGGCTCGCCCGACATGCCGATGATCGCGCGCTGCCCCGGCTTCCAGATGCCGGCCTTCTCGGCCGCGATCTCGCGCAGCGTCCGGCCGAGCATCGACTCGTGATCCATGGAGACGCCGGTGACCGCGGCGACGTCCGCGAGGACGACGTTGGTCGCGTCCAGCCGCCCGCCCAGCCCGACCTCGATCACGCTCAGCTCGACGCCGGCGTCGGCGAACAGTACGAACCCGATGAGCGTCACCTGCTCGAAGAACGTGAGCGTGTCGCCGCCCGCCGCCACCACCTTCGCCGCCGCCGCCACGATCGCGTCCTCGCTCGCCGGCGCGCCGTCGATCACGAAGCGCTCGCGCAGGCTGGCCAGGTGCGGCGAGGTGAACAGCGCCGTCTTCTTGCCGGCGGACCGCGCGAGCTCGGCGACCATCGCGGCCGTCGAGCCCTTGCCGTTGGTGCCGCCGACATGCGCGATCTGGCCGAGCGAGCGCTCCGGGTGACCGAGCCGCGCGAGCACCGGGCTCACCCGCTCGAGCCCGAGCACGATCCCCGCGCGGCGCGCCGCGAACAACCGATCCAGCAGCGCACGATACGCGTCGCTCATGACGTTACTCCCTCGTCGTCCCGGCTTGGTCCGGGGTCGTCTAGTCTTCGCTCACGTCGGCCGGCGGCATCTCCGCCGGGTCCGCGTCGCCCGCCGAGGCGGGCGTCGGCGTCGCCGTGAACCAGCGTAGCAGACGCTCGGTCGCGGCCTTGAGCTGCAACCGTGGCACGACCTGATCGACCATGCCGTGCTCGAGGAGGAATTCGGAGCGCTGGAACCCCGGCGGCAGCTGCTGCCGGATCGTCTGCTCGATGACGCGGGGCCCGGCGAAGCCGATGAGCGCGTCGGGCTCGGCGAGGATGACGTCGCCGAGCATCGCGACCGACGCGGCGACGCCGCCGGTCGTCGGGTGCAGCAAGATCGAGATGTACGGCACGCGCGCCTCGCGCAGCCGCGAACGCGCCGCCGACGTCTTGGCCATCTGCATCAGCGAGAGCACGCCCTCCTGCATGCGCGCGCCGCCGGACGCCGACAGGAGCACCGCGGGCCGCTTGTGGGCGAGCGCGCGCTCGAACTGGCGCGTGATCTTCTCACCCACGACCGAGCCCATCGACCCGCCCATGAACTCGAAGACGAAGCAGCCGAGCTCGACCTCGATCCCGCCGATCGTGCCAGTGCCGGCGCGGAACGCGTCGCCGCCGCCGGTCTTGCGCATGGTCGCCTTGATCTGGTCGGCGTACTTCTTGCCATCGACGCGGAAGCCCAGCGGATCGGCGCTCTCCAGGTGCTCGTCGTGCTCGGTCCAGGGCCCGTCGAGCAACATCTGGAGCCGCTCATCGGTCGACATGCGGAAGTGATGCCCGCAGCTCCCGCAGACCCGCAGGTTGGCGATGAGGTCGTCCTCGTAGATCGTGGTGGTGCAACGCTCACACTTGGTCCAGATCCCCTTGGGGACGGACTTCTTGTGCTCGGTCGCGAGACCGCTCGTTCGGGACCACCAGGCCATGTGGACGGCCGTAGATACCCAAACCCCCTTCATCCCGCAAGTGGCCAGGAGCGTGTGACAGATCGCCGGGAGGGCTAAAACCCCTGAAATTTGCTCGCGTACTTGCCAGCCATCTGCTAATGGTCTGGTCGCTGATGATACCCAGAACAGCCTAGGCGGCACCCGGACAACGATCCTGGTGGGGCGCCAGTCGAGAGGTTGCGATGTCTGCGTCTTTCATCCTTGTCGTGAACGAGATCGAGAGCGAGCGCGAAGAGATCGCGCGGGCGCTCGATGCCGAGGGGTTCAAGATCGTGCAGGCCAGCTCCGCGGCCTCCGCCGTCCGCGAGATCTGGGAGGGCTCCTTCATCGCGGCGGTCATCCCGACCCTGCTCACCGGAACCAGCTCCTCCGCACTCTCGGCGCAGCTCCACCAGATGGCGCCCGAGATCGAGACCGTCATCCACGGGAAGAACGACGACCTGTCCCGCCTGGTCCGCAAGATCTGCGAGATCCGGGACGGCGTCGCCGCCGCGTAGCCCCGGCGCCCGATCAGAAGCTGCCGTAGCGCTCGCGCAGCTCCAGGAACTCCAGGAACTCCAGGAGCCGGCCGACCTCCGGGATCACGAAGCCCTTGTCGGCTCCGGTGATGCCGGCCTCGTCCGCGGTCATCACCAGCCGCGCCTGCGCGAGGCGCGACAGGATCTCGGCGACCTCGTGCGGCGGGAGCGCCACCCGCGCGGCGAGATCGTTCGCGTCGACGGGCAGGAAGACCGCGCTGTCGGCGGCGCCCGCCGCGCCCGCCGCGGCGATCTGCTCGTCGGCCATGCGGCGGAGGCACTGCACGACCCGATGGTTGGCGTTGGGCAGGAGCAGGAGCTCGATCTGCTGGTTCGCGCGCTCGAGGCGCGACGCGAGCGTCCGGATGAGCCGCACCGCGATCTCGACGCGGCCGCGCAGCATGGCCTCGAAGGTCCGCGGCTCGATGACGAGCAGGCGCGACGGCTCGCGCACCACCGCCGTCGCCGATCGTGGCCGCGCGTTGATGAGCGCCATCTCGCCGAAGAACTCGCCGGCGGGCAACACCGCGAGCACGCGCTCGAGCTCGCCGATCTCGCGCCGGATCTCGACCGAGCCCGACTGGATGACATACATGAAGTCGCCCGGGTCGCCCTCGCGGAACAGCACCGTGCCGGGCTCGTAATCCTTGGCGAAGCGATCGATCAGGTGCTCGGACATGCCAGTCCCCCCACTCACCGCACGGTAGCGTGCCGGAGGATGTGGAACAACGAACGACCGCCGGCAACTGCCGCCGCCCGGACCCCGAGCCGGGATCGCGGGCCGCCGTCGCCGACCGGGACCTCCAGGATCCCGAGGCCCAGCTTGAGGCCGCGCACGAGCATCTCGACGTTCCAGCCGTCGCCCTTGTCGCTCATCCCCAGCGCCACCAGCGCCGGATAGCGGATCGCGCGCACGGGGCCCGCGTCGCGGAACCGGTGGCGATAGACCGCCTCGATGAGCCCGAGGACGACCTTGTCACGCAGCGCGCTGCCGGCGCCGCGCACACCGATGGTCAGCTCGGCGTCCTTCTCGGCGATGGGGACGAGCAGGGACGCGAGGTCCTCGGGGACGAGGTAGGCGTCGGCCGGCGCGAACACGACGACGTCGGGCGGCTCCGGCAGCTCGGCGAAGTGCGCGAGCGCGCGCTGGCAGGCCGCGCCGTAGCCGCCCGAGGGCTCGCGCAGGACGATCGCGCCGCGGTCGCGCGCGACGCCGGCGGTGGCGTCGGCGGAGTTGCGGTCGACGACCACGAGCGCGCGGATCTCGCGCGACGGGAGCGCGGCCAGGAGCGTTCCGAGCGCGGTCTCCGCGTTGCGGGCGGGGATGACGACATCGACGCGGAGACCGGGCGGCACTGCCGGCATCGTACGGGATCGGCGACTGTGGTACACGTCCGCCGATGGCGATCACGTACAAGGACGCGGGCGTCGACATCGACGCCGGGAACCGCCTCGTCGACCGCATCAAGCCGCTGGCGCGCTCGACGATGCGGCCCGAGGTGCTGGGCGGCATCGGCGGGTTCGCCGCGCTGTGCCGCCTCCCGGCCGGGCTGTCCGAGCCGATCCTCGTCTCCGGCACCGACGGGGTCGGCACCAAGCTGAAGACGGCGCTCGCCACGGGTCGACACGACACGGTCGGGATCGATCTCGTCGCGATGTGCGTGAACGACGTGCTGGTCACCGGCGCCGAGCCGCTCTTCTTCCTCGACTACTTCGCCGCGGGGGCGCTCGACGTCGACGTCGCGGCCACGGTGATCGCCGGGATCGCGGAGGGCTGCCGGCAGGCGGGCTGCGCGCTGGTCGGCGGCGAGACCGCGGAGCTGCCCGGGCTCTACGCCGCGCACGACTACGACCTCGCCGGGTTCTGCGTCGGCGTCGTCGACCGGCCGGCGATCCGCCCGCGCACCGACCTCGCCGCCGGCGACGTGATCATCGGCCTGCCGTCGTCGGGGCTGCACTCGAACGGTCACTCGCTCGCCCGCAAGGTCCTGCTCGAGACCCTCGCCCTGCCCTTCGACGCGCGCCCCGACGAGCTCGGCGGCGCGACCGTCGCCGACGCGCTGCTCACGCCCACGGTGATCTACGCCGCGGCGTTCCGCGCGCTGGGCGCGCTGCCGTGGAAGGCGGCCGCGCACATCACCGGCGGCGGCCTGGTCGAGAACCCGCCGCGCTTCCTCTCCGATGACGCGCTCGCGGTCGAGCTCGATCCGTCGACCTGGGAGGTGCCGGGCGTCATGCGGCTCATCGCGACCGCCGGCGTCGACGACCTGGAGATGCGCCGCACGTTCAACATGGGCCTCGGCATGGTGATCGTCGTGCCGCCCGCCGACGCCGAGACCGCGCTGGCCGCGCTCGCGCCGTGGCAGGGGCGCGCCGTCGGCAAGCTGGTGCCGCGGGGCGGCGGCGAGCCCAGCCGCTACGCCAGGGCGTGACCGTGCGGGTCGGCGTCCTCGTCAGCGGCCGCGGCACCAACCTGGCGGCGCTCCTCGCCGCCGAGGCCGCCGGCGAGCTCGCGCCCGCCGAGATCGTCGTCGTCATCTCCAACAAGCCGGGCGTGCGCGCGCTCGAGATCGCCGCCGACGCCGGCAAGCCCGCGCTCGTCGTCGATCACCGGACGGCGGGCGGACGCGAGGCGTTCGAGCACGCGCTCCTCGCCGCGCTGGCGCAGCACGGGGTCGAGACGGTCGTGCTCGCCGGCTTCATGCGCGTGCTCACGTCCACGTTCGTGAGCGCGTACCCCCAGCGCATCGTCAACACCCACCCCGCGCTCCTGCCGGCGTTCCCCGGCACCGACGGACCGGCCCAGGCGATCGCCCACGGCGTGAAGGTCGCGGGCGTGACCGTGCACTTCGTCGACACCGGCGTCGACACCGGGCCGATCATCGCGCAGCGCGCGGTGCCGGTGCTGCCCGGTGACACCGCCGAGACGCTGCACCATCGCATCCAGGTCGAGGAGCACCGGCTCCTGCCGGCGGTGGTCCGCGCGCTGGCCCAGGGCCGGCTCGTGTGCGAAGGTCGCACGGTCGCGATCCGCGGCGCCGATGCCGACCAACTCCTATGACCTGATCGTCGTCGGCGACGACCTCGCGGGGCTGTGCTGCGCCGCCCTGTGCGCGCGCCGCGGCCTGCGCACGCTGGTGCTCGGCCGCGAGGATCAGCCCGCGCGTTACACGCTCGGCCCGTTCAAGCTGCCGGTCGAGCCCGGGGCGATGCCCGGGCGCGGCACCGGCGGCGCGGCGCGTGTCGTGCGCGAGCTCGGCCTCGATCACGCGCTCAAGCGGCGGGCCCGCGAGGTGCGCACCACCGTCCAGATCGTGGGGCCGGATCTGCGCGTCGACCTCGCCGCCGATGTGGCCGTGCAGACGCGCGAGCTCGAGCGCGAGACGCCGGCGACCGCGGCGGCCACCCTCGCCGCGTGGGACGGCGCGACCGCCGTCGCCCACGCCGCCGACGCGATCCTCGACGGCGAGGACGCGTTCCCCGGCGTCGGCTTCTTCGAGCGCCGTGACGTCGTGAAGCAGGCCGCGCGCGCCGCCGAGGTCGCGCAGGCGTGGTGGGCGACCGTCGGCGACGCGCCGGCGCCCGTCGCCGCGCTGACCCGGGCGGCGGCCGCGATCGGCGGGCGCGCCGTGGATCCGGCGCCGCTCGCGATCGCGCGCGCGCTGGAGCTGTGGCGCCAGGGCGCGCCCCCGTTGCGCGGCGATGGCACCGGCCTGCGCGAGCTCCTGGTCGAGAAGCTGACCGCCGCCAACGGCGAGCTCCGCACCGGCAACGTCTCCGAGCTGGTGCAGGGGTGGAGCAAGATCACCGCGGTGCGGCTCTCGTCCGGCGAGGAGCTCGGCGCGGGCCAGGTCGTCGCCGCGACGCCGCTCGCGAACGTCGTCGACCTGCTCGGCAAGAAGCCGCCGCGGCGGCTCGTCGAGCTCGCCGAGGCGCAGCGCCGCCTCGGCTGGCGCTACACCCTCAACCTCGTCATCGACGCCGCGGCGGTGCCCGAGGGGATGGCGCCGACCGTGCTCGTGCTGGGCGACACCGACGCCGACGGCGTCGCGACAAGCACGGGCGACGCGCGCGACGGCTTCGCGATCCACGCCGGCGAGGCCGACGATCAGGGCCGCGTGCTGATCACGGTCGCGGCGTTCCTGCCCGCCACCGACGACGAGGCCGCGGGCCCAGGCCCCGACCTCGCCGCGCTCGCGCCGCGCGCCGCCGGCCTGCGCGCCCGCCTGCTCGACGTGCTCGACGGCGTGATGCCCTACTTCGCCGACCACCTCGTCCTCCTGCACTCACCGCACGAGGCGACCGCGCCGATCACGAGCGGGCGCGGCACCTACGAGGTCCCGCGCGGCTTGCCGGCCATGCCGCCCTCGGTGTGGCGCGGCACGCTCGAGGGAGCGGCCGGCCTCGCCGCCGCGCCGTACGCGACCGGGATGAAGAACCTGACGCTGGCGTCGAGCCAGGTCCTGACCGGCCTCGGCACCGAAGGCGACCTCGTGTGCGGCTGGAACGCCGCGCGCGTGGCGTGCAACGTCGCCGGCAAGAAGCGCGACTACCTGAAGGACGAGCTCGTCACCGCGAGCTGATCCGGCGCGCACGCCAGCTCGTATGGCGAGCGTGCGATCCCGACGGCTCCTCGTCCTCGTCCTGCTCATCGCGTCCGGTGCGTCCGGCTCGTTCGGCACGGCCTGCGGCGGCGGCGAGGATGACGCGCTTCCCCTCGACGCCGCGTCCGCGCCGTCGCCCGACGCCGCCGTCGGGCCGTGCGATCCCGCGGCGCAGCGCGGGTGCGCGCGCGGCGAGAAGTGCACGTTCGTCGATCCGGAGAACGACGGCTTCGTCACGGCCTGCCGCCCCGTGACCGGCGCCGTGGTCGAGGGCGCGGCCTGCACGCGCGGCCCGGGCGGCTTCGGCGACGACGACTGCGCCGCCGGCCTCTTCTGCACGTTCATCGGGGTGCTCCCGCCGGCCCAGGGCGGCACGCGCGTCTGCCGCGCGATCTGCAGCGCGGACGAGCCCTGCGCTTCCGGCCAGACCTGCGCGCACCTCACCGACGCGCCGGTCGCCGGCATGTGTGGCCCGTCGTGCGCGCCGTTCGCCGCGTCGTGCAGCGACGGGATGACCTGCGCCGAGGTGTGGAGCGGCCTCGGCGGCGATCTCGACCTGTTCGCGGTGTGTCGCCCGCCGGGCGCGAGCGCGGCCGGCGCCGCGTGCGCCGCGGACACCGACTGCGTCGCCGACCACGTCTGCCTCTCGCTCCCCGGCGCCCCCCGCGTGTGCCGCCCGCTGTGCGACGCCGAGCATCCGTGCGCCGCCGGCCAGTGCTTCCAGCCGAGCGGCGGCCCCGTCGGCGCCTGCTTCTGACCGATCCCGACCCGAGCCTGCCCGCGGGCCCCCGGGGCCGGACCGCCCGACTACCGGTGATCGCGGACGCGGCGCCGCGTGTCGTGGCGCTCGCGCACGGCGGGCCGGCGGATCGTGTGCACCGGCGCGGGGCGGTGACGGACGACGTAGCCGTGCGGCCGGTAGTGGCGGTAGCGGTGCGGATCGCCGATCGACAGGATCACGCGGGGCGGGCGCGCCGCGTAGACCCAGCCGTCGGTGTACATCGACGACCGGTACCAGTACCCGTCGACGTACCACCAGTAGACGCCGTCGGCGAAGAAGATCGGCTCGCCGTAGTCCGCGATCACGTGCACGCCGGGCGCGACCGCGACCAGATCGGGCTGGGACACCACGACGGCGCCGTGCGTGCGCGCACGGACGAGGCAGCTCGCGCCGAGCGCGAGGACGAGGATGAAGAAGGCGCCTGCGAGGAGTCTGGACATGAGGAGCTCCGATGGGACGTCCGGTCCATCGCGATGCATCGCGCGTTCCGGAATGGCCGATGCATCCCTGAGGCGGCATGCAGGCTCATCCGGTGCACTTCCACGTCCCGTTCCCGACGCGGTTGACGCGCCTGCAGCTGCTGGTGCGGCTGGTGGCGTTCGTCGCGCTCGGGATCCTCGGCATCTCGTTCGGCACGGTCTTCCTCTGCGCGTTCTTCGCGCTCCCGGCGTTCGCCGCCGTGCGCCTGGGCGCACGCAGCGCCAACGCATATCTTGCGGACGACGGACCACGCGTCGCGCACGCGCTTCGCTGGTTCGCGGCGGTGAGCGCGTGGGTCGGGCTCCTGACCGACCGGCTGCCGGCGCGTTCCGCCGCCGAGACCGTCGAGCTCGACCTCGCGACCGGCGGCCGTCCGACGGCGAGCTCGGCGATCTGGCGCGTCATCGCCGGCCTGCCCAGCGCGCTCGTCCTCGCGGTGCTCGGGTTCATCGGCAGCTTCGTCTGGCTCTGGGCGGCGCTCACGATCCTCTTCCGCGAGCGCATCGGCCGCGGCGCCTTCCACTACCTGGAAGGGCTCCAGCGCTGGAGCGTCCGGCTCCTCGCCTACCAGGCCTCGCTCGTCGACGCCTATCCGCCGTTCTCGTTCGAGGACACTCACAGCGCGACGAGCGTGCAGCCGACGAGCGCGACGACGAGCAGCACCACCGCGACGACCGTCCACCCGTGACGCGCCGGCACCGAGATCTCCCCGCTGACCGGCGCCAGCGGATCGCGCTCGATGATGACCGGCTCGAGGTGCGGGTTGGTCTGGCGCCGCATCAGCTCGACCATCAGCGCGTCGCGCTGGTGGTACTGGGTGGCGGCGGGGTCGCCGAAGGGGTGCTGGGTCTGGCTCAGGACAGGGCTCGTGGCTTTCATGAGCTGTCCTATCGATCGCCCCCGGCCGCGGTTGCGCGCCAAATGACGTTCTGAGGTTTCCTCGACGAGACGGGCCGGCGCGGGCCGTGCTAAACCGCGGCTGTCTGCGAGGGAACTCCGCATGAATACTTTCATTTTCGTCGTCCTGCTCGCGACCTCCTTCACCTTCTTCGCGCGCACCATGTGGCTGTTCGGCCGCGCCGTCGCGACGGGCACGGCCGATCCGAGGCCGCGCATCGACCAGCTCCCGGCGCGCCTCGCGTCGGTGCTCATCTACTTCTTCGGGCAGAAGAAGGTCGCCGAGGAGGGTCCGCAGCACCGGACGAGCAAGCACCACCTGTTCATCTTCTGGGGCTTCCTGCTCATCACGATCGGCACCGCCGACCTGCTGGTCTCCGGCGTCGTCCCGGCGCTCGCGATGAAGAAGTGGATGCCCTCGCTCCTCTTCGTCCCGCTCTCGACGCTCATCGACGTCTTCAACCTGATCGTCCTGTCGATGGTCACGTGGGCCGTCCTCCGCCGCACGCTCGTCCGCCCGCGCCTCATCCCGTGGAACCTCGACGCCGGCCTCATCCTCGGCGCGATCGCGTCGCTGATGCTGACCCACTTCCTCTACCACGGCTACCACATCGCCGGTGAGCTCTCGGCCGGCGCCGCCGCGCCCGCGGGCATGCCGATCTCGAACGCGGTCGGGCGCTGGATCGAGCCGGTCTCGGCCGGCGCCGCCGATCGCGGCGCCGCGATCGGCTACTGGCTGCACATCCTCATCATCCTCACCTTCCTCAACTACCTGCCCTACTCCAAGCACATCCACCTGCTCGGCGCCTTGCCCAACATCTTCACGCGCAACCTGAGCAAGCGGACGATGGACCTGCCCAAGCTGAACCTCGAGGACGAGAACCAGTGGGGCGTCGGTCGCTACGAGCAGTTCTCGTGGAAGAGCCTGCTCGACACGTACGCGTGCACCGAGTGCGCGCGCTGCAGCAACTACTGCCCCGCGTACAACACCGGCAAGAACCTCTCGCCGATGCAGCTCATCCACGACATCCGCTACGAGATGCTCGACCGCGTCGCGCTGCGGGACGCGATCGCCGACGCGAAGACGTCGGTCGACAACCTGTCGGAGTACGCGGCGCGCAGCGGCCTCGACCAGCCCGGCCACGAGCACCCCGACCTGGTGTCGGCCCGCGCGGAGCTCGTCGCGCTCGAGAAGCGCGAGGCGACGATGCCGCGCATGACCGGTGGTCGCGTCGCCGAGGACACGCTGTGGGCGTGCACGACCTGCGGCGCGTGCCAGGAGGTGTGCCCGGTCTTCATCGAGCACCCGATGAAGATCATCCAGATGCGCCAGAACCTCGTCCTCGAGCAGGAGAAGGTGCCGGGCGAGCTGGCGCGCGCGTTCAAGAACATCGAGCGCCAGTCGAACCCGTGGGGCATCGCCAACGACAAGCGCATGGAGTGGGCCGAGGGGCTCGACGTGCCGACGATCGAGGACCACCCCGATCCCGAGTACCTCCTGTGGGTCGGCTGCGCCGGCGCGTTCGACGCGCGCATCGTCAAGCAGACGCGCGCCATGGTGCGCGTCCTGCGCGAGGCCAAGGTCGACTTCGCCGTGCTCGGTCACCAGGAGGGCTGCACCGGCGATCCGGCGCGCCGCGCCGGCAACGAGATGCTCTTCCAGATGCTGGCCGAGCAGAACGTCGAGACCATGAAGAGCGCCAACGTGAAGAAGGTGGTGACCAGCTGTCCCCACTGCCTCCACACGCTGCGCCACGACTACCCGCAGTTCGGCGGCGACTTCGAGGTCATCCACCACACGCAGCTCATCAGCCACCTGATCGACACCCAGAAGCTGACGGTCGGCGGCTCCCCGGTCGACACCGTGACCTATCACGACAGCTGCTACCTCGGCCGCTGGAACCAGGAGTTCGACGCGCCCCGCGACGTGCTCGAGGCGCTCAAGCCGGCCGGCGGCGTCACCGAGCTGGTGCGCAGCAAGCGCCACGGCTTCTGCTGCGGCGCCGGCGGCGGCCGCATGTTCATGGAGGAGCACGAGGGCGAGCGCGTGAACTTCAACCGCACCGACGAGATCCTCGCCACCGAGGTCGACGCGGTCGCGGTCGCCTGCCCGTTCTGCAACATCATGATCACCGACGGCGTGAAGCAGCGGAACAAGGACGAGCAGGTCAAGGTGCTCGACATCGCCGAGCTCGTGGCCCAGAGCTTCGACGTCCCGGCGAGCGCGCTGACGCGCAAGAAGAAGCCCGCCGACGCCTGACGATCCGGACCGCGGCGAAGCGATGAGCGTCCGTTCCGACGTATGATCGTCGGCGATGAGATGTTCGGCCTCCTGCCTGCTGGTGGCGGTGGCGGCGCTGTGCGCCGCCGCCTGTGACGACAACGAGGACCTCGAGGGCGCGCGCGGCTCGTGCGCGGCCGGCGGCACGCTCGCCGGCTGCGACGACAGCGAGCGCACGGCGGAGGCCGCCTGCTGGCGCCTCGTCGAGTGCGGGGCGTACCCGCTCGAGGCCAAGAACGACGACGGCAGCGACGATCCCAACGGGCTCGACTACGGGCGGTGCCTGAACCGCCTCGAGTCGCTGATCGACGACCGCGCGCGCGTGATCATCGCGTGCGTGGTGTCGTCGACGTGCGACGAGCTGTGGGCCCCGGGCTCGCCGACCCCGTACGCCGAGCCGGCGTGCTTCCAGTACGGAGACCGGTGATGGGACGGCACCCGAGGTGGACGGCCGCGGGCATCGCGGCCGCGGGCATCGTGCTGGTCGCGAGCGTGACGGAGGTGCGCGCGCAGGAGGATGTCGGCGCCCTCATCCAGGTCATCGAGAAGCAGCCCGACGGGATGGACCGGGCGACGTGGAAGGAGAAGCGGCGCGAGGCCGCGCGCAAGCTCGTCGCGTCCGGCGACAAGCGGGCGGTGCCGGTGCTCGTGCGGGTCGCCGAGGGCGAGTCGTTCGACATCATCGGCGAGATCGCGATCGAGGGGCTGGGCAAGCTCGGCGATCCGTCGGCGCTGCCGGCGCTCGAGCGCATCGCCGGGGACAGCTCGCGCGACCGGACGCAGCGCGAGCTGGCGCGCAAGGCGCTGGCGAAGCTCGGGGCGAAGGCGGGTGGTGGTGGCAGTGGTGGGACGACGACGCCCCCGCCCCCGCCGGATACCGGGACGGGCACGGGAGCTGATTCCGGATCGGGCACGGGCACGGGCACGGGCACGGGCACGGGTTCCGGAATCGATGGGGATGTCGACGTCCGGGCGACGCCCGAGGCGCGCGATCCGATCCTGGGCGCGACGCCGTCGGGCGCCATCGAGGGCACGCCGGCGTGGGAGGACGACGTGCTCGCGGCGAGCGAGTCGCTCACCTTCGTCGTCGGCGCGGCGAGCCTCTCCTTCGACACGCTGCGCGATCGCATGACGTTCGACGTCGACGCCGAGGGCGCCTACGCCCGGCGCGTCGAGCGCGAGCGATCGGCGTGGGGCGTGGGCGTCGACGCCGATGTCCTCGCCGCCATGTTCAACCCGACCGACGCGCCCGATCGCGCCGGCTCGCGTATGGTCGTCGTCGACGTGACCGGCCTCGCCGAGTATCGCGCGTACACCGCGTCGGGCCTCTACGGCGTCGGCCAGGCCGGCGCCAACGTCCGGCTGCACTACCTCGGGATCATCCAGGACGATCCGGCCGACGATCTGCGCGACGGGCGGCTCGCCGCCGACGTCGGCGTCGCGATCGGCGCCGGCCATGGCCGTCTCCTCGACGCCGGCACCCGCATGCGGGCGCAGCAGCTCGCCGCCGTGCTCGAGCGCGCACGCGCGCTGGGGCGGCCGATCGACGACTCCCTCGCGCGCAGGCTGCAGGCGACCTGGTGGGCGCTGCGCCGCGATCGCACCGGCTACCGCCAGCTCACCGCGACGGTCGCCGTCCTGCGCGAGGCCGGCGTCCTCCTCGGCGAGCCCGACGCCGGCACCACCTACGAGCTGCTCGAGGTGCTGCGCGATCCGAGCTTCGACGGCCGCCCGAGCGGCGTCGACGTGCAGGTGCTCGTCGCCGAGAGCTTCCTCATGCGGCAGGCCCGCTTCGGTGACGGCAGCCTCACGCCCGGCGACGTCTGCGGCGAGCCCCTGGGCTCGAGCACGGGCTGCCGGTTCGAGACGGCGCTCGTGCGCGCGCGCGCCGCGCGCCAGCTCGGGCTCGCCAACGACGCGATCGTCACGCTCGACGGCCGCTATCAGATCACCGGCGACGTGACGCCGTGGCAGGTCCAGGCCAGCGGACGCTGGCGCCGCTTCGTGCACGGCGATCACGCGGAGCTCGTCGGCACGTTCGACGTCGGCGCCGCGCTCATCGCGTCCGACGACGGCGGCATGGACGGCGACCTCGGCGCGCGCGTGATGGGCGAGCTCGGCTGGACCTGGCAGCTCAACCGCGCGTCCGGGATCCGCGTCGCGGCGACCGGCGCGTACGAGTCCGGCGCGCTCTTCCTCGGCGCCTCGCTCGAGGCCAGCTACGGCTTCCTCGACGCGGGATTCGCCAGGTCATTACCGCCGGGTCTCTGAATTCGATACAGATTGAACCATCGGACCATTCTCGCTAAGCTCGGAAGATGGCTGTCTTCAGCGAGCGCGAGCGGTCCACCCTGACCGCGATCGCGGAGGCGACGATCCCGCCGGGGCGCATCTTCCCGGGCGCCGGCGCCGCGACCGTGAGCCGCGTCGAGGGCTTCCTCCACGAGCTGCCGCCGAGCGCGCGCACCGCGTACCGCGGGCTCGTCCGGCTCTTCGACGGGCTGTCGTGGATGCACCGCCGGCGCGGCCTCGCGTCCCTCGGCGCCGACGAGCGGGTGGCGCTGCTGGATCGCTGGCGGGACGCCGACGTGGCGCGGCGCAGCGCGCTCAAGGCGCTGATGGTGCCGCTCAAGGTCGCGCACTTCGACGACCCGGCGTTCTTCGACAAGCTCGGCTGCGTCTACGCGTTCCAGCAGAAGCCCGAGGTCAAGCCGGCCTGGTTCCGCGAGCGGATCCACGACGCCCGCAAGCTCGACGGGGACGTCGCCGTCGAGGTCGACGCCGTCGTCATCGGCACCGGCGCCGGTGGCGCGGTCGTCGCCCGCGAGCTCGCCGAGCAGGGCGTCGTGGTCGTGATGCTCGAGGAGGGCAACTACGTCGATCGCAGCGAGATGACCGGCCGCCCCCTCGACATGCAGAAGAAGATGTACCGCGCGGCGGGGGCCACGTTCACGGTCGGCAACGTGCCGATCACGATCCCGCTGGGCAAGACGGTCGGCGGCTCGACGGCGGTGAACTCGGGCACGTGTTACCGCGTGCCCGATCGCATCCTCCACGAGTGGGTGAAGGACTTCGGCCTCTCCGAGCTGACGCCCGACGCGATGGCGCCGTACTTCGAGCGGGTCGAGGGCGTGCTCGGGGTGGCGCCGGTCGCGCCCGAGATCCTCGGCGGGTGCGCGCGGGTCGTCGCCCGCGGCGCCGACGCGCTCGGCCTGAAGAAGCACCTGCCGCTCAGGCGCAACGCGCCCGACTGCGACGGCCGGGGCGTGTGCTGCTTCGGCTGCCCCACCGACGCCAAGCGCTCGACCAACGTGTCGTACGTGCCGCTCGCGCTCAAGGCCGGCGCCGAGCTCTTCACCGGCGTGCGCGCGCAGCGCGTGATCGTCGAGCACGGCCGCGCCGTGGGCGTCGTGGCGCGCGCGGCGAACGGCCGCACCGTCACCGTGCGCGCGCGCGCGGTGATCGTCGCGTGCGGCACGCTGCTCACGCCCGCGTTCCTCATGCGCAACGGCCTCGGCGATCAGTCGGGCCAGCTCGGCCGGAACCTCTCGATCCACCCGGCGACCGGGCTCCTCGCCGTCATGCGCGAGAAGGTCGAGAGCTGGAACGGCGTACCCCAGGGCTACGCCATCGAGGACTTCCACGAGGAGGGCCTCATGTTCGAGGGCGCCGCCCTGCCGCTCGACTTCTCGGTCGGCCTCATGCCGCACATCGGGCCCGAGCTGGTCGCGCTCGCCGAGGGCTTCGATCGCGTCGCCAGCTTCGGCCTCATGGTCGAGGACACATCGCGCGGGCGCGTACGGCTCGTCGGCGATCAGCCGGTCGTGACCTACAACCTCAACGACGCCGACCTCGGCCGCATGAAGCGCGGCATCGACATCCTCACCCGCGTCTTCCTCGCCGCCGGCGCCGAGCGCGTGCTCGTGCCCGTGCACGGCTTCAACGAGATCCACACCGAGGCCGACCTCGCGCGCTTCCGCCAGACGCGCCTCAAGCCGCGCGACGTCGAGGTCTCCGCCTACCACCCGCTCGGCACCGCGCGCATGGGCGCCGACCCGCGCTCCTCTGTCGTCGACGCCGAGCACCAGGTCCACGACACGCCCGGCCTCTACGTCGTCGACGGCGCCTCGGTGCCCTCGTCGCTCGGCGTCAACCCGCAGGTGACGATCATGGCGCTCGCGACCCGCGCCGCCGACAAGCTCGCCGCCCGGCTCAGCTGAGCTTGTTGCCGGTCGGGTCGTACTGGTAGAAGCCGCGGCCGGTCTTCCTGCCCAGCCAGCCGGCGGCCACGTGCTGGCGGAGCAGCGGGCACGGGCGGTACTTGTCGTCGCCGAGCTCGTGGTGGAGCACGCCGGCGATGGCGAGCACGGTGTCGAGGCCGATGAGGTCCGCCAGCTCGAGCGGCCCCATCGGGTGGTTGAGGCCCAGCTTGACGCCGGTGTCGATGTCGCTCGCCGAGCCCAGGCCCTCGTACAGCGCGTAGCAGGCCTCGTTGAGCAGGGGGATGAGCACGCGGTTGACGATGAAGCCGGGGATGTCGCGCGCCCCGATCGTCGTCTTGCCGAAGCGCTGCGCGAGCCCGACCGTGGTCTTGTAGGTCGCGTCCGACGTCGGCAGGCCGCGCACGATCTCGACCAGCTTCATGAGCGGCACGGGGTTCATGAAGTGCATCCCGACGACGCGGTCGGGACGGCCCGAGGCCGCCGCCAGCTTGGTGATCGAGATCGACGAGGTGTTCGACGCCAGGATCGCCTCGGGCCCGAGGACCGCGCCGAGCTTCTCGAACAGATCGAGCTTGAGCGCCTCCTTCTCGGGCGCCGCCTCGATCACGAACTCGCGGTCGGCGAGCGCCTCGTGGCTGCCGGCCGGGCGCAGGCGGGCGACGATCGCGTCGCGCTGCTCGGCGTCGAGCTTGCCGCGCTCGACCAGGCGGTCGAGCGTCTTCGTCAGCTTGCCGACGGCGCCCTCGGCCAGCGCCTGGGTCGCGTCGACGAGGATGACGTCGATGCCGGCCTGCGCCGCCACCTGGGCGATGCCCTGCCCCATCTGGCCCCCGCCGACGACGCCGAGCTTGGTGATCGTATCGGGATCGCGCGCGAGCACCACTCAGGCACGCTCCACGAGGAGCGCGATGCCCTCGCCGCCGCCGATGCAGAGCGAGGCGCCACCGGTCTTCGCGCCCCGCGCGGCCATCGCCGCGAGCAGCGTGACCAGGACGCGCGTGCCCGACGCGCCGATCGGATGACCGAGCGCGACCGCGCCGCCCCAGA
>DDTA01000117.1:0-275 GCA_002344285.1 Myxococcales bacterium UBA2376
CCGCCGTCGGCGCGCTCGCGCTGGGCGCGACCGGCTGGTTCGCGCTCGCCGGCGACCCGGGCGCGAGCGCGCGCGAGGTCTGCGCCACGCGCGCCGCGGCCCGGCTCGCGGCGGTGTGGGGTCCCGACGTGCGCGCCGCGTTCGGCGAACCGGCCGAGGACGCGCGACGGTTCGACGAGCTCGCCGCCGGGTGGTTGGCCACGGCGCGCGACGCGTGCGCGAGCCCGGAGCAGCCGGCGCGCGCCAGCTGCCTCGACGACGCGCTGGCGGGGCTC
>DDTA01000117.1:374-15425 GCA_002344285.1 Myxococcales bacterium UBA2376
TCGCGTCTTCGCCTGGTCCGACGACGGCGCGACCCTGGTCGCCCGCGCCGGTGGCGCGCTGGTGACGATCGACACGACCACCGGCGCGCGCACGACGATCGCCGCGGACGCCGCGAACGTGGTCGCGGTGTCCGCCGACGGCCGCGTCATCGCGCGCGTCGACGGCGACGACCTCCGCGTCGCCGCCGATGGCACGGAGGTGCTGCGCGCGCCGACCCAGCTGTCGCCCGACGATCGCCGTGACGTCGAGATCTCCCCCGGCGGGCGGCGGGTGGCCGCGACGCGCGACACCCGCGAGGGCGGCGTGCTGTTCGTCGGCGATCTGACGACGGGACGCGGCGTGACGACGGCGCTCCGCGTCCACGGCCACGCCGGCGGCGTGGTCGCGGTGGCCTGGGTCGACGATCGGCGGCTGGTCGTCGGCGGCTCGAACGCGCCCGGCGATCAGGAAGGCCTGTGGCTGGTCGAGCTCGACGACGCCGGCGCGATCACCGGGCCGCCGGTCGCGCTGGTCGCGCCGCGGCGCAACAGCATCATGGACGTCGTCGCGATCCGCGGGCGCACCGCGCTCGTCGTGCAGGTCGACGTCGTCCTGCGCCTCGTGCGGCGGAGCGGCGCCAGCGGCGCGAGCGCGCCCCTGCCCGGCCTGCTCGAGCTGCCGCTGTGGGGCGCGGACGCGCGCCACGAGCGCCTCCTCCTCGGCGAGCGCGGCGGCGCGCGCGTGGTGTCGCTCGACGGCTCCCTGCGCGCCCACGCGACGGGCGACGGGCACCCCGTCCTGCGCGACGGCGCGCCGTGGTTCGCGCGCGCGGCCGGCGGCGCCGTCGAGCTGCGCGACGAGCGCGGTCGCGCGATCACGCTGCCCGGCGCCACCGAGATCGGCGCCGAGCTCGACCGGATGCACTGCGGCAGCGGCGGCGGCTGCGTCGTGTCGTGGTACGCGGACGGGGCGCTGACCCACGCGCTCGTCGGCGCCGACGGCCTCGGGCCCGCGTTCGAGGTCGCGCTGGGCGAGCGCGGGCTCGATCCGTCACCGGACGCGACGCGCGCGCTCGTGCACACCGATCACGAGCTCGCCGAGCACGACGTCGCCACGGGCCGGCTCCGGGTCCTCGAACGCTTGCCGACCTGCACGATCGAGGACGCGATCTACACGGCCGACGGCTCCGCGGCGGTGTACTCCACGACCTGCGGCGACCAGCGTTCGATCTGGCGGCGCGCCCTCACCGACGGCGCCCGGCCGCGCGTCCTCGAACGCCTGCGGCCGGACGTCGACGTCACGCACCTGGAGACGCTCGCCGGCGACGACGTCGTCTATCGCACCGTCGAGTACCAGTCGCGGCTGGTCCGCGTCGACGGCCTGCCGCTCCCCTGATACGGTGCGCGCCATGAGCGCGAGCCGCGACCTCGAGGACGAGCTGGTGACGCTGGTCGCCGCCCTGCCCGACCTGCCCCGCGATCGCCTGCGCGAGCTCGCCGTGCAGGCCCGCGCGCTCGGCGACGGCGCCGACGCGCCCGTCCGCGCGCTGGCGCAGGCGCTCGGCGCCGTGCTCGAGCGCTTCGCCGACGGGGCGGCGCCGCTCGAGGGCTGGGGCCTCGTCGCGCAGGCGGCGAGCACGCTCGGCCGCGCCCTCGCGGCGCCGGGCGCGATGCCGGCCGGCGCGCTGGCGGCGACCACCTTCGAGCTCGACTCGCTCGCGGCGCCGGCGGCGGCGTCGCCGCGGCCGCCGCAGGCGCCCGACGTCCCGCTGACCGCGCTCACGCCGCTGCGCCGCCGGACGTAGGCCGACGTCAGCGCCGCGGCGGCGCGCAGCCGCGCAGCGGGATCGTCGACATCGCGTGCAGGCCCGGCGCGTGGTCGAGGTCGAGCAGGCCGACGATCGCGTTGAGCGTCACCGCCGAGGTCGCGACGTCACCGTGCACGCCGCCGGCGATCGTCAGATCGACGCGCGGCTCGCCCTCGACGATCACCCGGTCGTGTGGCTCGGCCTCGCCGATCGCGGCGTGGAACACGAGCGAGATGACCTCGCGCCCGCCGCTGGTCACCCGCGCCTCCTGGTGCACGCCGCGGACGTCGCCCGCGGCGATGGGGCCGAGCCCGCAGGTCATCGGCTGCTCGGCGATCACCGGCTCGATCGACTCCTCGTACTGCTCGAGCACGAGGCCGAGCGCGCTCGCGATCATCGACGCCGACTCGCGCAGGCCGACGTGGCGCACCGTGCCGGCGGCGACGCGCGCGTGGAACTCGGCGACCGAGAGCGTCGCGCCGATCTTGGCCTGGAACGGCAGCCGCCGCATCCCGGCGTCCTGGATGCGGTGGACCTCGACGCGCCGCACGGCGCTGCACACGGTCGTCACCGCGATCGGCAAGGCGTCCATGACGAAGCCCGGGTTGACGCCGGTGCCGAGCAGGTGGACGCCGCGCGCGAGGGCGAGCTGCGACAGCTCGCCGGCGAGCTCGAGGTGGCGGTCCCACGGCCACGCCAGCTCCTCGCACGTCGACACGACGTTGATGTGGCGCGCGAGCAGCGCGCGCAGGGTCGGCGCCACCGCCGGCAGGTCGGAGGCGGTGGCGACGATCGCGACGTCGATCGGCCCGGCGACGTCGTCGAGCCGCGCGCCGACCGCGACGTCGACGGCGGCGCCGGGCACGAGCTCCGAGAGCGCGCGACCGGCGAACGCCGGATCGACGCCGGCGACCACCTCGCCCAGCCCGCGCGCCACGACGTCCGACGCGATGCGCACGCCGAGCGGCCCGAGACCGACACTCAGGAAGCGGTAGCGACGTCCCATCCGATGAGTATGCCTCGCGGCCGCGAACCCGGGTCAGCGGCGGCGGGCGACCACCACGAGGAAGCCGCCCAGATCCCGCGCGATCGGCTGATCCGCGAGCAGGTCCTCGGCCCGCCGCACGAGGTGGCCGACGACCGGCAGGTCGTGCACCTGGGAGACGGGCGTGACGATCCGGATCCCCCGCGACGTCACCCACTCGAGCTCGGGCGGGAGGTAGCCGGCGATGGCTTCCTTGGTGTCGTAGCGGGTGTAGACGGCCTCGTCGTTGGTCTGCTCCGACACCGCGCTCGGCGGCTTGAGCCACTTGACCAGGCGGCGCAGCGAGCGCGCGTTGTAGAACTCGGCCAGCACCCAGCCGCCGGGCCGGACCACACGCGCCATCTCGCGCATCGCGCCCTCGATGTCGGCGACGTGGGCGAGCACCTTGAACGAGTACGCGACGTCGATCGACGCGTCGCGCACCGGCAGGTTGGTCGCCGAGCCCTGCACCACGCTGAGCCCGCGCTGGGTCGCCCTGGCGAGCATCCCGGCCGAGAGGTCCACGCCGGTCGCCGAGCGCGCGAACGTCGCGACGCGCCCGAGGATGAGGCCGGTGCCGCAGCCGACCTCGAGCACGTCCTTGTCGAGGCCGTAGCGCTCGACGAGCTGGACCTCCAGGTCGTCGAGCATGCGGTGGTAGCCCTTGCCGCGCTCGCGCTCGTACCAGCCGGCGAACTCGTCGTAGTAGCTACGGTTGTCGAGCGAGGCCATGGAAGGCCTCGTCTACCACGAGAACCACGGGATCGGGCCGCCGTGGCGGCGCGTGCTAGCTTGCGCGGCCGTGAGCTCGGTCCGAGAGCTGATCCGCCAGGCCGCGCGCGGCCCCGTGCTGGTGCACGGCGCATCGCCGCCGTGGCTGGCGTACGCGGCGGGACGCCTGGCGGCGGCGGAGCCGGCGCGGCCCGTGATCGTGGTGACCGCCGACGACGGCCTCGCCGCCCGGCTCTCGGACGACATCGCGTTCTTCGCCCAGGGCGCGGTGACGCTCCCGGCGCCCGACAGCTCGCCCTACGCGGAGGTCGCCTCCGACCGGGTCGTGGCGGCGGCGCGGCTCGGGGTCCTCTACCGGCTCGCCGCCGGCGATCCGCCGCCGATCATCGTCACCTCGGTGGCCGCGATCCTGCGGCGCACGCTCGACCGCGAGGAGCTCCTGGCGCGCGCCATGACGATCACGCCGGGGCAGACGGTCGACCGCGACGAGATCGCNNNGGCACCTTCGCGGTGCGCGGCGCGGTGATCGACGTCGCCACGCCGCTCCAGCCGTTCCCGGTGCGCGTCGAGCTCGACGGTGACGTCGTCGACTCGCTGCGGCTGTTCGATCCGAGCACCCAGCGGACGCTGCGCACGATCGAGCGTGTCGATCTGCACCCGGTACGCGACACGATCGTGACCGGGGACGTCGACTGGAAGACGGCGCTCCGCGACGCGGCCGACCACGTCCAGCATCCGTCGCGGGCGACGCGCCAGCTGATCGAGCAGGTCGCGACCGGCGACTTCGTCGGCATCGACGTGCTCATGCCCGCGTTCCATGCGCGCACCGCCGCGGTCTGGGACCTGGTGCCGGCGACGACGACGTGGGTGTGGTGGGATCCCGACGCGATCGTCGCGACCGCGGACGCCGAGCTCGCCCACGCCGCCGCACGCCACGCCGACCGCGTCGCGCATCGCCAGGTCTCGTTCGCGCCCGAGGCGCACTTCGTCGCGCGCGCCGCGCTCGTCGAGCGCCTCACCACCGACCCGCGCCGCGTCGTCGTGCCCACGCTCGAGCTGGCCGACGATCCGCGCGGCGAGGGCGCGACCGCCTTGCGCGTGGTGCTCGACGACCTGCGCCCGCTACGCGCCGAGCTCGAGCGCATGCGCGTCCAGCACGACGACCACCTCGCGCAGCCGCTGGTCAAGGCGGTGAACGCGTGGCGCGCCGAGGGGCTCGCCGTCACCTTCGCCGCCGACAGCGCGCAGCGCCGCGATCGCCTCGTCGGCCTGCTCGACGCCTACGGGCTCGCGTGCGAGGTGCTGGTCGCGCCGCTCGGCGCCAGCTTCGCCAGCAGGGCCGACGGCGTCGCCTTCGTGTCCACCGCCGACGTGCTCGGCGCGCGCCGGCCGGCGCCGCGCCGCTCGGCGGCGAAGAAGGCCAGGGACGCGCTCCTCGGCGGCGTCGGCGACTTCTCGCAGCTCGCGCCCGGCGACTTCCTGGTCCACCAGCTCCACGGCGTCGGCCGCTACCGCGGCCTGGTGAAGCTCCCCGGCACCGCGCCGATCGACTTCCTCCACCTCGAGTACGACGGCGGCATGCTGTACCTGCCGGTCTACCGGCTGGGCGAGGTGCAGCGCTACGTCGGCGCCGAGGGCCACGCCCCGCGCATCGACAAGCTCGGCGGCGTCACGTGGGAGAAGGCGCGGACCAAGGTCTCGCGCCAGGTCGCGGCGCTCGCCGAGGAGCTGCTCCAGGTCTACGCCCAGCGCGCCGCCCTGCCCGGCCACCGCTTCCCGCCCGCCGACGACTTCTTCCACGAGTTCGAGGCGGCGTTCCCCTTCGAGGAGACGCCCGATCAGGCCGCCGCGATCGACGCCGTCCTCACCGACATGGAGAGCGGCAAGGCCATGGACCGGCTGGTGTGCGGCGATGTCGGCTACGGCAAGACCGAGGTCGCCCTGCGCGCCGTCTTCCGCGCGGCGCTGGCCGGCAAGCAGGCCGTCCTGCTCGCGCCCACCACCCTGCTCGTCGAGCAGCACGCGCGCACGATGACCGAGCGCTTCGCGTCGTGGCCGGTGAAGGTCGGCAAGCTGTCGCGCTTCCAGGGCAAGGCGGAGCAGCTGGCGACGGTGCGCGGGCTCGCCGAGGGCAGCGTCGACGTCGTGGTCGGGACCCACCGCGTGCTGTCGCCGGACGTGCGGTTCAAGGACCTGGGGCTGGTCGTGATCGACGAGGAGCAGCGCTTCGGCGTCACCCACAAGGAGCGGCTGAAGAAGCTGCGCACGCAGGTCGACGTGCTCACGCTCACCGCGACGCCGATCCCGCGGACCTTGCACCTCGCGATGGCGGGGCTGCGCGACCTGTCGATCATCGCGACACCGCCCGCCGACCGGCGCGCCGTGCGCACGTTCGTCGCCACCGTCGACGAGGCGCTGGTGAAGAGCGCGATCGAGCAGGAGCTCGCGCGCGGCGGGCAGGTGTACTTCGTCACGCGGACGATCGGCGAGGAGCGACCGGGCACGCGCACGGGCACGGGCACGGGCACGGGGAGGCGGGAGACGATCCACGACTGGGCGGGGATGGTGCGGCGGCTGGTGCCGAAAGCGCGGGTGGGCGTGGCCCACGGCGCGTTGCCCGCCGAGCAGCTCGAGGACGTGATGGTGCAGTTCGTGAAGGGCGAGCTCGACGTGCTCGTCGCCACGACGATCGTCGAGAGCGGCCTCGACATCCCGCGGGCCAACACCATGTTCGTCGCGCGCGCCGACACCTTCGGTCTGTCGCAGCTCTACCAGCTCCGCGGCCGCGTGGGCCGCTCGCGCGAGCGCGCGTACTGCTACCTGCTCGTGCCCTCCCCCGACCAGCTCACCGACGAGGCCCGCCGTCGCCTCGAGGCGCTGCAGCGCTTCACCGAGCTCGGCGCCGGCTTCCAGATCGCCTCGGCGGACCTCGAGATCCGCGGCGGCGGCGAGCTGCTCGGGGCGCGGCAGTCGGGCTCGATCGCCTCGGTCGGCTTCGACCAGTACACGAAGATGCTCGAGGCCGCGGTCGCCGAGCTGCGCGGCCAGCCGATCCACCAGCTCGTCGATCCCGAGCTCACGATCGAGGTGCCCGGCTTCATCCCCGACGACTACGTGCCCGACACCGGCCAGCGCCTCGAGCTCTACAAGCGCCTCTCGGCGATCGAGGACGAGGACGAGGTGCGCGAGGCGCTCGACGAGATCCAGGACCGGTACGGCCCCTTGCCCGGCGAGGTCCTGCTCCTCGCCGACCTCATGGTCGTGAAGGCCCTGGCCCGCCGCATCGATGCGATCTCGGTCGAGCTGACCCGGGCGCGCCTGGCGATCGGCCTCGCGCCGTCGACGCCGGTCGATATCAAGAAGGTGCCGGGCCCGTGGAAGCTCGAGCGCGACGGCCGCCTCCACGTGCCGATCGGCGCCACCGAGACGGCGCCCGCCGAGGCCGCGAGACGGCGCTTGCAGTCACTCATCGAGCGTGCTACCTGAATCGCCAAAACCTCAATCCGGGAAGGTAGTTATGCGCAACCGTTGCGTGATCACCATGGCGCTCGTGACGACCTTCTCGGTCGTCGGCGCGACTGCCTGCCAGGAAAAGTCCGACAAGAGCAAGAAGCAGCGCCCGACCGACCCGACGGCGCAGAAGCCGCAGCCGGGCCAGTCGCCTGCCGATCTGTCGACGCCGCTGGCCCGGGTCGACGACGTCGTCATCACCGTCGGCGAGCTCCAGGAGCGGCTCAACCGGCAGTCGCCGTACGTGCGGGCGCGGTACACGTCGCTCGAGCAGAAGAAGGAGTTCCTCGACAGCCTCATCCGCTTCGAGGTGCTGGCCAAGGAGGCCGAGCGCCGCGGCTTCGACAAGGATCCGGAAGTCATCCGCACGATGAAGCAGGTGATGATCCAGAAGCTGATGAAGGACGAGTTCGAGGTGCGGGTCACGCCCGACTCGATCAGCGACGCCGAGATCCAGGCGTACTACGACAGCCACCTCTCGGAGTTCGTGAAGCCCGAGGAGGTGCGCGCCTCGGCGATCGTCGTGCGCTCGAAGGCGCAGGCCGAGCGCGTCGCCGCCGAGGCCAAGGGCGACGCCGGCAAGACCAACAAGGGCTTCCGCGACCTCGTCGCCAAGTACACGAGCCACGAGGAGACCAAGCTCCGCGGCGGCGACCTCCGCTACATGACGATCGACTCCACGGACTGGCCCAAGCCGGTGGTCCAGGGGACGTTCGCGCTCGTCTCCACCGGCGACGTCTCCGGCGTCATCGACGCCGGCGACGGGAGCTACTGGATCCTCAAGCAGACCGGCCGCCGCAAGGCGATGACGCGCACGCTCGCCGACGCGTCCCAGCAGATCCGCAACAAGCTCTACCGCGAGAAGCGCGTCGACGCGCAGAAGCAGTTCATCGACGGCCTCCGCAACAAGGCCAAGATCACGATCGACGAGGCCAGCCTGTCGAAGGTGAAGATCGACACGTCGACGCAGGGCGGTGACCCGCACGGCGATTCGATGCCGCTCCCCGACCTGACCAAGCCGCCCCCCGAGCAACCGCCGGGCTCGGTCCAGATGCCCGTGCCCCCGCCGGTCGATCCGCCGGCGCCCGGGGCAACCAAGTAGCCCGCGCGATGGTCCAACCCGAGGTCCCGATGCGTCCCCGCCCTCTCCTCACGCTCTTCGCGGCGGCCGCCGTCGTCGTCGCGGCGCTGGCCGGCACCGCCGGCGCGCAGGCGAAGCCCAAGAAGCCCCGGCGCGTCTACGTCGTCGACCGCGTCGTCGCCGTGGTCAACGACGCCGTGATCCTCGACACGGAGCTGACCGTGCGGATGGCCCCGTACGAGGCCGACGTCGAGGGCATCGAGGACCCCAAGGAGCGCTCCCGCCGGCTCGAGAAGCTGCGCGGCCAGGTGCTCGACGAGCTGGTCAACGAGGAGCTCATCTTCCAGGCCGCCGCCGCGGCCAGGATCGAGGTGACGGCCAAGGAGATCGACGCCGCGATCACCGACATCCGCACCAACAACAAGCTCGACGAGAAGCAGTTCCAGCAGGCGCTGGTCGCGCAGGGCTACAACATCGCCGCCTACCGCGCCGACATCCAGCGCCAGCTCACCCGCGTGAAGGCGATGAACCAGCTGGTCGCCCCCAAGGTCAACGTCACCGACGACGAGGTCCGCGCCCGTTACGATCAGATGGTGCGCCGCTCGGAGGCGGTGAGCGCGGTGCGCCTGTCGCACATGCTGTTCACGCTGCCCACGCGCCCCAGCGAGCAGGAGGTCGCCGCGGCCAAGGCCAAGGCGGCGGCCGCGATCGCCCGCGTGAAGGGCGGTGAGGAGTTCGCCGAGGTCGCCAAGCAGGAGAGCGAGGACGAGTCCTCGAAGGGCGGCGGCGGCGAGCTCGGCTGGATCGAGCGCGGTTCGCTGGATCCACAGTGGGAGAGCGTGGTCTTCGCCATGGACAAGGGCGAGGTGCGCGGCCCGGTGAGCGGTCCGACCGGCCTGCACGTGTTCTACGTGAGCGAGGTCAAGCGCAACGACATGAAGAGCTTCGAAGACCTGAAGGAGCAGATCCTCGGCGAGCTGCGCCGACGTGAGATGGACAAGCAGACGCAGGTCTGGATCGAGGACCTCCGCAAGAAGGCGTTCATTGACGTCAAGCTCTGAAGCTCGACGCGACTCCCGCGGCCCTACCTGAACTTCCAGGCGCGATGCCGCTGGCCACGGCGCGGCTCCGACTTACAATCGGAGAGGTCATGGCCGACAACCGCCGATCATCCGCGCGACACGATGTGGACCTCGTTTGCGCGTTCGCCGCGAACGGAGCGGTAGCGGAGGCGCTCGAGAACCGGATCTCCAACATCTCGATCGGCGGCGCCCTGGTGAAGCACGCGCGCCTGCCGATGGGGCAGCGGGTCCACATCAGCTTTCGCGTGCCCAACCACGAGACGGCGATCTCCATCGGCGCGGTCGTGCGCTGGTCGACCGACGACAGCGTCGGCATCCAGTTCGACGGGCTGCGCCCCAAGGACGTATGGGCGCTCTCCAAGTATCTCGAGTCGCTGCCGCGGTAGCGATCGTCGCGATCGTCGCGGCGTCGGCGTCGGCCGACGAGCCGGTGGCGATCATCGACGCGCGCGCCACGACGGCCGAGCGCGACGCCTCGCGCGCGAGGTTCGCGGCGGAGCTCGCCAGCGTGAACGGCATCGCCGTCGTCGACGACGAGCGCGCCGCGGCGCTGACCGGCGACGCCGCCGACACCGACGACGCGCTCGCGGCGTCGGCGCTCGCCGAGGCGCGCGACGGGTTCGGCGCGCTCGATTGCGGGCGCGCGCGGCCGGCGGCCGAGGACGCGGTGCGGCTCCTGGCCGGACGCGCCGCGGGCGGCCTCGACGAGGCCGTGCGCCTGCGCGCGGCGTGGACCTACGTCCTCCTGTGCTCGGATCGCGACGGCGACGGGCCGATGGCGCGCGCCGCCGCCGATCGCCTGCGCGCGCTCGGTGGCAGCCCCGCGGTGCCCGGCGACGTCTGGGCGAAGTACCCGGAGATCGACGCGGCCACGGACCGCGACATCGTCGAGCTGACGGTGACCGCGCCGGTCGGCGCGACGGTCACGGTCGATCACGTCGTGATCGGCACGGCCCCGGTGAGCACGTTCGTGCACGCCGGCAAGCACGTGGTCGCCGTCGCCGCCGGCTCGACGCGCGGCGCCGCGCTCATCACCGCGCACGGCAAGCCGCTCTCGCTCGAGGTCACCGCCGCCGACCGCGCGTCGAAGTGGCGGCGCGTCGCGGGTCAGGTCGCGGCCTGGCAGGGCGCGTCCCCACCGACCGTGGTCGAGGTCACCGAGCTGATGCAGCAGCTCGGCGTCCGCTTCGCCGTCGTGCTCGGCGAGCGGAACACCGCCGCCCTGTGGGTGCGCGCGCCCGGCGAGACCGCCGCCCGGCTCGTGGTCGACGGTGACATGAAGGCGCCGCTGCCGATCGGCGCCGGGGTGATGGCGCGCGTCGAGGCCTGGTCCGGCGGCGGCCTCGATCCGGACAAGCCGCTCGCGGCGACCGACGAGATGGTGCGCGAGGTCTCGCGCCCGCGCGAGGACACGAAGTGGTGGGTGTACGCCGTCATCGGCGGCGCGCTCGCCGCCGGCGCGGTCACCATCTACGCGATCGAGGCCGGCGAGGACCGGCAGATCATCGATCTCACCTTCTGACCCAGCCGTTCCGACCATGCCGTTCCTCCGTCCCCTCCGTCTCTGGTTCGTCGCCCTGGCGACGGCGCTGGCGCTCGTCGTCGTCCTCGGAGCGGCGCCGGCACGCGCCGTCCCGCTGCCGGTGACGATCGATCGTGGCGAGGTGGTGGTGCGGGCCGCCGACGGCCTCGACGCGGAGGCCGCGAAGCTCGCCGACCGCGCCGCGCGCACGCTGCCCAGGATCGCGGAGGATCTGCCCGACCTCGCCTGGCCGCGCCGGATCGAGATCCGGCTGGTGCGCGACACGGCGGATCTCACCTCGGTGTCGCCGCCGGGCCGCGGCGCCCCGCGCTGGGCCGCGGGTGTCGCCTTCCCGGACCTCGGCATCCTCGCGCTCGCCGTGCGGCGAGGACCTCAGCTGCACGACACCGGCAAGACCCTCGATCACGAGCTCGCCCACCTGCTCCTCGGCGCGGCCGTGCCCCAGGCGCCGCGCTGGCTGCACGAGGGCTTCGCATGGCAACACGCGCAGGATCTGGGGCTCGACCGGCTCGAGACCCTCGCCGGCATGGCGTGGTTCGGCAACATCGCGCCGCTCGACGCGCTCGAGGCCGGCTTCCCGGCCGAGGAGGCGCCCGCGTCGCGCGCGTACGCGCAGAGCTACGACTTCGTCGGCTTCCTCGCCCACCGCGGGCGCTGGTCGGACGCGGACGACGACGGCGACCGCTGGCCCTTCCGTTACTTCCTGCGCGCGATGGCGAACGGCGCGAGCGTGGACGCCGCCGCGCGCGAGGCCTACGGCGTCGGCATCGAGGAGCTGTACGACGAGTGGCGCGCCGACCTCGTCCGCCGCTACCTGCTGGTCCCCGCCGGCGTGTTCGCGAGCGCCCTGTGGATCCTCGCGGCGGTCCTGCTCGTGCTCGCGTGGCGCCGGCGCCGGCGCATGGCGCGGGTGCGGCTGGCGCAGATGGCCGCCGAGGAGGCCGCGCGCGGCCGCGCCTTCGAGATGGAGGAGTCGCTCGACCCGCCTCCCGACGACGACGACCCGCCGCGAGATCCGCCGCCCCCGCGCTGGATGAACTGATACCCTGGACCCCTAAGGGGGACTCCATGGCTTCAGCTCGCGCGCTGTTCCTGACCGCCGTCACGCTCGCCGCCTGCGGCGGTAACGACGAGGTCTTCATCGACGCCGGACCGACCGACGCCGACAACGCGGATACGGCGGTCGACGCGCCTCCGGACGCGCCGACCACCGGCAACGCGACCATCACGGTGCGCGGCATGGGCAACCCCGTGCAGGGGCTCGCGATCGTCTGGAACGATCCGACGGGCGCGGTGTTGACCCAGGAGACGACCGACGCCAGTGGCATGGCCAGCGAGACGATCATGACCGGCAGCTCGGTCACGATCTTCGTGACGATCAGCGCCGGCATCTCGACGCGGTACATCACGATCACGTATCTGGCGATCGAGCCCGGCGACAACCTGGTCTGGGACTTCGACGGGCCGCCGCCCACGACGGCCACCACGGCGACGATCACGCTCCCCGGCGTCCAGGCCGGCGCCACGTCGTACGCGGTGAGCGCCGGGTGCGTCGAGCAGACCGGCATCACGGTCCCGACGCAGCCGGTGACCCTCACCATCCCCACGGCCTGCCTCGGCAGCGACACGAGCTTCGACATCGTCGCGACCGCCTTCGACGTCAACGGGGCGCCGGTCGCGTACGACACGGCGCGGACCGCGATGACCGGCGCCGCGACCAGCGTGTCGCTCGACGCGTGGCAGACCACGTACCAGCCGCTCACGTACACGCTCACCAACCCGCCCGCCGATGCGACCGGCGTCGGCGTCGAGAACCACTTCCGCATCGACGGCGTCCACTTCGCGGGCCCGGGCGCCGGCGGCGGCTTCCCCGGCGGGATGGCGACGATCGCCAGCGGCTACTGGAACGGCGGCATCGTCGATCGCCTCCAGTACGGGATCTTCATCGCCCGGACCGTCGGCAACCCGCCCGTGGCGGCGGGCGCCTCGGTGCTGTTCGGCGGGTTCGCGAACGCGCCGGCGACGGTCTCGCACGATCTGTCGACGCTGCTCCCGCGCATCAACTCGGCGGCGCTCGGCCAGGCCGGCGGGCGCGCCCAGGTGAGCTGGGATCCGGCGGGCTCGTTCGCGAGCGCCGATGGCGCGCTCATCCTCGCCCAGTGGTTCGAGGGCGCCGGTGACCATCAGGCGTTCATCATGGCGCCGCCCGACGCGGCGTCGCCGCTGACCATGCCCGAGATCCCCGCGGCGCTGATGGCGTACCGCCCCGGCGCCGGCGCGAGCTTCCAGATCCCGACCCTCATCTTCGCCGACGCCGACTTCATGGCCGGCTACGACGTCTTCCGGGTCCAGGGCTGGCGCATCTTCGGCGACAATCCGACCGACGTCATCCCCGCGTCGGGCGGGCTCCTGCGCGCGACCCTCGGCGGTCAGCTCCCCGGCAACTGAGACTCGCGCCATGAGCCCGGTCCTGCTGGTCGTCGCCATCGCGACGAGCGCGCTCCTCCTCCTCGGCATGCTCGTCCTGGTCGCGACCTGCTGGCGCCCGGCGGCGAGCGGCCAGGCGCTGGTCATCAACCGCCTGCAGCACGAGCCGAGGGTGTCGCGGAGCGGCGCGGTGGTGTTGCCGATCGTCCATCGCGCCGAGGTGCTCGACCTGTCGGTCCGCGCGCTCGTGCTCGATCGTCGCGGCAAGGAAGGGGTGATCTGCGCCGACGGCCTCCGCGCCGACATGAAGGTCACGTTCCTCGTCCGCGTCAACGACACGACCGAGGACATCCTCCGCGTGGCGCGCACGATCGGGTGCGCCCGGGCCGCGGATCCGGCCACGCTCGAGGAGCTGTTCGGCGCGAAGTTCGCCGAGGCAGTCAAGACCGTCGCGGCGCGCCTCGAGTTCGAGCAGCTGTACCTGCAGCGCGACGTGTTCAAGGACACGGTCCTCCAGGTGATCGGGCAGGATCTGAACGGCTACGTCCTCGACGACGCGGCGGTCGACTACCTCGAGCAGACGCCGCTCGAGGCGCTCGATCGCAACAACGTCCTCGACGCCCGGGGCATCGAGAAGATCCTCGCCGGCTCGGCGGGCATCGACGCGCTGGAGCGCCGGCAGCGCGCGCGCACGACCGGCGCGGGCGCCGCCGCCGCGCCCGAGCCGGGGCTACGTGACGAGCTCGCGAAGCTCGGCCTGCGCGACGTGCGCGTGGCCACCGAGGTGTCGTGCGACGTCGCGCTCGGGCGCCCGAGCCTGTCGCTGACGCTCGACGGCACGAGCTCCGACGCGGCCGCGCGGCTGCCAGCGAGCCTGCCGCGCGCCGTGATCACCGCCGCCGGGCCGGGCGAGCTCACGTGCAGCGGAGGGCGCGCCACCTTCCGGTGGACGCAGACCCATGTCTCGCCGGCCCAGCTCGTCGCGGGCGCGCGCCTGGTCCACGCCCTCCGCGACGACGATCACGCCTATCGTTGAGGCGACCGAGACCCGCCGAGGAGGCCGAAGGAGGTATCGAGGCGAGCGGTGAACGGCGGCCGGGTCGTCGCATGCGCCATGACGAACTCGACGATCCATTGTTCGTCGCCGTCCTGCGACGGTACCACGCCGCCGTGAAGCGTCACCTCGTACCAGCCGCGAGGCGGCGCGGGCACCGGCAGGGCGCTCGCGGGTTGCCAGCGCGCCAGGTATCCGAGACCGGAGACGCGCAGCTCGCTTCGCACCCGCAGGACCCATCCCGGGGAGACGAGCGCTGGCGTGGTCAGGAGGCTCGCTTCGTGCTCCTGGCGCACCGCGAGCGTGTAGCCGCCGGCCTCGACGCCCATGACCGGGATGGCGTTCCCCTCCGCGCAGGCCTCGTCGCCCGCCGACGTCTGGGTGAACGGGGTGAGCACGTCGTCCCCTGGCGCGAAGCCCATCGAGGCCAGCCCCTCGACGTCGTAGAGGACGAACCCCCAGAGCTCGCTGAAGACGTTCTCGGCGATCTTCATGGTAGGAGGAATCGGGCGCGTCAGCCCGGCCGGCTCAGGCGGGATGCACGAACACGAAGTCCTGCGGTGGCTCGAAGCGGTAGCCGTCCTCGGTGACGCGGATGATCTCGGCGCCGTCCTCGCCGAGCAGGCGGCGGATGCGCATGATGTTGGTGAACAGCGCGGCGTCGTGGCGCAGCGGGTGGTACGCGACGTTCCACACCGTCTGCACGATCTCCTCCTTCGAGAACGTGCGGTGCGGCGCCGCGGCGAAGAGGAAGAGCAGCTTCTTGAGCAGGCTGCGGCGGCGAAGATCGGCGAGCTCGGTGCCCTTGCGC
>DDTA01000109.1 GCA_002344285.1 Myxococcales bacterium UBA2376
GCCTCGAGCTCGGCGGCGAGCTCGCGCGCGCGGGTGACCGTCCACCCCGGGTGCAGCCCGGCGTGGACGAGCGCGTGTCCGTCCTCGACGTGCACCAGCGGGCGCGCGCGCAGCCAGTCGACCAGCTCGTCGCGATCGGGCGCCGCGAGCACGGCGTCGAGCGAGTCGCGACGCTTCGCTTCGGCGGCGCCCGCCGCGCGCGCGAGCAGGTGCAGATCGTGGTTGCCGAGCACCGCGACGACCGCGTCCCCCTGCGCGCGGGCCCAGCGGAGCACGTCGAGCGAACGCGGGCCGCGGTTGACCAGATCGCCGACGAGCCAGAGGCGATCGCGGTCCGGCTGGTAGTCGATCGCGGTCAGCAGGCGCTCCAGGCTGGCCATGCAGCCCTGGACGTCGCCGATCGCGTAGAGCGCCATGCGGTCTCGTGAGCCTATCGCAGCCGGCCCTCGACGCGCTGGATCAGCTGCTCGACCTGCTCGCGCGCGCGGTCGGCCGGGATGGACAGGTACCCGCCGAGCTCGTAGAGCGCGCCGAGCTCGGCGTCGCCCAGCCAGCCGTCGCTCATCGCGATCGCCGCCGCGAACCGGATCGCGTTGGGCCGATCGTCGTCGCGCAGGTCACCGGCCGCCGCCGCCAGCTGCTCGGCGGCGCTCGTCGACGCCCGCCGCTCGTCGAGCGCGTGGAAGTGGTGCTCGAGCTGGTCGCGCTCGAGCACCGAGTCGGTGACCGACTCGAAGAGGCGCAGGATGCCGTCGCGCTCGTCGCCGCTCAGGCCATCCACCGACGCGACCAGGTACGCCACGTCGAGCAGCGCGAGGAACCGACCGGTCGTCTCCTGCGTGTCCGCGCGCGCGAGCGACTGGGCCGCGCCGCGCAGGCGCTCCGCCTGTGCGAGATCCTCGGACAGGATCCCGCGGATCACCACGGCCAGGTGCGTGGGGTCCACGTCCGGCAGCTGCAGGATCGGCGGCTCGGCCATGAGAACAGGATAGACCGGTTCCTGGCCGAGATCGGAATCCGACACGGACCGACAGGTAGCGCGATGGAACGCTCGGTTCTGTTGCGGCCGCAACCAAACTTTCAGCTGGGGCGCGCCCGGTCCGGCTCGCGATACTGGTCTCGATGTCCACGCCCAGGACGTCGGAGCCAGCGTCCGGCGCGACGCCCGCCGACATCACGTTCGACGGGACGCCACGCTTCGAGCTGAAGCGTGTGCTCGGTGAGGGCGGGATGGGCGTCGTGTACGAGGCGCTCGATCGCGAGCGCGACACGCTGGTCGCGCTCAAGACCCTGCGGTTCGTCGACGCGAGCTCGCTCTACCGGCTCAAGACCGAGTTCCGCTCCACCGCCGATCTCCAGCACCGCAACCTGGTGCGGCTCGACGAGCTGCACCACGTCAACGGCCACTGGTTCTTCACCATGGAGCTGGTCGAGGGCGTCAACTTCGTCGATCACGGGCAGGCCAACCACGCCCACCTGCGCGCCGCGCTGCTCCAGCTCGCCCAGGGCCTCGAGGTGCTGCACCGCGCCGGCAAGGTCCACCGCGATCTCAAGCCCTCGAACGTCATGGTCACGCACGCGGGGCGGGTCGTCATCCTCGACTTCGGGCTCGTGCGCGACTCGTTCTCGCGGCAGTCGAGCGATTCGGCGGTGATCGGCACGGCGGCGTACATGGCGCCCGAGCAGGCCGTGACCCCCGCGGTCGGCGCGCCGGCCGATCTCTACAGCGTCGGGGTCATGCTCTTCGAGGTGCTCACCGGCCGGCTGCCCTTCGAGGGGCGCACGATCGAGGTCCTCATGCGCAAGCAGCGCGAGGACGCGCCGCCGGTGCGGTCGCTCGCCGACGTGCCGGACGATCTCGCGCAGCTCTGCGCGGAGCTCCTCGCGATCGAGCCGTGGCGGCGCCCCACCGCCGCCGCGCTCATCGCGCGGCTCACCAGCGCCAGCCCGGCCGTGACCCCGCCCGCGCCGCCGTTCGTGGGCCGCGAGGCCGAGCTCGCCGCGCTCGAGGTCGCGCTCGATCAGGTCGCCGACGGCGCGACGCGCACGGTGTTCGTCGAGGGCGAGGCCGGCATCGGCAAGAGCGCGCTCGTGCGCGCGTTCGTCGCTCGCGCCGAGGCGCGCCCCGGCGTCGTCGCCGTCGTCGGCCGTTGCCACGAGCGCGAGACCACGCCGTTCAAGGGCATCGACGGCGTCGTCGACGCCCTGGTCCGCGATCTCGTGCGCCGCAACCCGGTCGATGTCGCGCTCTTGCTCACGCCCGAGGTCGAGGCGCTGGCCCGCGTCTTCCCGGTCCTCCGCCGCGTCCCCGCCATCGCCCGCCTGTCGGTCCGGAAACCGGACAGCCCGATCGAGCTCCGCGCCCGCGCCTTCCGCGGCCTGCGCCAGCTCCTCGGCGCGCTGGCGGCGCACCACACGCTGGTCGTCGTGATCGACGACGTGCAGTGGGCCGAGAGCGACACGCTGGCGCTGCTGCGCGAGATCCTGCACTCGCCGGGCGCGCCGTGGATGCTGCTGGTCCTCACCCGCCGCAGCGAGGGGGCGCCGCCGCCCTTGCCCGGCTCGTCGACGACGATGACGCTCGAGCGCCTCGACCACGCCGCCGGCCGCCGCTTGCTCGCGGCCCTGGCGCCCCATCGCGCCGCCGACGCCGACCGGCTCCTCGACGAGGCCGGCGGGCACCCGCGCTTCCTCCAGGAGCTCGTCCGGCACTCGGCGGGGGCGCTGGCTCGCCTCGACGACGCGCTGTGGTCTCGCGTCACGCACCTCGACCACACCGCGCGCAAGGTGCTCGAGCTGGTCGCGGTCGCCGGCGCGCCGGTCCCGCAGTCGCTGGTCGGGCTCGCCCTCGGGCTCGATCGCCCGGGGCTGGGCAAGGCGATCGACGCGCTGCGGGCGGCGTGGCTCGTCCGGCTCGGNNGGCCGCGATCCGGTCGAGCCCTATCACGATCGCGTCCGCGACGCGGTCCTGGCCCGCATCCCCGCCGTGCGCCGCCGGCGCCATCACGAGCGGCTCGCCGCGGTGCTGGTGAACAGCGAGATCGTCGAGAAGGATCCCTTGATCGTCGTGCGTCACCTCGAGGCCGCGGGCGCCTTCGAGCGCGCGGCCGATCTCGCGGAGCACGCCGCCCTCCGCGCCGGCGAGGCGCTCGCGTTCGAGCTCGCCGCCGAGCTGTGGAAGGCGGCCCTGCGCGTCGGCGCGCACGACGACGACGCGCGCCGCACGATCCTGGTGTCGCGCGCCGAGGCGCTGGGCTACGCCGGCCACGGCCGCGCCGCGGCCGAGTCGTACCTCGAGGCGGCGAAGGGCGCCGATCCCGCGACCAGCGCGCGCTGCCGGCGGCTGGCGGCGCACGAGCTGCTGGTGAGCGGCCACATCCGCGAGGGCCAGCGCCTGCTCGACGAGATCTTCGCCTCGATCGGCGAGTACCGGCCGCGCTCGCCGCGCGCGGCGCGACGCTGGCTCGCGTGGCAGTGGCTGCTCACGCTCCTGCGGGGCACGCGGTTCCGCGAGCGCGTGACGCCCGACGCGCCGGCGCTCGATCACCTCCGCCTCGATCTCTACCGGACCGTGTCGCTCGCGCTCGGCACCGTCGACCTCGTCCCCGGCGCCGCGTTCCAGGCCCGCGGTCTCCTCGTCGCGCTGCGCCTCGGCGACCCGCGGCGCATCACCTACGCGCTCGCCTACCACGCGATGTACCTCGGCTCGAGCGGCGTCCGCGTGCCGTGGGCCCGCCGCCTCGTCGCCCGCGCCCAGGAGCTCGCCGCGGCGCTCGGCAACCCCTTCCTCAGCGGCTGGGCGCGCGCCGCCGAGGGCATGGTCGAGTTCTTCGCCGGCCGGTACCTCCACGCGATCGAGGTCCTCACCGACGCCGAGGCGCAGATGCGCGAGCGCGCGGTCGGCACCGCCGCCGAGCTCAACCACGTGCGCGTGTTCCTGACCTTCGCGATCCGCCGCCACGGCGACTACGCGACCTTGCACGCGCGCCAGCGCGAGTACCTGCTCGACGCGCAGCGCCGCGGCGATCGGTACGCCGCCGCGTCGTTCCAGTGGGCCTCCAACATCGGGTGGATCGCGCGCGACGACGTGGCGCACGCCCGCGCCGAGCTGGCGCCCGACGCGTGGTCACCGCCCGAGGAGGGGCTCCACCTCCAGCACTGGTTCCGCATCCGCGGCCTGCTCGAGCTCGCGCTCTACGAGGACGACCGCGCCGCGCTGCCGGGGCTGGCCGCGGCGATCCGTGCGTTCCTCGGCCCCGCGTTCTCTCACGTCGAGGCGGTGCGCACCGAGACGCACTGTCTGCTCGGGCGCGTGGCGATCGTCGCCGGCGATGCGCGCGCCGCCCGCCGCGCCGTGGCGCCGCTGCGGCGCACGCGCGCGCCCTACGTGCGCACCCTCGTCCGCCTCGTGCGCGCGGCCGCCGACACCCTCGATGGTCGTCACGCGTCGGCGCGGGTCGAGCTCACCGAGGCGGTGCGCGACGCCGAGGCCGTCGACATGATGGCGATCGCGGCGCTCGCGCGCCTGCGCCTGGGTGAGACCGAGCTGGCGACGCTCCTCCTCCGCCAGCGCGGCGTCGCCGATCCCGAGCGCTTCGCCCGCGTGTTCGCGACCTGGCCGGACCGACCGGGCTGAGTCAGCCCACCTCGATCACCGCGTCGACGAAGCCGACCCGGCACGACCCGGCGCGCACGCGCACCACGCCCTTGCCGCGCACGAGCCAGGTCGCCCGCGCCGCCGCGGCGTTGCCCGGGCTCCGCTGGTACGCGAGCTCGTTGGCCCCCGTGCCGACGCCGCGGCCCCATCCCTCGAGGTGCCCGAGCGTCACCCGCGTCGCCGCCTCGTCGACGAGCGCGCAGCCGTTCTCGCCGCGCGCGTCGGCGTAGAGCGGCTCGTTCCACTCGAGCTTCTTGGCCGAGGCCAGCACGTACGTCGGCAGGTAGCCGGTGTTGTCGAGCACGACCTCGACGCGCGACAGGCCGTCGCCCACCGGCACCGCGCGCGCCGAGCGCACGTTGACCTGTGGCGCCAGCGCCGCGACGCGCAGGAAGCAGCGGCTCTGCCCGCGGCACACCTCGTCGAGCAGCTCGGGCGGCGGGTTCCAGACACCGAAGCGCGGATCGACACCGCCGACCTCGACCTCACCGAGCTGCGGGTGCTGGAACTTCTTCCACGCGCGCACGATCCGGCCCTGGTTGTGCGTCTGGTCCCACGCCGCGAGCTTCTCGAGATCGGCGCGGGTGAGGTTCGTGTAGTAGTCGACGAAGCGCTTGGGCCGCGGCAGGTCGAGGCGCTTGAACAGGTCCCAGAGCTCGACCACGTACGCGACGGCGCCGCGCTGGTGGTACGCGTAGTCCGACAGATCGCCGTGGAGCGGCTGATCCGGGCCGTAGAGGAACTCCTCGTACCCGGACACCACGGGGTAGCCGGTGTCCTCGCCGGCGAAGCGCTCGATCAGCTTCCACAGCCCCAGGTCGTCGACGTCGAGCTTCGCGTCGGGGGCGTGACCGAGCGGGCGGATGAAGACGCCGCCGTAGCAGTGCAGGTTGAGCCACGCGTAGATCTCGGGGTGCGCGGTGGTGAACTCCACGACCGCGCGCGACTCCGGCTCGCTCGTCGGGAACGCCCCGGCGCCGATCTGCTCGTGCGTCGGCGACCACGACCAAGGGAAGTTGCGGTTGAGGTCGACCGGGTTGTCGCCCACGTACGACCACGCCGGCACGCGGAAGCCGTCCCAGTTCTCGATCGTGCCCTCGGGGTACACGCGGTAGTAGGGGCCGGCGTCGTCGAGCTCGCGGGTCGTCAGCAGATCGGGGTGGGCCGCGCTCGCCGCGACGTAGTCGCCGGTCGGGTCGACCTGACGCATCACCAGCGCGAGCCCGTCGCCGTCGACGTCGCCGTTGCGCCAGCGCATCGCGCCGCGGTCCCGGCGATCGTCCCGCGGCACGCTGCGCACGTAGCGCCCCTCCTTCAGCACACACTCGGCGCCGTCGGGGCTCATGCGCGGCAGGATGAAGAACCGGGTGGCGCGCACGCGCTCGAGGATCGGCGCCGGCAGGTCGAGCGACGTCGGCTCCACGTGCGCGCGCAGCACGTCCTCGGCGATCGCGAGCGCGACGCTCGAGCCCGCGAGCTCCGACGCATGCATGTTGCCGTCGACCCACGCCGTCGGCTGCACGCGATCGGGATCGGCGCCGATCGTGCAGAGCCAGAGGTCGCGGCCCTCCGGCGTCTTGCCCAGGGACGACAGTCGCACCAGCGCCGGAAACGCGTCGCGCCACGCCTCGAGCTGTGAGGTGAGCGTGGCGTGATCGAGGTAGGTGGAGCGAAAGCCGCGGGCGAGCGCTGCGAGCGAGGTCATCCCGCAGAAATTAGCTCGCGTGCGCGACTACTCGCTACCCGTGACGTTGTAACCGTGCCCACGAATCCGAGGGCGAGAAGGCGAACGAAGCGCCTGATCTTCGCCGGAAATCACGTTAGTATTTTCGCCGTTCCGAACGGGGGGAGAGCCGTGCGCGGCGCACGAGCTACCCGCGCGCGGCATGCCCCACGGTGCTCGATGAGTGATCCCAACAGCGATGGCGACAAGGCAGGCGCGAGCGACAAGACGGCCGTGATCAGCGGTGCGGTCGGTGGTGGAGGGACCGCCGCCGGCCAGGTGTCGGGTCAGGTCGGAGGACGCGGCGCACCGGCGGACCGGACGATGATCGTGGGCGGCGGCGCCCCGCCCGCGAAGGTCGAGGTCGACGGCGCCATGCTGCAGCCGCAGGCCCCCCAGAAGGCGCCGCCCAACAACGCGACCATCGTGGCGCGCGGGACCAAGCCGAGCTCGCCGCCGCCGTCGGGGCCCGCTGGCACCGGCGCGGGCGGAGGCTCGGGCCTGCTCTCGACGACGGGCTCGCGGGTGGAGGTCTCCGAGGTCACGCAGCTCTTCGGTCCCGGTGCTCAGCCGCGCCCGGGCATGACGATCAACCAGTACGAGCTCATCCGCGAGCTCGGCGCGGGCGGCATGGGGACCGTGTACCTCGCCCGCGATCTCAAGCTCGGCCGCAAGGTCGCGATCAAGATCCTGCAGTCGCACCACCCCGAGCTGACCCAGCGCTTCATCATCGAGGCGCGCGCGACCGCGCGCTGCAGCCACGAGAACATCGTCATCATCTACGAGGTCGGCGAGCACAGCGGCCAGCCGTACATGGTGCTCGAGTACCTGCAGGGCTCGGTGCTCACCGAGCTCGTGTCGGGCGGCAAGCGCCTGCCGCCGGCGCGCGCCGTCGAGCTGATGGCGCCCGTGGTGAAGGCGCTGGCCGTCGCCCACGAGCAGGGCATCGTCCACCGCGATCTCAAGCCCGACAACATCTTCGTGACCGATCAGGGCACGGTGAAGGTGCTCGACTTCGGCATCGCCAAGGTCCGCGATCAGGCCGACAAGCCGGTCGGCTCCGGCGGCGCGATCCGCCTGCCGACGGCGGCCGAGCTCGGCCCCGACACCGGCAACACCAACCTCACGCGCCAGGGCGTGATCATGGGGACGATGAAGTACATGTCCCCGGAGCAGTGGGGCATCGGCGTCGAGATCGATCACCGCACCGACATCTGGGCGACCGGCGTCATCCTGTTCCGTCTGCTCGCCGGCAAGCACCCGCTCGCGCCGCTCCAGGGCAACCAGCTCGTCGTCACCGCGATGCTGGACAAGCCGATGCCCAAGCTGCGTGACGCCGTCTCGGACGTGCCGCAGGGGCTGTGCGACGTCGTCGACCGCTGTCTGATGAAGGACAAGGAGCTGCGCTGGAAGGACGCCCGCGAGCTCCTGCGCGCGCTCGAGCCGTTCCTCCCCGGCCGCTACTCGACCGTTCAGCTCGCCTTCGACGAGAGCCCGTACGCCGGCCTCTCGTCGTTCCAGGAGAGCGACGCGGCGCGCTTCTTCGGCCGCTCGCGCGAGATCGCCGCGGCGGTCAACCGCATCCGCGAGCGTCCGGTCATGGGCGTCATCGGTCCGTCCGGCGTCGGCAAGTCGTCGTTCGTCCGCGCCGGTCTCGTGCCCGCGTTGAAGCAATCGGGCGAGAGCTGGGAGTCGCTGGTCATCCGCCCCGGCCGCAACCCGCTCTCGGCGGTGGCCGCGATGATGACGCCGATGGTCGGCTCGACGTCGCAGACGGTGCAGGACGACCTCAAGGAGCAGGCGGCGATCGCCCAGCGGCTCGCGCGCGAGCCCGGCCACATGGGCCAGGTGCTGCGCAGCCGTGCCAAGCGCTCGGGCACCAAGATCCTGCTCTTCGTCGATCAGTTCGAGGAGCTCTACACGCTCGTCCCCGATCCGGCCGAGCGCGCGGCGTTCACCGCGTGCCTCGCCGGCGCCGCCGACGACGCGTCGGCTCCCGTGCGCGTCGTCCTGTCGCTGCGCTCCGACTTCCTCGACCGCGTCGGCGAGGATCCGCAGCTCATGGGCGAGGTCATGCAGGGCCTCTTCTTCCTGACGCCGCCCAACCGCGACGGTCTGCGCGACGCGCTGGTGCAGCCCGCCGAGATGGCCGGCTACCAGTTCGAGAACCCGGTGATGGTCGAGGAGATGCTCTCGCACCTCGAGACCACGCCGGGCGCGCTGCCGCTCCTCCAGTTCGCCGCGACCAAGCTGTGGGAGAACAAGGACTCGGGCAGGAAGCTCCTCACCCAGAACGCGTACAACGCGATGGGCGGCATCGGCGGCGCGCTCGCCAGCCACGCCGACAGCGTGCTCGCCGAGCTGTCGCCGCAGTCGCAGGCGCTGGCCCGCTCGGTCTGCTTGCGCCTCATCACGCCCGAGCGCACCCGCGCGATCGTCTCGCTCGCCGAGCTCCAGGAGCTGTCGCCGCAACCGGGCGACGTGCAGCGCCTGGTCGATCACCTGACCCAGGCCCGCCTGCTCGTCAGCCAGACCGCGGCCGACGGCTCGGCCCAGGGCTCGACCGTCGAGATCGTGCACGAGTCGCTCATCCACAGCTGGCCGACCCTGCGGCGCTGGCTCGACGAGACCCAGGAGGACGCGCAGTTCATCGAGCAGCTGCGCGTCGCCGCCAAGCAGTGGCACGCCAAGGGCCGCGACGCCGGCATGCTGTGGCGCGGCGAGACCGCCGACGAGGCCATCCGCTGGGCCCGCCGTCACCAGGGCACCCTGCCCGAGACGCAGCGCGCGTTCCTCTCCGAGGTGATCAACGCGTCGACCGCCGCCGAGCGCCGCCGCCGCACGATCACGGTCGGCGTCGTCGCCTTCCTGACCGTCCTCCTGGTCGCGGCCGCGATGGCGCTCTTCACCATCCGCCAGTCGGAGAAGAAGGCGTCGAAGAACGCGATCGTCGCCAAGAAGAACGCCGTGCTCGCCGAGGAGCAGGCGCGCGCCGCCAAGGCCGCCGAGGCCGAGGCCAAGAACGCGCTCGCGATCGCCGAGGAGAAGGAGCGGCAGCGCCTCGAGGAGGAGAAGGGCCGCCTGGCCGCCGTCAAGGAGGCGACCAAGGCCGGTATCCAGCTCGAGATGACCTACGAGGAGCTCATCCAGAAGAAGGCCGAGCTCGAGGTCGCGCTCGGGGAGTCGGAGAAGGCGCGGGAGGACGCGAAGGAGGCGCAGAAGGACGCCGAGCGCAACGAGGCCGTGGCCGTCCAGGCCAAGCGCGTCGCCGAGGCGGCCGAAGAAGAGGCCACCACCGCCAAGGAAGAGGTCGAGCGTCTGCTCCAGAAGGAGCGGAAGCGCGTCAAGGAGCTCGAGGAGCAGATCGGGCAGATGATCGAGACCCTCAAGTAGTCCGTCCGCAGTCCGTCGTCGTTCGTACGTTCGTACCGCCGTAGATTCCTTCGCCAGTTACCGGGAGTGTCCATGCGCCAGATGGCTTCGATCGCCGCGGGGGCGGCTGTCGTCCTCCTCTCCGTGTCCACCGTGTTCGCGCAGCCCTCGCCGCCGCCCGACGGCGGCGGCGACCCGCCGCCCGACACGCCGCAGGTGCCACCCAAGCAGATCACCGACAAGGACCTCGCGACGGCACAGCAAGAGGACGCGCGTCCGTGGGCCAAGGGCGTCTCGCCCGACCAGCAGCGCAAGGCGCTGGCCCTGTTCAACGAGGCCAACGGCATGCTGCGCGACGCGCTGTTCCCGCGGGCCGCGGAGAAGTATCGCGAGGCGCTCAAGCACTGGGATCACCCCGCGATCCATTACAACCTCGCGCTCGCGCTCGTGAACCTCGACCAGCCGGTCGAGATGCACGCCGAGCTCGAGCAGGCGCTGGTCCACGGTCCGGCGCCGCTCGGCGAGGACAAGTACGCGCGCGCCAAGGACTTCAAGGTCCTGGTCGAGAAGCAGCTCGCCACCGTCGAGTACACCGTGACCATCCCCGGCGCGGTGCTCATCTTCGACGGCAAGGAGGTCCTCACCGGGCCCGGGACGTGGTCGTCGCGCGTGCGCGCCGGGGAGCACAGCGTCGCGGCGCGCGCGGAGGGTTACGCGCCGACCCAGCTCAACCCCAAGCTCCTCGGCGGTGACGTGCAGCGCCTCGAGCTCAAGCTCTTCACCGACAAGGAGCTGACCCGCGAGAAGACGCGCATGCCGAAGTGGGTGCCGTACTCGGTCCTCGGCGCGGGCGTCGTGGCCGCCGGCGTGGGCGCGCTGCTCCACACCAGCGCCAAGTCCGGCCTCGAGGATTACGACCAGGCGATCGCCGCCTGCGCGGCCACCGATCCCAGCGGCGGCTGCTCCATGCGCACGCCCGGGATGCTCGACATGAAGTCGTCGGCGGAGAGCAAGCAGAACTTCGCGGCCGTCGCCTACACGGTCGGCGGCCTCGCGGTGGCGACGGGCGTGGCGCTCGTGATCCTCAACCGCCCGCAGAGCTATCGCATCGATCCGCTCAAGGCCGAGCTCAACGCCGGCACGACCGTCACCCCGGTCATCGGACCGGACCTGGCCGGCGTCGCCGCCGTCGGTCGTTTCTAGTCGGACTCGTTCGCCAACTCGCCTACTCGAGGGAACACCATGGCTCGTCCCATTCGCTCCTCCACCGCCGCGGGCGCGCTCCACGTGCTCGCCGCCGCGGCCGTGTCGCTCCTGCTCACCTCGTGCTTCGAGACCCGGACCATCGAGTGCCAGGGCGGCGTGGTCTGCCCCGAAGGCTCGGTGTGTACCGCCGACGGTCTCGGATGCACGACCGACTCCTGCGGCAACGGCACCGTCGACTCCGGGGAGGAGTGCGACGACGGCAACCAGCTCGACAACGACGACTGCTTGCGCGACTGCACCAACGCGACGTGCGGCGACGGCAAGGTCAACACGGAGGGCGAGAACCCCGAGGAGTGCGACGACTTCGCCGCCAACACCGCCAGCTGCGACAGCGACTGCACGGTGCCGGTGTGCGGTGACAACCTCCACAACGCGGCCGCGGGCGAGGCCTGCGACGACGGCGACACCGACGACGCGGACGGGTGCAAGGGTGACTGCACGTCGACCGAGGCCTGCGGCAACGGCGTCATCGACTCGCACCTCCCCAACAACCCGACCAACAGCCCGGCCAACTGCCTCTCCGCCACGGCCACCGGGAACAACTGCGCCGAGGTCTGCGACGACGGCAACAACCTCGCCGGCGACGGCTGCTCGCCCAACTGCCTCTCCGAGGAGGAGTGCCCCAACGGCATCCTCGACGTCGGCGAGGTCTGCGACGACGGCGACAACGACAACAACGACTCGTGCCGCAACGACTGCACCGGCGGCGCCGGCTGCGGCAACGGCCAGGTCGAGGCGCCGCTCGGCGAGCAGTGCGACAACGGCATGGAGAACCAGAACTCGCTGACCTGCGACCGCGACTGCACCGTGCCGGTCTGCGGCGACGGGCTCCTCAACATGAGCCTGAACGCGATGAACCAGCCGCTCGAGCAGTGCGATCCGGGCACCCCGACCATGCCCCGCATCGGCCAGCCCTCGGCGAGCTGCAACGCCAACTGCACGACCCCGCGCTGCGGCGACAGCATCGTGAACGATCAGTTCACGCCGCCGGGCAGCACGCTCACCGAGAACTGCGACGACGGCAACACGACGCCCGGCGACGGCTGCGATGGCCTGTGCCGGATCGAGGGCTGCGGCAACGGCGTCACCGAGACCTCCCGCGGCGAGCAATGCGACGACGGCAACATGAACGACCTCGACGCCTGCCGGAACAACTGCCAGCTGCCGCGCTGTGGCGACGGCATCGCGTCGACGCCGCCCCACGAGGTCTGTGACACCAACGGCAACACGTCGACGTGCGACTTCGACTGCACCGCGCCGATGTGCGGCGACGGCGTGATCAACACCATGTTCATCCCGACCGGCGGCACGTTGCCCGAGGCGTGCGACGACGGCAACACGATGGGCGGCGACGGGTGCTCGGCCTTGTGCCGCATCGAGAACTGCGGCAACGGCATCACCGAGGCCTCGAACGGCGAGCAGTGCGACGACGGCAACATGAACGATCTCGATGGCTGCCGGAACAACTGCCGGTTGCCGGCGTGCGGCGACGGCGTGCAGTCGGCGAGCGAGTTCTGCGAGACGACGGTGAACACGCTGACCTGCGACATCGACTGCACGATGCCCGCCTGCAACGATGGCGTGCTGAACACGGCGGCGGGCGAGCAGTGCGAGGACGGCAACCTGAACAACGGCGACGGCTGCTCGTCGACCTGCCGCCTCGAGTCGGCCACGCTCAACGTGGTCAGGAACGGCACCGGCACGGGCTCGGTGACGTCGTCGCCGGCCGGCATCAACTGCGGCGGCGACTGCGCCGAGTCGTACACGCCGGGGCAGATGGTGACGCTCACCGCGACCGCGACCGGCACCTCGGTGTTCACCGGATGGTCGGGCGGCGGCTGCACCGGCACCGCGCCGTGCGTCGTCACCATGGACGCGACCAAGACGGTCACCGCGACCTTCGACCTCAACACGCTGACGGTCGTGAAGAGCGGGACCGGCACCGGCACGGTGACGTCGAGCCCGGCGGGCGTCAACTGCGGCAGCGACTGCACCGAGAGCTACGCGGCCGGCACGATGGTGACGTTGACCGCGTCGGCCGACTCGACCGCGACCTTCACCGGCTGGAGCGGCGGCGGTTGCACGGGCACGGCCCCGTGCGTGGTGACCATGAACGGCGCCACGACCGTCACCGCGACGTTCACGCTGCAGACGTTCACCCTCGCGGTCGCCAAGGCCGGCAGCGGCACCGGCACCGTCCAGTCGATCCCGGCCGGCATCGATTGCGGCTCGACGTGCATGTTTGGCTTCACCGCCAACAGCACGGTCACGCTGGTGGCGACGGCGGACTCGACCTCGACCTTCACCAGTTGGTCGGGGACTGGCATCAACTGCCCGGGCACGGGCAACTGCACGGTGACGATGAGCCAGGCGCGGAACGTCACCGCGACCTTCACGATCCGGACGGTCACGCTGACCGCGAACAAGGCCGGCAGCGGCACCGGCACGGTCACCTCGAGCCCGTCGGGCATCAGCTGCAACTCGGGCTGCTCCTCGGATGACGGCACGTTCAACGCGGGCTCGATGGTCACCCTCACCGCCACCGCGTCGGCCGGCGACATCTTCGCCGGCTGGTCGGGCGGCGGGTGCTCCGGTACCGCGCCGTGCGTGATCACGGTCTCCTCGGCCGCGACGATCACCGCGACCTTCAATGACAACCGCGTGCAGATCGTGCGCGTCGGCGACGGTTCGGGCACGGTGACCGGGCCGTCGGGACACGGCGGCGGCAACGCGGGCAACGGCATCAGCTGCGGCAGCAACTGCTACGACGACTACAACCCCGGCACGTCGGTCACGCTGACCGCGACCCCGGCCACCGGCTCGCGGTTCGGCAGCTGGATCGACGGTCCGTGCGCCGGTTCGACGGTCAACACGTGCACGTTCAACGTGAACGCGCCGGTGACGATCGAGGTGGAGTTCATCGACCTCGACACCTTGACGCTGAACAAGGGCGGCAACGGCGTCGGCACGGTGACGTCCAACCCCGCGGGCATCAACTGCGGCGTGGCGTGCAACTCGCAGAGCGCGCCGTTCGACGACGGCACGACCGTCACGCTGACCGCGGTCGCGGCCACGGGCTCGACGTTCACCGGCTGGTCGGGCGCCGGCTGCGCGGGCACCGGCACGTGCGTGATCAACTCGCTGCAGAGCGATCAGACCGTCACCGCGACCTTCGCGCTCGCCGGCACGGTCACGATCAACAAGACCGGCACGGGCTCCGCGAACGGCACGGTCACCTCGACGAACCCCGCGGGCGGGATCAGCTGTGGCGCCGACTGCAGCGAGGTCTACTCGAACGGGACCAACCTGACCTTGAGCGCGACCGTGATGGCGGGCACCGTGTTCACCGGCTGGTCGGGCGGCAGCGGCACCTGCACGGGCACGACCACGCCGTGCACGTTCACGGTCGCCGGCGACGCCACCCTCACCGCCAACTTCGAGCTGCTGCGCGCGCTGACCGTGAGCAAGGCCGGCACCGGCATGGCCAACGGCACGGTGACGTCGAACCCGGCGGGCATCAACTGCGGCGGCACCTGCATGGCGAACTTCGCCAACGGCACGTCGGTCACGCTCACCGCGTCCGCGAACGCCGGCACGGTCTTCACCGGCTGGTCGGGCGCCGGCATCAACTGCCCGGGCACGGGCACGTGCGTCGTCTCGATGACGGCGGCGCAGTCGGTCACCGCGACCTTCGAGCTGCAGCGCACGCTGACCGTGTCCAAGAACGGCTCGGGCACGGGCACCGTGAGCTCGGCGCCGGCGGGGATCAACTGCGGCGGCACCTGCTCCGCCCCCTTCGCGAACGGCACGTCGGTCACGCTGTCGGCGGTCGCCGATCCGATGATGGTCTTCACCGGCTGGTCGGGTGAGGGTTGCGCCGGTACCGGCGCGTGCGTCGTCTCGATGACGCAGGCCCGCAACGTGACCGCGACGTTCCACGCGATCCGCACGCTGACCGTGACCGCGAACGGCATGGGCACGGTGACGTCGAACCCGGCGGGCATCACCTGCGGCACCGGCGGCGCCGACTGCACGGAAGCGGTGACGAACGGCACCGCGATCACGTTGACCGCGACGCCCGAGGCCGGCTGGGTGTTCGTCGGCTACTCCGGGGACTGCACCGGCACGACGTGCAACCTGCCGATGACCGCCGACGCCTCGGTCACCGCGACGTTCGCGCAGCTGTTCACGCTGGACGTCACGGTGGCGGGCACCGGCAGCGTGTCGGCCGGGAGCGGCACGATCATGAACTGCACGTCGGCCGGCGGAGCGGCCTGCACCGGGAGCTATAGCGGCAACGTGACGCTCACCGCGTCGGGTGGCACGTTGATGAGCTGGAGCGGTGGTGGCTGCTCGGGCATGGCGGCCACCTGTGTCGTGCCCATGACCATGGCGCAGTCCGTCACGGCGACCTTCAGTCCCTGATGGTCAGTGATGGTCAGTCGGCGGAGGCGCGCCATACTGAGGTATGGCGCCCCTTCCGCAGGCTCGTGTCGTGAGGAAAGGCGGGATCGCGGTGGCTCCACCGCCGATCCCGCTGCGTGAACGCTTCGCCTCGATCGAGGAGAACATGGGCCCGCGCGTGCGCGGCTTCGTCGCCGCCGTCATCGGCCTCTGGCCGATCACGGCGGTGGTGCTGCTCGCGTTCGGCCTCATGTGGATCTCGATGCTCCAGAGCTCGTCCTGACGCCGCGCCGGGTGGTGCCGGCGGGCGGGCGTCTTCGGCTAAGGTTGCGGCATGCCCTTCGAGATCCTCGTGATCGTGGCGCTGGTGCTGGCCAACGGGCTCTTCGCCGGCGCCGAGATCGCGATCCTGAGCGTCCGCGCGCCGCAGCTCGCCAGCGGCGTGCGCGCCGGCGACCGCTCCGCGATCGCCGTGCAGACGCTCCGCGATCGCCCCGAGCGCTTCCTGGCCACCGTCCAGATCGGCATCACGGTCATCGGGGCGGCCGCGGCCGCCTTCGGCGGCGCGACGCTGGCCGCCGACCTGGCCCTCGTGCTCGCCGACGCCGGCGCCGGCGCGTACGCGGACGACGTCGCCTTCGCCCTCGTCATCGCGCTCATCTCGTGGCTCTCGCTCGTCTTCGGCGAGCTCGTGCCCAAGTCGCTCGCGCTCCGCTACTCGCGTGCGTACGCGTACACGATCTCGCGCCCGCTGCTCGGCCTGTCGAGCCTCGTCCGGCCGCTGGTCTGGTTCCTGACCGCCTGCTCGAACGTCGTGCTCCGCGCCTTCGGCGATCGCACGACCTTCACCGAATCGCGGCTCTCGCGCGACGAGCTCCGCCAGCTCGTCGAGGACGCCGCCAAGGTGGGCTCCGTCACGCCGCACACCGGCGACATCGCCATGCGTGCGCTCGGCTTCGACGACGTCCGCGTCGCCGAGCTCGTGGTGCCGCGTGACCGGGTCGTCGCCGTCCGCCGCGGCGCGCCCGTCGAGGAGATCCGCCGCCTCCTCCTCGAGGAGGGCCACAACCGCATGCCGGTCCACGACGGGGACCTGGACCACGTCGTCGGCTACATCGTCGCGCGCGACTTCCTGTCGCTGGCCTGGGACAGCGAGCTCATCGTGTTCGACGACATCCTGCGGCCCGCGTACTTCGTCGACGCCGACGCGCGCGCCGTCGACGTCCTGCGCGAGCTCCAGCGCCGGCGCATCCAGATGGCGATCGTGACCGGCGAGCGGCGCGAGCTCCTCGGCCTGGTCACGATCGAGGACCTGCTCGAGGAGATCGTCGGCGACATCTTCAGCGAGACCGAGGACGACGACGACGCGATCCACTGGGACGCGGACGGCTCGGTCGTCCTGCCCGGTACCGTGCAGGTGCGCCGCGTGAACCGCGCGCTCGGCCTGCACGTGCCCGTCGGACCCGATCGGACGACGATGGCCGGCGTGTGCATCGCGCTCGCGGTCGGCATCCCGGCGCCAGGTCAGCGCCTGGTGTGCGAGGACGGCACGCGCGTCGAGGTCGTCGACGCGACCGCGCGGCGCGTCCGCCGCGTCCGCCTCTTCCGCGCGGCCCCGCCGGAAGGTGCGACCACCGATCAGTCGATCGGGTGAGCGCGCAGCGTGCGGGGCAGGTCGAGGATGGTCTCGTTGGGGGAGCCCACGAGCATCGCCGGGCTGACGTCGGAGAGGCCCCAGGGCTCGACCTTGCCAGCGGTGACGGCGAAGGCACCCCCGTCGATGCGGCCGACGACGCCGAACCCCGACTTCATCGGCACGCGCGCCGTCTCGATCACGAGATCCGGCAGGTGGCTGACGTCGATCTCGACGAGGCCGCGCTCGCACGTGAGCACCAGGCGGTAGCCGAGGACGCGGCGCTCGACGAGCAGCACGTTGCCCATCTCGCTCTTGAAGATCTCGTGCCAGCCGTCGCGCGGGCCGCCGTGTGCCGCCAGGGTCGCGAAGTCGATGTGGTACAGGTTCGGCTCGTCGATCCGCCGCGCCAGCAAGCCCGACGTGGTGACCACGGTGTCGACGAGGCCACGCGCGTGCAGGTCGATCACCGGCGAGCGGTGATCGACGGTCCACCACGAGCCGGGCTGGTGCGGCGTGCAGCCGAGGAAGACGTTCTTGGCGCTCGAGCCCTTCAGCCACTCGGAGATCGCGCACGCCACCTCGGGCGCGCTGCCGGTGTCGCCGAGGCGCCGATCGCCGTTCCACAGGACGGTGTCGCCGGGCAGGCGGTGCACCGCGTCGAGGTGGAAGTAGCGGCCCGTCCACGGCGCCTCGAGCGAGAGCTTGTCGCCGACGCGCACGTTGGCGACGGCGTCGAGGTCCTCGGGCACCGCGATGTACGTCTCGCCGCGCGGATCGAGCGCGACGAACAGGATGCCGCGCGGGGTCAGGCCCTTCTTGCGCAGCTCCTTGAGGCCGAGGATGACCGCCGCGGGATCGCGATAGTGATACACGCGGGTGGGGATCATGGTCGGCCTGGCGCGTGGTTACCCGGGAAGCTCCTCGACCGCAAGCGTCACGGGGCCATCTCTCGCAGGAGCTGCTCGCGCAGGCGAGCAGCCGCCGGTGGCAACCGATCGACGCCCCGGTGGCGCAGCGCCAGGCGCCGGTTCACGGGGGCCCACGGCAGGTCGACCTCGACGAGCGCGCCGCGGCCGAGGTCGGCGTCGACCGCCGCGCGGCTGACCAGCGCCAGCCCGATGCCCGCGCGCACGTGGCCCTTCACCGCGGCGATCGAGCCGAGCTCCATCACGATCTGCGCACCCGGGTTGCGCGCCAGCAGCAGCGCGCGCGTCGGCGAGCCGTCCGCGAACGTGACCCAGCCGGCCGTGCGCGGGCTCACGCCCGGCGCGCCGACCACGACCAGCTCGTCGTCGCGCCACCAGTCGAAGGGCTTGCTCGGGCTCTTGCGCGGCAGCGCCGTGACGATCGCGATATCGATGTCGCCGGTCTCGATCATCGCCTCGAGCTGGTCGCCGAACGCCTCGCGAACGCGCATCATCACGCCCGGCCACCGCTTGCGGTACGCGGCCAGCGCCGGCGGCAGGAGGTACGTGCACGCCGTCGCGCCGGCGCCGATGCGCACCTCGCCGGTGTCACCGGCCTCCACCTCGGCCACCGCGCGCCGTCCGTCCTCGACGGCGGCGAGCGCCGCGCGCGCCCGCGGCAGGAGCGCGTGTCCCGCGGCGGTGAGGGTGGCGCCACCGGCGCCGCGGTGGAAGAGGCGCGCGCCCATCGCGTCCTCGAGGCGACGGATCGCCGCCGACAGCGCGGGTTGCGACAGGTGCGCACGCCGCGCCGCCGACGTGAACGTGCCGGCGTCGGCGATGAGGACCAGGTAGCGGAGCTCGTCGAGCACCCGCCCAGTGTACGCGACGGCATAACGAAAACGAATCGTCTCGATAGAATCATTCCATTAGACGAATGGCGGTCGTTTCCGCATCGTAGGGCCCATGGAGCTCGTCGTCGCCCTGGTCTGGATCTCGGCGCTGGGGCTCACGGCGGGGGCGCTGACGACCGTGTCGGGCATGGGCGGTGGGTTGCTCCTCGTGTTCGTGCTGTCCGTCGTCATCGGCCCCAAGCCGGCGCTGCTCGTGAGCTCGGCGGCGCTGCTCGCCGGCAACACGCACCGCGCCTGGCTCTACCGCGGCTCGGTCGACCCCGACGTCGTCCGCCGGCTGCTCGCCGGCCTGGTCCCGGGCACGCTGCTGGGCGCCTGGCTCGCCGCCGGGCTGCCCGACGACGCGATCCGGATCATCATGCTGGTGGCCGCGCTGGCGGCGCTCGGTCGCGCGCTGACCGGCGCGCGCTGGACCCTGCCGGCGCGGAGCCTCACGCCGGCCGCTGCGGTCGTCGGCTTCCTCGCCGCCACCGCCGGCGGCGCGGCCGTGCTGCTCGGCCCCGTGATGCTATCGAGCGGGCTCGCCGGCCGCCGCTACCTCGCGGTCACCGCCGTCGGCGCCGCCGCGATGCACGTGGTCCGGCTCACCGGCTACGGCCTCGCCGGCATGTGGAGCGCCAGCTACCTGCCGCTCATCGCCGGCCTCGCCGCCGCGATCCTCGTCGGCAACCTCCTGGGGCGGCATCTGCGCGACGTCGTCTCCGAGCGCGCGGGCAACGCGCTCGAGGTCGCGACGCCCGTGGTCTGCGCCGTCCTGGCGATCGCCGGGATCGGCTGACGCGCCGCTCAGAGCAGCGTCCCGGTCAGGATGATGTTGGCGATCGTGAAGTAGATGAGCAGCCCGGTCACGTCGACGAGGGTGGCGACGAACGGCGCCGACGCGCTCGCGGGGTCGGCGCCGAGGCGGCGCAGGAGGAAGGGCAGGGTGGCGCCGGCGAGCGTGCCGAACATGACGACGCCGACCAGGCTGAAGCCGATCGTGAGGCCGACCAGGACGTAGTGGGCGGTGTAGGAGTCCGACGCCCCCGGCCACAGGACGATGCGCAGGATCCCCACGACGCCGAGGAGCGTGCCCAGCGCGAGCCCGGTGAGCAGCTCGCGGCGGACGACGCGGAAGAGGTCGGCGGGGCGGACCTCGCCGAGCGCCATGGCGCGGATGACCAGCGTCGACGCCTGCGAGCCCGAGTTGCCGCCGCTCGAGATGACCATCGGCACGAAGAGCGCGAGCACGACCGCGGTCTCGATCTGGTGCTGGAAGAACCCGATCACCGTCGCGGTCAGCATCTGGCCGAGCATGAGGATCATCAGCCAGACGCCGCGCTTCTTGAAGTTCTCGACCAGCGTCGCCTGCAGGTACGGCTCCTCGAGGGCCGCCATGCCGCCGAACTTCTGGGCGTCCTCGGTCGCCTCTTCCTGGACCACGTCGACGATGTCGTCGACGGTGACGATGCCCTTCATGACCCCGTCGTCGGTGACGATGGGGATGATGGGCAGGTCGTGGTCGGCGAACAGGCGGGAGAGCGCCTCCTGATCGGTCTCGGGCGAGGCCTTCACGACCTCGCGCTCCATGATGTCCTCGATCCGGGCGGCGCCGGGTGCGCCGAAGAGGTCGCGGAACGACACGACGCCGACCAGGCGCTGCGCGTGGTCGAGGACGTACGCGTAGTAGATGGTCTCGGTCGTCGTGCGCGCCTGGCGCCGCAGGTACGCGATGGCCTCGTCGGCCGTCGCCTGCGGGCGCAGGCGCGCGTAGCGGGTGTTCATGAGGCCGCCGGCCTCGTCCTCCTCGTAGGCGAGCAGCGCCTCGACCTCCTTGCGGGTCAGGCGATCGACGAGGCCGAGGAGGCGCGCGCGCTGGTCCTCCGGCGCGGCCTGGATGACGTCGGCGACGTCGTCGGGCTCGAGCAGCCGCATCCACGACCGCTGCTCGCCGGGGCGCATCGCGAGGAGCACGTCGATCTGGTCGATCGCGTGCAGGCCGATGAAGAACTCCTCGGCGTCCTCGCGCGGCAGGAGGCGGAGGCCGTCGAGCCGCTCGTGGACGTCGAGCACGGCCCACGCGTCGCGCAGCTCGTCATCCGACAGCGGGCCGTCGTCGGCGTCGGCCGCGGGCGCGCCCAGGTCCTCGGTCGGCGGCTCGGCCAGCGGGATCGGGCCGGTGGGCTCGTCCGAACGCGCCTCGGCGACGGCGCGGATCTCCTGCGTGATGTCGGCGGCCTGCTCGGGGTCGAGGAGCACGACCTCGGCGGTACCATCGGCCGATGGCAGGGGCGTGGCGTCGTCGCGAAGAGGCGTCGTCGCGCGGATCTCTTCGTCAGAGCCAGGGGCGCCGGGGCCGGACATACCAACCTCACGTTTACTGCCAGTCAGCGCGAGACCGCAACGCGGAACGGCGCTTTGCAGCACGTGCGCGCGCCGTCGATCGTGCGGACGATGTCACCCCAGCGGGTGTCGGCGTCGGGGACGACCCGGCCCTGTGTGATCCCGTACTCGGCGACGGCCTTCTGCAGCGCCGCGCGCACGAACGCCGAGCTGACGTGACGGCGGGTGCCGGTCTGGACGCAGTAGGCCTCGCGGGTGCCGGGCGGCGACAGGCAGAACTTGCCGTCGGACGTCGGGCGGAGACGCAGCGTGAACTCGTCCTTCAGCTCGTCGGCGAGCCGGAAGCCGCGGACGCGATCACGCTGCCCGACCAGGAGCGTCGGTCGGGCGCCGGCCTGGTCGGCGGCGGCGAGCAGCGGGCCGAGCTCGCTCCACGGCACCGCGTGGTCGATGGCGAGCCTGACCGGACCGGCGGCGAGGGCGGGCGCCGGCTTGCCGGGCAGGATGACGACCGTGGGGCCTTCGCCGGCGGGGACCACGTCGAGCGCCTGGGGCAGAAGGGCGCCGCCGACCTCGGCGTCGAGGTGCGAGTCACACCCCGGCGTGGCGAGGAGGACGAGGAGCGCCAGGACGCCGGACGACCGCCGCATCCGGCAACTATACGGGCTGGCGCGCCTCGTGCTGTGCTCACGGTCCATGACGTTCACGCGCTCCGCTCCGTGGCTCCTGGTTCTCACCCTGTGGACGCAGGTTGGCACCGGCTGTGGTGATGTCGAGAAGATCGTCGGGGTCTCCTACGACGACCGCCAGGGCCGGACCGAGCTCGACGTCTACCTCCCGGCCGGGGCGGCGCCCGCCGGCGGCTGGCCCGCGGTGCTCGCGATCCACGGCGGCGGCTGGCGCAGCTTCGATCGCAGGTCGATGGCGGACGCGGCGGAGCGGCTGGCGGGCGCCGGCTACGCCGTGGTGAACATCGATTACCGCCTGGTGCCGGCGGGGCAGTACCCCGTCGCGGTGCAGGACAGCCTGTGCGCGCTCGCGTTCGCGCGGGCGAACGCGGACGAGTGGGGCATCGACTCGGCGCGCATCGCGACCTTCGGCTACTCGGCCGGCGGCCACCTCGCGTCGATGGTGGGGGTGGCGAGCGCGGGCGCACGCCATCAGCCCGATTGCGCCGCGGGCGTGACCGGGCCGCCGGCGGCGGTGGTGTCGGGCGCGGGGCCGGAGGACATGTGGCTCTTCCCCGAGGCCACCGCGGTCGTCGAGTTCATCGGCGGCGGCAAGGACGAGGTCCCCGAGCTGTGGGACGCGGCGTCGCCGATCACGTACGTCGACCCGGCGGCGGCGACGCCTCCGCCGCCGTTCCTGTTCGTGCACGGCGAGGAGGACTGGTTCGTCGACCTCGAGCACTCGCTCGACATGCGCGACGCGCTGGTCGCGGCCGGCGGCCAGGCCGAGGTGTTCACGATCCCCGGCGGCGGCCACGTGATCAACCGCGACGCGGCGGGCGGCCGCTACGACTTCGGTACCTCCACCGACACGGCGGAGGCGTGGCTCGTCATCATCGACTTCCTCGACCGCACGATCGGAGGTGGGCGATGAAGGCGCTCGCCGTGGTCGTGCTCGTGATGTCCGCCGGCACCGCCGCCGCCGAGCCCGCGCGCCACGCCGCCTGGGTCGCGGTCCCGTCGATCGACGGCCACGCCGGCATCGAGCTCGGCGCCGAGCGCGGCGTCGCGCCCGAGACTGGCATCGTCCTCGCCGCGAGCGCGCGCCAGACCGCTGCCGGTGACTTCGACGCCGTCCGCGTCGCCGTCGCCGCCGAGTACCGCCGCTACTGGCGCGGCGGCGCCCGCTGGAACGCGATCGCGGGCCTCGATCGCACCGGCTGGTTCTACGGCGCGCGCGTCGACCTCGGCACGTCGCGCGTGTCGATGGACGCGCGTCACCTCGGCACCACGCTCACCGCCGGCGCGCGCGCCGAGCTCGGCTACCGCCTCACGCCTTGGCGCGGCCTCATGCTCACCGCCGTCGCCGGCCTGGGCGCCGCCGTCGAGCGCGACGCCGCCGGCCGCCTCCCCGCCGAGACCTCGCCCGTCGTCGGCGTCGGCCTCGACCTCGGCTGGATGTTCTGAAGCGGCGCCCGCGGTCACGGCAGTCGCAAGAGCCCTGCGATCGTGTCGCGGACGCGCTCGTCGAGGCGGCGCACCGCGCGTTCGTCATCGGCGGCATCCGGCGGCTCGTCGGTCGTGATCGCAGGCGCGACGTGCTGGACCAGTCGGACGGGCATCGGCAGCGGCCCGAGGCCGATCGCGATCGGCAGCGGCAACGCACGCGAGGCGCCGAGGCAGCGCTGCAGGGCCAGGCCGATCGTCCAGCCGTCGAACGGGACGTAGTACGCGCGATCCGCCGCCGGACACGCGGTCGGGATGATCGGCGCGCCGGAACGGATCGCGAGGCGGGCGTAGCCGCGATGTTCGCCCCAGCGCATCGTGCGGCGCATCCGGCGCGGGCGCGACCACTCGAGCGCGCCCCCGGGCATACACGCCGCGATGGCGCCGCGACGGAGCAGCTCGAGCCCGTTGGACTGCGTGCCCGCGACGACGCCGAGCCGCGACGCCACATCGCGAAGTCCGGGCACGCGGAAGACCAGCTTGTCGGTCAGGCCACGCACGATCCGACCATCACGCAGGTAGATCGCGCGCGCGAGGAGGAACATGTCGATCGTCAGGAACGAATGGAACGCGACCAGGAGCGCGGGACCTCGCCGCGGGACGTGTTCCAGCCCGTCGATCTCGTAGCGGTGGTAGCGATCCAGCGCGCCGAGGTAGGGCATCCAGGCTCGGGCGCTCGCAGGCGTGTCCAGGCAGCCCTCGTCGTGGGACGGTTGGTGCATCGTGACGACGCTACCGCCGGTCGGGGACGGCCGAGTTGTCGGTGGTCAAGGGCCGAGCGACGGATCGGTGAGGAAGCCGTCGTCGGTGAGGGTGCGCAGGAACGCGACGAGATCGGCGCGTTCTCCCGCCGAGAGCCGGTACCCCCCGATCGGCACCAGCGTGGCGAGGTTCGCCGAGTCCACGACCCCTTCGGCGTAGAAGTCGACGACCTCCTCGAGCGTCGCGAACCGATCGTCGTGCATGTACGGCGCGGTCACCGCGACGTTGCGCAGGGTCGGCGTCTTCCACTTGCCGTCGTCGCTGGCGCGGCCGGTCACCGCGCCGCGCCCGCTGCCGGTGACCTCGGCGGTGAGTCCGATGTTGTGGAACGTGTTGTCGGTGAGGAGGCGCGTGGCGTGGCAGTGGAAGCACTCGGCGCGCTCGCTGTAGAAGAGCTCCAGGCCGCGTTGCTCGGCCGCGGTGAGCGCGCTGACGTCGCCCTCGAGGTAGGCGTCGAAGCGCGAGCCGCCGGACACGAGCGTGCGCTGGAACTGGGCGAGCGCGTACGCCGCGCGCGTGGTCGTGACCTCGCCGGTCCCGAACGCAGCCTCGAACATCGCCTCGAGCTCCGGCTCGCGCAGGCGCACGACGTCGGTGCCGAAGAAGTCCTCGACCTCCATGATCATGGCCTCCTCGAGCGTGCCCTCGAAGCCGCCATCCCACAGGAACATGCGCGACCACGCCAGGTTGACGTGGGGCAGGATGCCCGCGACCACTTCGCTCGAGAACGAGCGCGCCTGGTGGTGGCAGCTCGCGCAGGCGCGCGAGCCGTCGGGCGAGAGGCGCACGTCGTAGTAGAGCTGGCGACCGAGCGCGACGCCCTCGACGGTGGTCGGGTTGTCGGCGGCGATGGGCATCGGTGGGAAGCCGGCGGGCAGCCGCTCGTCGAGCGGCTCGGGCGGCCCGCGATCGGTCGAGGTGCACGCCGTCGCGAGCAGGAGCCCGAGCGCTGCCACGGCGCTCACGCCGCCTGCGCTCACGACGCTCGCGCTCACGGCGCCCCCAGGGTGAACACGCCGGCGCCGTTCTCTTGCAGCGAACGCTGCGCCGCCGCGTCGCCCATGATGCCCGGGTGGCTGGCGTTGAAGTAGTCGTCGAGGTCCCAGACGTTGGGCCCCGTGAACCACTCCTCGAGGTTCATCTCGATCGCCATCGTGGTGCCGTCGGCGCCGATCGTGTGGCCGGTCGCGTCGAGCACGACCTCGAACGAGTAGTCGATCCCGGAGAGCGCGCCGCTGTGGCAGCGGTACGCGAACGGCGCGCCGGCCTCGTTGAGGTAGCGGCCTTCGAACTTCATGTAGTGGTAGCCGCCGCCCATCATCACCGGCCACTCCATCAGCGACTCGGGCGGCGCCGTGAAGGCGCCGGTCACGTTGAGCGCCGGCGTCAGCCCCATGACGAAGCGCACCGACGCCAGCTCGCCGCGCGGCACACCGTCGAGCTGCCGCGACCTCGTGCTGGCGACATCGTGGTCGACGTAGTGAGCGCCGGGCACGGCATGCTGGGTGTCGTCGGTGTAGGTGAGCACGAGGTCGCTGACGAAGTAGCGGAGGACGGTGACGCCGAACGCGTCGCCGGCGGCGTTCACGTACGGCGTGTTCGTGCCCATCGTGACCGGCGCGCCGGCGACGAGGTGCGCGTGGGCGATCGTGAGCGCCGCCGCCGCCGGTGCGTCGGGCGTGACGTCGGCGTCGGGGGCGGCCGCCGCGTCGGTGTGGTCGTGGGCGTGATCGTGGCCGTCGTCACCGCAGGCCGCGGCGGTGACGAGCAGCGCGGCGGTGACGAGCGAGCGCGGACGGGTGGAGGTTCGCGAGAGCTGGATCGTAGACATGACACGCTCCTGACGCGGCTGGAGGGCCGCGCCGGCAGGGGAAGTGACGAGCACGAGACGGATCGATGCGGACGGACGTCGCCCTAGAAGGGCGGCGTGACCGGTCGGCTCGGTCGGTCCTCGGGCGCGGGCTCGGAGCGTGGCGGCGGCGCGGAGACGCCGCGTGGGGCGCGGGGCAGGCGGGGCGGAGAGGCCAGGACGGCGAGCACGACGGCCATGGGGACGAGCTGACCGTCGTGGCCGCACGTGTCGAGGCGCGCGTCGCCGTGAGCGTCGTTGTCCTCGTGGTCGTGGCAACGGCAGTCGGATGGGTCGGGGCAGCAGCACGCGACGTCGTCCACGCGCAGGCCCGCGGCGGCGCGCGCCAAGGTCGGCGCCACGACGAAGGCCGCCACCACGATCGCGGCGAGGCCGACGCGCTGCAGCCAGGGAGACGACATCGACAACGACAAGCTAGGGCTCGGCGCCGGCGGGTCGATGCGGCGGCGTGTCGCGCCGCGAGGCGGGATCGGAGCCCGTCGCGAGCCTGGCGGCGCCGTAGCGAGCGACCAGCTGGTCTCCGAGCGCTTCGAGGCGACGCGCCGCCGCGGGTTCGAGGCGTGCGGCCGCGGCGTCGAGCTCGGCCAGCGTGGCCTCCGGGATCCGGCGCAGCGCCATCGGATAGAGCATCTCGTTCTCCTTGACGATATGCCCGGTCAGGAGGCGGATGTAGCCGAGGGCCACGCGGCCGAGGATCGCCAGCTCCTCTTCGTCGAGGCGGCCGCCGGTGCCCGCGAGCTCGGCGAGCAGGGCGACGTGCTCGCGCCCGGAGCCGTGATCCAGGTACATGCAGGCGAGCGGGCCGCTCGCGTGCGAGAAGCCTGCGCGTTCCATCGCGACGAAGAGGAGATCCTCCTCCTTGTGGTGGTGCCAGCCATCGACGTACTCGCGCAGGTAGGTGACGAACTGGCCCAGCACGGCGCGCGCGTCGGGATGGTCGTGCGCGTGGAAGGCCGCGAAGTCGTGCAGCCCGACCAGCACGCGCTGGATGTGGTCGTGTTCGGCGACGAGCGACGAGATGAGCGCGGACATCGCCCACGGGCATCGCACGGCGGCGCCAGCGCCGACTTGACGATGGTCAAGTGCCGGGCTGCAGGTACGCGATCACGTCGGCCGCGCTGTAGTCGCGCCGGGCGCCGAGGAAGCGATCGATCTCCAGCAGGTCGTCGCCGCTCGTGACCAGCGGCGGCTCGACCGCGCCGCCGTCGCGCACCTGGCCCAGCCCGATCGTGGCAGTCAGCTCGTTGCAGAGGCAGTGGCGACCGGGGGTGTCCTCGAGCCGGCCGCCCTTCGCGAGGTACTGGTCGATCGGCTCGCCGGAGCAACGGTAGCCGATCGTGCCGTCGGGCTCCAGGTACGCGACGCGCAGGTAGCCGAGGTCGCAGACGCGCTGCCGGGTCGCTCGGTAGGCCGGGTTCTCGGGCCAGTGGACGATCTTGAACGGATACCCGGTGGGCGACGCCCGCGGATCGGTGACGACCTCGACCTCGCCACGCGCGGCGTGATCGAGCACGGCGCGGCGGAGCGCGGGCTCCATGCCCGATTCCTGACAGAACGCGAACAGGGTCCCGACCTGGACGCCGGCGGCGCCGGCGGCGCGCGCGGCGGCGAGTCGCTCGGGGCTGCCCGCGCCGCCCGCGATCCAGAACGGCACGCCTAGCTCGCGCAGCTTGCCGAGATCGACCTCGTCGCGCGCGCCGTACAGGGGCTCGCCGCGCCAGTTGAAGCGGGGCTCGCCGCGCGGCGGCGCGTTGTGCCCGCCCGCGATCGGTCCCTCGACGACGAAGCCGTCGACCCTGCCGGTGCTCTTGCGCGCGAGCATCGTCGCGAGCGAGTTGCTGGCGACGATCGCGAGGAACGCCGGCCGTCGCAGCGGCGGTGGTTCGCCGTCCCAGTGGGCGCGGGGATCGAACGTGAGGTGCTCGCTGCGGTCGGCGGGGAGGCCCTCGACGTCGAAGCGGATCGCGCATGCGCGATGCTCGGCCAGCGCGTCGAGTACGCCGGGGATCTCGCGCGGGATGCCGGCGCCCATGAGGACGACGTCGACGCCGGCGAGCATGGCGCCGTAGATCGAGGGCAGGGTGGGCAGCTGGATCTTCGCCAGGAGGTTCATGCCGACCTTGCCGTCGTGTCCCTCCTTCGCGAGGCCGACCTCGACGAACGCGCTCAGCATGATGAGCTGCTGGCGGCGCAGGTTCGTGACCTGACGGAGGAGCGGCAGCGCCAGGTACGGCGCGCCGCCTCGCCCGTCGGGGCGGAAGTAGCGGGCGAGCGTGTCGCGCACGATCCCCTGGAGGGGGAAGCGCTCCATCACGCGGCGCACGTGGCCGCCCGGGTCGCCGTCTTGCAGCCGACGCACCATCGTCGAGTCGGTGGCCGTCCCGGACACGACGCCGAGGTGACCGAGGCGCGCGACCGCGCGCGCGAGCTGCCAGCTCGAGACGCCCACGCCCATGCCGCCCTGGATGATCTCTGGGAGCCGATTCGGTTCGTCCATGGCCGCACGCTACGCGTGCGCCCGCCATCAAGCCGTCATGGTCGGGTCACGACTCGTGGCGAGCTCGCGCTCGAGGTCGGCCGCGATCCGCTCCGACAGCGCCGCGATGGTGAGGCTCGGCGGCACGCCGAGCGAGCCGCGCACGATGCTGCCGTCGGCGATGCGCAGCCCGGGGTGGACGCCTCCGCGGGGGTCGAACACGCGTCCGACGGCGTCGACGACGCCGTCCAGACCGTCCCGTCCCATGCGGCAGCCGCCGAGCGGATGGACGCTGAAGCTGCGCATGCCCGGAAGCCTCGCGACGTCGGGGATGACCACGCCGCCGATGCGATCGGCCCACTGGCGCAGTCGAGCTGCGGCGAACTGCAGGACCGGATCGTCGACGTAGTCCGGCCAGTCGACGACCGCGCCGCTCGAGGTGAAGCGCGCGTTGCCGCCGCTCGTGTCCTGGCCGTCGAGCTTGTACATGAACGAGCGCGTCAGCGCCCCTCGCTCGGTCACCGCGATCAGATCACGGATCCGGCGCAGCCAGCGGCCAGCCGGCTGTTCGCGCCGGTCGCGCCGATCGATGAGCACACCCGCCAGCACCGCCAGCCCCGCCCCGGCGAGGCGCAGCGCCGCGCGCGGCACGCGCCCGCTCATCACCATCAGCGTGCGCAGCGCGCCCTCGTCGTCCTCGAACCGCAGCCGGACGGACGTCGAGATCGGCGCGCCGTGGTGCGTCGCGAGCGCGCGGCGCGTGTCGTAGAGGAACGCGAGCCCGTCGCCGTTCATGCTCATGCGCCGGCCGAACATCGGTGCGAGGGGCACCTGGCTGCGGTGGAGGAGGTCGAGGGTCCCGAGTGTTCCGGCCGCGACGACGACCCGGCGTGCCGACACCCACTCGCGGCCGCCGGGCCCGGCGAGCTCGAGACGGTAGCCGCCGGCCTCGGCGGTCAGCGAGCGCACCTCGGTGCGCAGGCGGAGCTCGGCGCCGGCGTGGATCGCCTGCGCGAGGTACGTGCGATCGAGCGAGCGCTTGGCGCCGTGGTTGCAGCCGGGCACGCACCGCCCGCAGCGGACGCACGCCGACCAGTCGATCGTGTTCTCCAGATCGACCCGAGCCTCGGGCTCGAGCTCGTCGAGCACCCGCTTGTCGGGCAGCTCGTCACCGCGCGGGTTCGCGCTCGCGCCGAGCTCGCGGCGCGCCCGCTCGAACCAGGGCGACAGCTCGTGGGCGGTCACCGGCCATCCCGCGAACGCGTGGTCATCCGGCTGCGCCGTGATCCCGTAGTTGACGACGCTCGAGCCGCCGAACGCGCTGGCGAACGCGAGGCCCGTCCCGGCGCCGAGCCGCATCGACCACAGGCCGCCCGGGTTGCCCCGGCCCATGTAGGCACGCGCCAGGCCGGAGATGCTCTCGGGGAAGTCGCCCGGGCGCCACCACGCGCCGCGCTCGATCACGAGCACGCGGGCACGACGCGCCAGCCGCGCGGCGATCACCGCGCCGCCGTAGCCCGAGCCGATGACGGCGACATCGATCACGCACCGAGGATCGCGTCGACGAGCACGCGGCTTCTTGATCGCCGTCAAGTGCGCGGCGATCTCGTGCCCCGGCGCTGACCTGACGCTGACGCACGGCCTTGCACCATGTCGCCGATGTCGGCCCCTGCTCCCTCTCGGCTGCTCCTCACCAGCGTCATCCGGCCGTTCGGCGGCCCCGGCGAAGGCGACTCCGTGGGCGCCGAGCTGTTCCACGCCCAGGTCACGCGTGCGCAGGGGCCATTCAGCCTGCGCCAGGTGATCCGCGTCTGGGCGCTCGACTACCTCGCCGAGAACGTGCTCGCGCCGACGGTGACCCTGCACTATCCGTCCCGGCGCGAGCTGGTTCGCGAGCTCGCGCGAGGCCATTACACACACGTCGGCATCAACTTCGTGGTCGCCACCTTCCACAAGGTGCGCGAGATGGTGCCGCTCATCCGCCAGCACGCGCCGGGGGCCAAGATCATCCTCGGCGGCTACGGCACGGTCCTGCCCGACGAGGTGCTGGGGCCGTGGGCCGACGCGATCTGTCGGGAGGAGGGGGTCGGCTTCCTGCGCCGGCAGCTCGCCGAGCCGCTCGATCGCCCGATCTGCCACCCGCACGCGCCGATCCCGTCGCCGCAGGTGATCGGCTACCAGTCGGCGAACGTCGTCGGTCACGTGACCGCCGGCCTCGGCTGCCCCAACGGCTGCGACTTCTGCTGCACGTCGCACTTCTTCAAGCGGCGCTACGAGCGCTTCGCCCCGAGCGGGCGCGACCTGTACGAGGCGCTCCTCGCCACCCGTCGCCGCGCCGCCGACGACGGGAAGACGATGAAGAGCTACATCGTGATCGACGAGGACTTCTTCCTCCATCGCCGGCGTGCCCGCGAGTTCCTGGCCTGCGTGCGCGAGGGCGGCGAGGCGTTCTCGATCATGGGGTTCGGGAGCGTGAAGGGGCTCTCGCAGTTCAGCGCGCGCGAGATCGCGGCGATGGGGTTCACGCTGATCTGGAACGCGTTCGAGGGCGCCGAATCGGGCTACGCGAAGCAACGAGGGCGTCCGCTCGCCGAGCTGTACCGCGACCTGCGCGGCGTCGGCTGCGCGCAGCTCACGTCGATGATCATCGGCTTCCCGTACCAGGACGAGGCGCGGATGCGCGCCGAGTTCGAGCAGCTGATGGCGCTCGAGCCGAGCATGATCCAGTGCCTCATCTACTTCGCCTTCCCGGGGACGCCGTTCCACGAGCAGGTGATCGCCGAGGGACGCTATCGCCCCGACTTCGAGCGCGCGCCGGATCTACGGCGCTGGGATGGCTTCGCGATGCACTTCAAGCATCCGAAGATCGATCGGCCGGAGGTGATCGAGGAGATGCAGCGCGAGCTGTACCGCGAGGACTTCCGCCGGCTCGGACCGTCGCCGGTCCGTCTGGCGCGCGTGTGGCTCACGGGCTTCGAGCAGCTGCGCGACGATCCCGATCCGCTGCTGCGCGCGCGCGCCGAGCTCCTGCGCGGCGAGGTGCGCGGGGTCCTGCCGCTGCTGCGCACCGCCATCCGCTTCGCGCCCAGCGCGGAGGCGCGGACCGCGGCGGAGCGCCTGCGCGCCGACATCATCCGCCTCACCGGAGCGCCCAGCGTCGCCGAGGCGGCGCGCGAGCGGGTGGCGCCGCTGCTGTACCTCGGCTCGTGGCTCGCGCGGGCCGCCGGGGTGACCCAGCAGCCCGGGCTGCTGCGCGTCGTCCACCGCGCGTCCGGCGCCGAGTCGAGTCGTCATACCCGCCTCGTGCACCGGCTCCAGGGTTCGGTGCACGCCGGGCTCGGCACCGCGCTGGCCGACGACGTCCGCGCCGCCGTCGACCGGCTGCGCCGACGCGTGGTCGGCGAAGCCCCGGCGCCCGAGGCGGTGCGCGTGGTGACGCGGCGGGCCACGGGGCTGCCGCGGTCGCGCTCGCTACCGGTCGTGCGCGACGAGGAGGCGCCGCCGTGCGCGGCGGCGATGGCGACCGAGGACGAGTGGGAGCCCGCCGAGCACGGCGAGCACGCCGGGTAGCGCGCCGCCGCCGCGGCAGCCGCAGCTCCCGTCGACGGGAGGCGCGTCGATCGTCGTGCGCGCGCTCGCCATCAGGTGGCCGAAGTGCGGCGGCGCCAGATCTGCGAGGGGCCGGCCGTGCCCGTCGGTCGTCCAGCCCTTGGCGTCGACGAGGGCGCGGAACGCGCGCCGGTAGATGACGCGCGCCTCGACGTCGACGGGGCCGCCCGCGCGCGGCAGCTCGAAGCGGTAGCTCGTGCGATCGATCGCGTGCGCGGCGAGGCGATCGTCGACGGCGAGCGCGGCGGCCTCGGTGAAGAACACCGGTCCGTGGCCAGCGGCGTCGACCGGGACCTTGGCGTAGAGCTTGCCGGGCAGGCCGGCGAGGTAGCCGGCCGTCGGATCGCCGACCCCGCCGAGCTCGTCGACGACCTGCGCGCCGGTGGCCACGAGCGACGTGCCATCGGTGGCGCGGCGCGCCTCGACCAGGAGGATCATGTTGCGCACGGTGACGCCGGTCGGGACGTGGTGCCCCGTGCGATCGTTCTCGAGCTCGACGTCGACGAGGAGCTCGTCGCCGGCGACCTCCGCCGCGACGCGGACGCTCACCGCCGCCTCGAGGAACGCGGCCGTCGTCCCCTCGATCCGGTGCGAGCGCAGCTGGCCGGGCGGCCGCGGCTGGTCGGGGGTGTACGCGTTGCACGCCACGGTCGTGTCGGTCGCGGGCATGTGGCAGTCGACGCACGTCGCGTGATCCGGCGAGCCCGGGTCGGCGTAGCTCGACGCGAGCCACTCGAGGTACGTCGGCTCCGAGATGACGCCGTTGTCCTCCTCGAAGTCGCCGTCCTCGTCGGGATCGTTCTTGTCCTGGTGGCAGGCGGCGCACACCGCCGCGGCGAGCTGCGGCTGGTAGGACGGCCGCATCGCGCCGGCGACGAAGCCGGTGTCGCCGAGCAGGCCGAACTGCACCGGCGAGAAGGTCGCGCTGCGCGCCATGCGCACCGCGCCCGGGTAGAGGCCGGGGAAGTTCACCTTCTCCTCGTCGAGCTCCGCCATGCGGTGGCAGATCTCGCACGAGACGCCGTGCTGTGCGCCGGCCTCGTCGAGCGGCAAGAGGGGCGAGTACGGCGTCGCCGCCCACGGCTCGGGCTGGTGACAGCTCGCGCACTCCGACGCCGGGTTGTGGGGCGCGAGCATCGAGTCGCGCGTGTAGACGAAGCCGCCACCGCCGCCGGGCGTGCCCGTGCCGTCGTACAGGTCGTACACCCAGGTGTTGACGCCGGCCCGCGCCATCGGCGACCCCTCCCAGGCTGCGACCTGCTCCGGGTGGCAGGCCTCGCACGCGGTCGGCGTCTGGAACCGATAGCTGGCATCGTCGTCGAGCGGTACCGGCGCGAGCGTGAGCGTCACGCCGCTCGACGGCGACGCGACGCGCGCCGAGGCGTGGAAGTAGCCACGTGCCGCGGCAACGATGGTGACGACGCCGTCGCTCGCGGGCAGCGCGAACGCGCCGTCGCCGTCCGCGACCACCGCGGCGCCGCTCGCCTCGCGGCTGACGCGCGCGCCGGCGACCGGCTGACCCGTCTCGTCGCGCACGACGCCGGTCACGTCCGCCTCCGCCGACGTGACCGCGGCGACGATCGCGAGCGCCGCGAGCGCGCGACGCACCGCCACCGGCACCAGGGCGCTGCGCCAGCCCTCTTCGCCGAGGTTGGCGAGGGGGCGGCACTGCGCCTGCGCCGCCGCCGCGATCGCCTCGATCTGCTCGGGCGTGAGCGGGCGCGTGGCCGTCGACGCGGGCGTGATGGGGGGGAGTCGCACCAGCCGCGGCCGCGGCCCCAGCGCCGCGATCACGACGCGCACGTCGTCGTCGCTCACGGCCGCGGCCACCGACAGGAGCGGGAAGTCGATCGCCTGACGGGCGCGCAGCTTGACGTACGCGGCGCGCAGCCCCGCGGCCGGCACGGGCAGGATCACCGCGGTCAGGATCTCGTCGGGCTTGCGGGTGAGGTGGTGCGCGCCGTCGGCGGCGTAGAGCTCGAGCAACGCGATGCGACGCTCGCCGCGCACGGAGCGCAGCGCGACGTCGGCGCCGTACGCGACGAGGGGCGCCGGGGTGTCGGCGGCGAGCGCGGCGACGCAGCGGCGGCCGCCGGCGACGACGTGACAGGTATCGCCCTGCGTCTTCAGGCAGTGGCCGAGCGCGCCGCGCCAGAACGCGCTCTGGTCGTAGAACGCGCAGCGGGTGTCGAGGCACAGGTTGCCACCGAGGGTGCCCATGCGGCGGAGCTGCGGGCTCGCCGCCGCGCCGGCGGCCGTCGCGAGCGCTGGATAGCGTTCGATCACGCGGGGCTCCGTCGCGACGCGCTCGAGCGTCAGCCCGGCGCCGAGCCACAGGCCGCCGTCGCTGCGTTCCTCGATCCGCGCGAGCTCGTCGATGCGGCCCAGGCCGACGATGCGGCGCGGACCGCCGAGCCCCCGTTTCAGGTTGGGCAGGACGTCGGTCCCGCCGCCCAGGAGCAAGGTCTCGTGCGGGGCCTCGGCGAGGGCTTCGAGGGCGTCGGCCAGGCTGACCGGAGCGGCCCATTCGAACGGCGGCAACGGCAGCACGCAGCCACAGTAGGGGTGCGATGGGATCGCGTCATGATCTCGATCAAGTCGGAGCGGTGCTTCACGCCGGATCGAGGGACCAGCGCGCCGCGTGCGCGCGCTTGACCGCGGTCAACTTCGGCGCGCAACCGATGCGCACGTCGCTGGCGACGATCGCGCAACCGGCGCGCCTTGGCGCCGCGGGTTGCTGGCGCGCTCCGTGCAGGTCGGCGCGCCGCATGACATGTTCCTCTTCGCGTTCGACCTGGGCGCTCCTGCTCACGCCGCCGGGCCAGCGCAAGCATGACGAGGTCTTCGTGATCGCCGCGGCGCTCGCCGACGCGGGGGCGCGGGTCGCGGGCTTCGCGCAGCGTCGCGCCGCCGAGGGCGGTTGCATCTACGAGCTGCACTGCCTCGGCCGCGACGAGCCGGCGGTGTCGATCGGTCGACGCGGGCGATCCCCTGGGCCGGGTGAGGAGCTGTTCTGCAACTGTGTCTTCCGCCCGGACGCGTTCGCCGCCGCCCGGCGCTGGCTGGAGCGCGATCTGCCCGGCTGCGACGTGGCGATCATCGACGAGCTCTCCAAGCTCGAGTCCACGGGGGCCGGCCACGTCGCGTCGGTCTCGCTCGCCGTGCGACAGGCGCCGCTCACCCTGCTCTCGATCCGCGCCGACCTCCTGGCCGCGTTCATGGAGCGGTTCGAGCTCGGCGAGCCGCTCGCCGTGCTGGACCGCGGCGCGCCCCCCGACGGGTTCGTCGCCGCGCTGCTCGATCACGTCCGGCACACCCGTCACCTCCACGCGACGACGGCCTCCGGTCCGCGCGCGATTTCCCTCTGACATGGAGACTCGATCGATGTTCAAGCTCAGGTTCTCGCTCCTCGCGTGCGCCGCCCTGTACTCGGTGGCGTGCAGCAAGAAATCCGAATCGTCGACGGAGGGCGGCGGGGCCGCCGCGTCGCCGACCGCCAGCGCGCCCCCGGCGGCGGCGCCGCCGCCGGCGCCGGCGGATCCCGCGACGCGGGCGAAGGAGATGTTCAAGACCCAGTGTGTGGTCTGCCACGGCGAGAGCGGCAAGGGCGACGGCATCGGCGCGGCCTCGCTCGATCCCAAGCCGCGCGACTACACCGACAAGACCTGGCAGGCCTCGACCGACGACGCGCGCATCAAGAAGGTCATCCTCGAGGGCGGTGCCGCCAACGGCCTCAACGCCGCCATGCCGCCGTACGCCGCCCAGCTCGACGAGCCCGTCGCCGACGAGCTGGTGAAGCTGATCCGCGCCTTCGGCTCCTGATCGCGCCCCGGGCCGTCAGTCGACGACCGGTAGGCGGACGTGCTTGCCGCACTCGACGTCGTCGGGTTCGCGATGCTCGGCGAAGAAGTCGAGCGGCGCGGGGCGGACCCCGAGCGTGGCGCACTCGTCCGCGACCATGGCCGCGCACCAGGCCATCACCGGGCCGTACGCCGGATCGCCGCGGACCGCCGGCGCCTGCGCGATCGCGCTCACGAAGGCGCCGAGGTGATCGGTGAGGAACTTCCGGCGGGCGTCGAGGACGATCGCCGCGCCCTCGCCATCACCCTCCAGGGACAGGAGCGACTGCTTGAGCAGGAGCACGCCGTAGAACTCGAGCTCGACCGCGACGTGATCGAGCATCTCGTGCAGGTCGGTCGTGTCGAGGGCGAGACCGAAGGCCGCGTAGAACCCGGCCAGATCGGCGAGGTCGCGGCCCTTGGAGAGCCCGCGCATGCGGCCATGCTCGGTCTCGTAGAGCGAGACCCGTCCCCGACCGCGGTCGAAGAGCTCGACGTACGTCCGCTGTAACGCCTCGACACCTCCCGCGGTGCTCGCGGCCGCCATGGGGCCGAGCGCGGCGTGGTCGCACAGGCCAGGCCCGGCGAGGGTCTCGGCCAGCTCGGCTTGCGGGTAGGCGGTGGCGAGCGAGGCCAGCAGCAAGTCGCGGGCGCGCGCGGACGCGGCCTCGATCGCGGTGACATCGATCTCGGGCGGCATCAGAGCACCCTCGTGGGCAGCCACGACATCAGGACCGACTTGCGCGAGCCGACCTCGGCCTTGCCGCCCTGCCACACCGCGAACGCCACGCCGGTCTCCTGACCGACGGCGAGGGTCGAGCCGCCCTCGATCGTCAGCGGCCGGGTGATGACCAGCGTCCACCGGCCGCCGTGCCACACCGCCTTGGCCGCGCTGGAGTGACCGGCCTGCACCGCCGAGGTCGAGAAGCCCTCGGCGATGATCTCGTCGACGCCGGCCTTCTGGTACGACTGCGGGTTGCCCTCGGCGACGCCGGGCGAGAAGCCCTCGCGCTCCTGGGGCGAGCCGCCCGGCGCCTCCTTGAATTCCATCGGATACATATCGACGGACATGTTGGGATAGAGCGCCGTCATCTCCGGCTTGCCCTGCTCGGCGTCGCGCTGGTACTGCGCGCGCCAGTGGAAGATGTGCACGGGCAGCTCGGGGCCGCCCATCATCGGCGGCGTCTTGTTCATGTCTCCGACGGGGAACTGGATCGCGGCCGCGTCCGAGAACTCGCCGAGCCGGCCGGCCTCGCTCGCTTCGGTGTCGGCCCAGCTCAACCGGAACGCGATGTGGGTGGTGTTGTGGACGGCGGCGACGATCAGTTGCTCCGTGGTCGTGGCCTCGGGCCGCGGCGTCACCATCGGCTGTGCGAGCAGCGCGACCTGACCGCGGGCGACGTCCTTCCAGTAGGGCGCGGCGGGGTCGGGAACGCTGAGGTCCGCGGTCACCGCCTTGACCTCGAGCGCGGAGATCGGCGCCGCCGGCGGCTCGGGCGGTGGCTCGCCGGTGGGCGACGCCTTCTTGCCCTTGCATCCACCGCCGCAGAAGGCGGTCGCCAGCAGGAGCGTGATGAGGAACTGACAGGCTGGGGTTCGCGTCATGGTCTCTCCGCGCGTCATGGCGTGTTGTTGCGGATCGCCCCGAGGCGGGCGTCGAAGGCCGCGCGCTCGATCACCTTCTCGGTCACCGGCACGCGCACCAGCTCCGCTCCCTTGTCATCGAAGCCGACCGCGACCCCGCCCTTCACGTCGAAGCGGTGGATGATGCGTTCGGTCGAACCGATCAGGCAGAGCAGGCCGTTCGCGCGCGGATCGTCGGGCAGCGCCTGGTAGGCGGCGATCGCGTCATCCACCTTCGGCCCGAACATCTGGAGCAGGTAGTCGCGGTCGGCGTGGATCGGCGGGATGTAGTAGATGTTGGGTTCGAGCCCGAGCTGCGGATAGTAGGGGAGCGCCAGGCCCTTCTCGTGCACGAGGTAGTCGATCGGGTTGTCGCGCCGCGACTTTCCCGGCGGGCTGATGAAGCCCATCACGCGGATCTTGCCGATGCAGTTCACCACGCACTGGGGCTGGAGGCCCTGCTCGACGGCGGGGTAGCAGCCGATGCACTTCTCGCTGACCCGCGTGTACGGGTTGTACATGGACTTCTTGTACGGGCACGCGCGGACGCACTCGCCGTAGCCCTTGCAGCGCGACTGATCGATGAGGACGATGCCGTCCTCCTCGCGCTTGTAGATCGCCTTGCGCGGGCACGCCGCGAGGCACGCCGGGTAGGTGCAGTGCGCGCACGTGCGCGGCAGGTAGAAGAACCACTTGTCGTGCGGCAGCTCGGCCATGTGGCCGCCGCCGTCGACGTTGCCGCCGCCGCAGTCGTCCTCCCCGATGTTGGGATACATCCAGTCCTCGTCGGTCGGCGCGAAGTGCAGGACGCGCTCGTTCGCCGGCGCGGCCTCGATCAGCGTCTTGCCCAGGTACTCGCCCTTGGCCCCCCACTCCTGACGACCGAGCTTCTCGAGGATGCGCAGATCCCAGGCCAGCGGGTATCCGCCCCACGGCTTGGTCTCGACGTTGTTCCAGAACATGTACTCCTGGCCCTTGCCGCTGGTCCAGGTGGTCTTGCATGCCAGCGTGCACGTCTGGCACGCGATGCACTTGTTGAGATCGAACACGATCGCCCACTGCTTCGCAGGTCGGTGATCGTCGTACGGGTACTCGATCTCTCGACCGAGGTGCCAGTTGTTGACCTTGGGCATCGGGACCTCACTTCACCTTGGTGAACTCGCCGCGCAGGTAGGCCTGCATCGCGGCGCTCTCGTACGTCGGGCGGAAACCGAGGGCGGCGGGTCGCCAGAGACCGTTGCCGCCGACCGCACCCGGCTCGGCGCGGGTCAGCTTGACGAAGGCCTCGCGCGGCGCACCGACCGGACAGTGCACGTCGGCGAGGAACCCCTTCATCAGGGCCTGGCCGTTCATGTCCTTGTGCACCAGCGTGTCGGTCATGAGCGTGGGCTTGAGCCACGCGCGGGTCGCCGACTGGTGCGAACCGTAGCGATACATCGCCTGGTAGTTGGTGCCCTCGCTGCGCGCCAGCCCGTCGGCGCGCGTCTCGTGACCCTTCACGCTGCCGTAGGTGGCGCCGTACATGTTGTGCCAGGTGCGCGTGATGCCGCGCGGCGTGCCCGGGTAGTAGCGGACGCGCAGGAGGAGCCGCGACAGCTTGGCGGCGTCGTCCTTGCTGCCGGCCTGGTAGCCGCGGTACGGGCGATCGCCGGGATCGGCGTCGACGTAGACGTAGTCGCCGTCGTCGAGGGCGAGCTCCTTGGCGTCGAGCGGGTGGATGTCCATGTAGCCCTCGGTCACCGAGGGCAGTCGCTTGTCGTGGCGATAGACGTCGCCGAACGGCCCGAAGAGGACGCCGGTGAAGTCGGTGTCGACGGGCGTGGTGTGCGCGCCGTGACGGTACTTGGGCGTGTGATAGATGTGGCGATACCCCTGGGCCATCAGCGGGTGCTGCGAGGCCATGGTCTCGGCCACGGAGCGCATGACGTGGCGCACCTGCCGGGTCTCGGTCGAGAGGTCGCTGGCCGACAGGCCGTAGGCGGCGGGCTGGGTGGGCCGCAGCGCGGGATGGGCGGCGGCGACGATCACGTTGGGCTCGTGGAAGGTCGAGTCGATCGGCTCGCGATAGACGACGAGGTTCTCGCCGCTCTCGATGAACTCCGGCTCGAAGCGATAGAACTCGAGGCGCCCCGACTTGGTGTGCCAGGGCTGCTCGCCCTTCTGCTGCTCGTAGGACGAGGCGCGCGGGTAGGTGCGCACGTTGACCAGGGCGGGGATGCCTTGCTTGGCCAGCGCGTGGAGCTCGTCGATCTGGTAGCCGCGGAGCGACGCGGAGCCGTCGATCACGCGCTGGAGGTAGACCTCGACCTTCTTCTCGTCGACGAACTTCCAGGCGTCGGCGAGGCGCGGCTCGTCGTGGAGCCTGGCCAGCGCCTTGCCGACGCCGGCGATGATCTCGATGTCGGCCCGCGTGTCGAAGATGCGCTTCACCGGCGACACCGGGAACACCTGCGCGAACGGGTTGGTGCAGCTGCCGGTGAGGTCGGGGACCTCGAACTCGGCCCACGAGTCGGCGGCGAAGACGAGGTCGGAGTACTCGCACGAGCCCGTCCACCACCAGTCGGCGAACGCGATCATCTCGACCTTGGGCAGCGTGTTGTGGACGACGTCGTAGTGCCACTTGATGTTGCCGATGACCGAGTTGCTGTTGTTGAGCCACATCGCCTTGGTCGGCGACGGCAGGTGGCCCTTGCCGGTGAACAGCTTGTTGCCATGGCGCAGCGGACGGTCGCCGTAGTTGAAGTAGTGGATCGACTCGTAGTGCGTGTACTTCTTCGTCTTGACCGGGCCCGACGGATCGAGCTGGAGGTTGAACGGGTCCTCGGCGGCGTACAGCGGGATGCCGCCGAACATCGCGGCCCGGTAGTTGCCGGCGTAGCTGCCGACGTTGCCGCCGGGGAAGCCGAGGTTCCGGGTGAGCGCGGCCACGAGCAGGATGGCGCGGTCCTTCAGATCCGAGTTGAAGAACTGGTTCGGCCCCATGCCGGTGGCGAAGATGGTCTTCTCGGGGTTGGCCGCGATCTGCCGCGCCAGCGCCTCGATCGACGCGGCCGGCGCGCCGGTGAGCTGGGCGACCTGGGCCGGGGTCATGTTCTGGTCGAGGTACTCGGCGAGCAAGGCGAAGTGGGTGCGGACCTCGACCTCCTTGCCGTCGGCGAGCTTGACCGTGCGCACGGCGCGGAGGTCGGGCGCGGTTCCGCTGGCGCGTGGACCGACCTGGTCGCGGTGGATCGCGACCAGCTTCTTCGTCCGCGCGTCGACGATCACGCAGGCGCGCAGCTCCGGCGACAGCGCCTCCGGCACGAGCTGCTGCTTGTGACCGATCGCCGGCGGTGTGGGCTCGCCGGTCTTGACCACCGTGATGCCGCCCGGCGGCCGCGGGCGGTAGCCGGGGAGCTCGGACGCGGCCAGCTCCTCGGGACGCAGCGGCGCGAGGGTGTCCATACGGACGAGGAACGGCAGATCCGTGTTGGTCTCGACCCAGCGCTTGTCGTAGAGGCCCTGGGAGACGATCACCTGCGCCAGTCCCAGCGCGAACGCGGGGTCGGTGCCCGGCCGGATGACGATGACCTCGTCGCTCTTGGACGCCGTCGCGCTGTACTCGACGGTGATGGCGACGACCTTGGTGCCCTTGAGCCGGGCCTCGGTCAGCCAGTGGCTGTCCGGCATCTTCGTCGTGATCCAGTTCATGCCCCAGATCAGCGCCAGCTTCGAGTGCTCGACCGTGAACAGGTCGAAGTCGTTGGTCTGCGCCCCGGTCACCATCGGGTGACCGGGCGGCAGATCGGTGTGCCAGGAGTAGCTGTCCCAGCCGCGGGCGCCGCTGGCGTGGGCGGGATCGACGCCGCGGATCTTGGCGTCGGAGAGCGCGAGCATGTTGGCGAAGCGGTAGAGGCCGAAGATGCGCGTGGCGCCGAGGAACGCCATGCCGCCGCGGATCTTGACGGTCTGCGTGCCCGCGCCTTCGAGCGACTCGATCGAGGCGGGGTCGTAGCCCTGGGCGGCCAGGCGCCTGGCACCTTCGTCGCCCGAGTAGGTGCGCATGATGTTGTCGAGCGCGCGCGCGGCGTAGCCAAAGGCGTCGTCCCATGACAGCCGGATCCACGTGTCCTTGCCGCGCTGGAAGTAGGCGGGGTCGGGCTTGCCGCTGGCGTCGCGGGGGAAGCCCTCGTCGATCCACTTCTTCCAGCCCGTGCGGATCATCGGCGCCTTCACCCGGCGATCGCCGTAGATGCGGCGCACCAGCGCGAGGCCCTTCTGGCACAGCCGCGGATCCCAGCGGTGGGAGGAGGTTTTGCCGTAGAGGTCCTTGGCCTTGCCGTAGCCGAACGTCGGGCCGATGCGGACGATCACGCCGTTCTTGACGTACGCGCGCAGGAGACAGTTGTGGGTGTCGTTGGGCGCGCAGAGGAAGACGAACGTGCTGTCCGCCTGGAAGATGTTGCGGTAGACGCGCTCCCAGTCGCGATCGGGATAGGCGGCGAGCGGGTTGTCGATGCGCGTCGGCTTGAAGAAGCGCAGGGGCGCCGCGCTGGCGGCGGTCGCGGCGCTGGTGCTCAGGAGACCCTGGAGGAAGAGACGGCGACTGACGTTGGACATGCGCGCTCCTGGAGGCGGCTAGCCGGCGGCCTCGGCGAGGACGGGGCGTGGAGAGATCTCGCGCAGCGCGAGCCCGGGAAACCGCCGGCGGACGGCGGGCTCGATCGTCGAGGACGCGTGCGCGGCACCGCCGGCGCCGCGCGCGGCGCGGTAGTAGAGAACTTGCTCCGAGATGCCGAGGAAGACCACCTCGAGCGTCGGATCGAGCGCACAGGCCGTGCGCCGGATCCGTTCGAGCTCGTCGCGGACGTGTGCGGGGATCGGCCCGAAGCGGGAGGCGCTCTGGGGATGGACATGGAGCACGTCGACGCACCGGGCATCCCCGGCCTCGCGGCTCGCGTGGCGCGCGAACCGGATCTCGCTCGTGATGCCCAGGACCAGCCCTTCGACGGCCTCGCGCCAGAACGCGCACGCGCGTGAATGCAGCGCGCGGTCCTGGCATCCCCGCCGCTCGCCGCGGCAGGCAGCCTCACCCGCGATCCGGACCCAGCGGCGCGCGACGCAGGGCACGCCGAGCCGCGGCAACACGTCGCAGAGGTCGTCGAGCGGGAGATCGACGCGGTGGAACGCGCGGAAGCCTGCGCCGAGGCGGCGGCTGACGTCGAAGACCTCGCGCAGCACGGCGTCGGGATCGCGCTCGAGCGCCAGCGCGACGAGCGCGTCGTGCGCGAGCCCGAGCGGGAGATCGGGCACGGCGGCGCGGACCGCGGCGCATCGTGCGAAGCCCCATCGCTCGGCCAGGTCCGCGACCACCGACATCGGCGCGCGGAAGAGCAAGCACCGTACCGACGCACGGATCGCGCACGATCGGGGCGGAAACCGGAACGGCTTGCGCGAAGCCCGTGCGCGCGACCCCGAGCCGCGTCGATTCTGCGCGAATCCTGCGCTGGCGCTCAGCCCGCGAGCGCCTCGAGTCGCGCGCGATCGACGATCGCGATCGATCGCCTCGTGACGACGATCAAGTTCATGTCGTGCAGCTGGGCGAGCGCGCGGGAGAGCGTCTCCGGAACCATGCCGATGAGGGATGCGACGACGCGCCGCGGGACGCGGCAGCCGGCGCTGGCGTCGTCGAGGATCCAGCGCGCCACGCGCTCGAGCGCGTTGCCGTCGGCGCCCGCCGCGCGCGGTCGATCATCGACGGTGGCGAGGAGCGTCTGCTCGAGCGCCATCCGCGCCGGCGTGGCGCGGGGCCCGAGCCAGGCGTCGAGTGAATTCCGGCTGATCCCGCAGACGATCGTCGGCTCGGTCGCGCGCACGGTGTCGGCGTGGGTGGGCCGGACCAGCACCTCGAGCCCGATGAAGCTGCCCGGCCCGCGGACCAGCCGCGGGCGCTCGTCGCCGTCGGGTCCGGTGCGCGAGAACACGACGGTCCCTCGCTTGACGAACCATACCGTCTCGATGGGTTGGCCCTCGAGTGCGAGGGTCTCGCCGCGATCCCGCTTGCGATCGACGAGCGGACATCGCCCGCCCCACCGCACCCCGGCGGCCTGGCCGCACGGACATGACGAACAGCTCGTGATCGCGCCCGGCTGTGATCGCATGATCGCGCAAGGTGTGCACGCCGCGTGCCGTGTTGACCGCCGTCAACGCGTCGGATTTCGCGCAGGAGCTGCGGCGCCTCCGCGGCCGCCGACGAACCCGCGCTCGCCGCAGCGGCGGGCGCCGGCCCGGTCGACCACGAGCCCGTGGACGCGGAGCGGCAGCCCGCCGAGGTCGGCGCCTTCGGTGATGACGAAGAGGCCCGCCGCGACGACGCGACCGGCGCCATCGTCGGCGAAGCCCACCTTGCCCCGGTAGAGCGCGAGCTCGACGCCGTCGCGGCTCACCACCAGCTCGACGAGCGGGTTGGTCGCGGCGAGCGGATCGGTGGGATCACCGGCGACGATCCCGGTCGTGCGCGCGGAGAAGACGAGCATCGCGGCGCCCTGCGGGCCGGTGACGATCGGGACCTCGCCTCCCTCGACCAGCTCGGCGAAGCCTCGCGTCTCGCCCAGCGCGCCCGTACAGGCGGCGCCGTCCTCGCGCCGGCAGCCGCCGAGCTCGAGGTCCGCCGCGGCGCACGGCGCGGGGGCGTCGCGGGGCGCGGCGTCGACCTGAGCTCCTGGGGGACGGTCGCCGACGGACGCGCACGCGACGAGCGCCGAGCACGCGAGGAGAACGCCGCGCGTCATGGCACCTCGACGAGGATCCAGGACTCGTACTCGCTCGGAGGGTTCCACACCATCACCGAGAACGCCGCGCCCGACAGGTTCGTGGTGCGCAGGAGAAGGAGATCGCCGAGCTTCGCCGCCGGATCGCGGCCAGCGAGCACACGCACGAATGGATTGTAGCCGCTCTGTCCGGCCTCCTCGTCGATCGCCTCGGCGATCACCTGCTCGCCGGCCTCGTTCACGACCACGAGCTGGTGGAGCGCGCGGCTGCCCGCCTCGTCGAAGTTGGGGATGTAGAGCGCGACCTCGCCGGTGATGTCAGCGCACAGCTCGGTCGCGAGCTCCACGTAGGCGCCGGCGCCGACGAGGAAGTGCTCGCCGTGCACGATGCCCTCCGGCCCGAGCCCGTGCGGCTCCTCGCCCGGCTGCCACCTCCCGTCGCCGTTGGCGTCGTCGACGAACTGGCGATCGTCGCACAGGACGGGCCCGCCGGTCGTCGAGTGCTGGTGGAGCAGGGGGTGGCGCCCGTCCGGGCGGCGTTCTCCCTGGTGCCCCTGGACGAACAGGCGATGGCGGCCGGGGGCCCACTGTCCGGGATCCGGACACACCCCGCCGCCGCCGCCGTCGATCGCCCCGCCGTCGTCCGCCACCTGCGCGTCCACGCCGGTCCCCTGCGCGCCGCACGCGCCCACGGCCGCGAGCCCGGCTACTCGGAGCGCGTGGTGCACGTGATCACGCTGCCACCACCGGAGGCGACCGAGTTGACGGCCGTCAATTCGCGGCGCCCGAACATGCCCGACGCTTCGCCTCGGTGCGCAGCCCGGTCGTGTTCGCGGTGCCTCTCGCCGTCACGGGCCTCGCCGCGTGTCCGGCGCCCGGCGGTGAGGATCGGTTCGCCGACGACGTCCTGCCGGTGCTGGAGCGGCGCTGCCTGTCGGCCGCGTGCCACGGCGTCGCGCCGGGGGCGGAGGCGGCGGGCGAGGTGATCGATCGCCGGTTCTTCTACGTCGACGTCGACCATGGTGGTCGCGCGACCGACGTGGCGGCGGCGTACCAGAACGTCAAGGCCCGGATCAACACGCGCGAGCGACCGGCGCTCTCGTCGCTCCTGCGCAAGCCGCTCGCGCTGTCCGCCGGGGGCGTTCCCCACGCGGGTGGCCATCCCTTCGATCGCGAGAGCGCCGGCTGGACCACGCTGCGCGACTGGATCGCGAGCGAGGAGGGCGGCGGCGAGGGGACGTCTGCCGACGCGTTGACCGCGCTCGAACGGCAGTTCGCGGCCGACGTGCTGCCGGTCCTGCGCGATCGAGGCTGCATGCTCGCGCGCTGTCACGGCGCGGCCCAGTTCGCGGGCCTGCCGCTGACGCCGCCGATGGATGGCGCCGGCGGCGACTTCTCGGTCGCCGAGATCCGCGCGAGCCGCGAGGCCGCGCGCGCCAACCTCGCGCTCGTCGGCGACCCGGCGCGCTCGCGCCTCCTGCGCAAGGTGTTGCCCCTGGACGCAGGTGGCATCCCGCATCGCGGCGGCAACGACCTCTTCTTCCCGCGCACCGGCGGGCGCGACCCGCTCGACGATCCGGGCGCACGCGCGCTGCTCGCGTGGGCGGAGGCCGAGCGCGTCGCGCTCGGGTTCGGGGCGCCCGAGCCGCGCGGCGTCGTCTTCGTACGCGGCCCGGCGACGGCGCGCGCGCCGCTGGCGCTCGACGCGTTTCGTCCCGGCTCGGATCTCTGGTTCTATCCCGGCCTCGAGCCAGGCGCGACGCCGGTGCCGCTCACCGCCACGGCGCACGCCGCGCCCGCCGACATCCGCGATCCCGCGATCAGCCTCGACGGGTCGCGGGTCGCGTTCGCGATGCGCCGCGCCGAGGACCGGTGTCACGACCTCTGGGAGATCGGGCTCGACGGCGGTGGTCTGCGCCGGCTCACCTCGGAAGGCTGCAACCGCTGGCCGGTGTACGGGCCGGGCGGTCGCGTCTTCTTCGCGTCCGATCGCGCCGGCCACGCCGACGAGACCGGTCGGGCGCGCGATCTGGAGCTCTACCGCCTGGAGGCGGATGGCTCGGCGACGCGCCTGACCTTCACCCCGACGCCGGAGGCCACGCCGGCCTTCCTCGCCGCCGGCGAGTTCCGAGGCTCGCTGGCCTTCACGACCGTGCGCGCCGCGGCGAGCGGTGGACGCGGCGCCGTCTTTCGCTTTCCGCCGGACCACGATCGCGCGCACCACCTCCAGCCCGAGTACCATCCCCATCACGGCCAGACCGCGCCGGCGCCGCTCGTGTGGCGCGCGCGCGAGCTCCCCGATGGACGAGACGTCGCGGTGCTGCTCGACTGGAGCAACCGCTGGGAGGGGGGGCAGCTCGCGATCGTCGAGCGGCAGTTCGGCCCCGACGCGGCCACTGGCGCCGTGACCGTGGCCGGCTTCCAGCACGCGTGGACGGTGCTCACCCCCGACGCCGCCATCGCCGGCCCGTCCGCGGGTGGGCTCTGGCGCGATCCGGAGCCCCTGCCCGACGGACGCGTCCTCGTGGCGCGGGCGGGCGGCCCGGTCGACCTCGACGATGACGCCGCCGCGCCCGACACCGCGCTCGTGCTGATCTCCATCGACGACCGCGCCGGCCGCCCGCGGCTCGCGGCGCCGGTCGTGCTCCACGATTCGCCCGGGCTCGCCGACGATCAACCCGCGGTCGTGTGGGCGCGGCCCGCGGCCGACGACGATCACGCCGACGCGTGGGACACGAGCGCGCAGGGCGTCCTGCGCCACAGCGGCGTCGCGGTCGTCGAGGCGATCAACCGCGACCTGTCGCCGACGATCGCCCGCATGCCGCGCGGCGACCTCGTGCGCGCGCGGCTGCTCACCTGGCCGAGCTGGGATCCCGACGCGGTGCCCGCCGTCGACGCCGCGCGCGTCGCCAACCAGGATCCGGCGTCGACGTGGTGGTCGAACGGCGTCCACCTGCCGAGGCCCTCGCTCGGCGAGGTCGTGCTCGCCGCCGACGGGACGCTCGTCGCCGAGCTGCCGGCGCGCCGGCCGGTCCAGCTCCAGCTCGTGGACGGCGACGGCCTCGCGGTCGGCGCCGCGTCGCGGCTGTGGATCCACGTGCAAGGAGGCGAGCGGTTCCCCCAGGGCGCGCAGGTCCGTGATTACGGCCGGCTGTGCGCCGGTTGTCACGGCGCGCTCGATGGCGATCCCGACCACGCCATGGGCCCGCTCGAGCTCGACGCCGTGACCCAGGCGTCGGTGACACTCTCCACCTTCGCGGCGCGGGATCCGCGACGCCCGCTGCCGCCGGTCGCGGTCGGCGGTGCCGGCGCCAAGAGCTTCGACTTCGGCCGCGACCTCGCGCCTTCGCTCGCGCGGTCGTGCGCCGTCGCCGGCTGCCACGTCGGCGCGGCGCCGGCGGGCGGCCTCGCGCTCACGCCGACGCCGACGGCGTACTACGACGCCGCCTACGAGGCCCTCCAGGCCTGGGGGCCGGGCTCGACCGGCGGCAAGCGCTACGTCGACGAGCGCAACGCGAGCGCCCGCGGCTCCTACCTCATGGAGAAGCTGCTGGGCAAGGAGCTCGACGCGCCGCGTCCGCTCTCCGGACGCTGCCCACCGCCGGGGGCGCCGGTGCCAGCGCTCGATCGCGACGTGATCGACGCGCTCGCGCGCTGGATCGACACGGGCGCGGTGTATCGCTCGCCGGGGGCGCCGTGATCGCCCTTGCCCGTTTGCATGCGCTCGTCCCCTGCGCGTGTGCGGCGTGCGCGCTCGCGCCGCCGCCGCCGGTGCCGCTGCCGGTCGGCGACGAGGAGGTGCTCGCCTCGCTCGCCCAGCCGGCGCTCGATCGGCGCTGCGCCGACGCGAGCTGCCACGCGAACCCCGATCGTCCGTTCGCGGTCTACAGCCCCGGCCGGCGTCGGGCCGATCCGGCGCGCCTTCACCTGCTCGAGCCGCTCACCCCCGACGAGCTGGCCGCCAACGCCCGCGCGATCGCCGCGCTCGCGCTCGAACCCCTCGCCGCCGGCGAGCCCGTCGACACCTGCCTCGTCCTGTGCAAGCCGCTGGCGGTCTCGGCGGGTGGCTGCGGCCACGTCGTCGGCGAGGTCTTCGCCGGCACCGACGAGCGCGACTACCAGGCGCTGCGGACGTACCTCGACACCCTCGCCCTGCCGGAGGATCCATGAGGCGCACCGCGCCGCTCGTCGTCGTCGTCGTCGTCGCCATCGTCGCTGCGGGCGCGCTCGCCGGCTGCGTCCGCGTCCGCGCGCACGAGCGACAGCTCCTCGCGCACCCCGCGCTCGCGCAGCCGGCGTCGCCCGAGCAGCACGCGGCGCATCAGCACGTCTACCAGATCCGCGAAGGCGCCGACGGCGCGACCGGCGCGGGAGGCGGCGGGTGCGGCTGCAACTGACGCTCGCCAGCGCCGCGCTCGTGGCCGGCGCGAGCATGGCGCACGCGCAGGTCGACGAGCCTCCGCGTGCGACGGCGGCGCTGCGGGTCTACGCCGACGACGATCGCGTGACGGTCTATAGCCCGAGCGCGAGCGCGACCACCCTCGGGCCGCGCGACGTCGCGCTCGACGCCGCGGTCACGATCGACGCGGTGTCGGCCGCGTCGATCGACGTCGTCTCGACCGCCTCGCCGTACGCCTTCCACGAGGAGCGCGTCGAGGGCGCCCTCGGCGTCGCCGTCCCGGTCGCGCGCCTCCACCGCGCCCGCGCGCGCGCCACCGTCTCCCACGAGCGCGACTACCGCGCGCTCCGCCTGAGCGCGGGCTGGCGCGGCGAGCTCGCCGCCCGCAACGTCACGCTCGACGTCACGTTCACGGCCGGCTTCGACACCGTCGGCCGCGCCGGCGATCCGTCCTTCGCCCGCGACCGCCGCGAGCACCGGCTCGCGGTCGCGCTCACCCAGATCACCGATCCCCGCGGCTACGCCGACGTCGTCGTCGAGGCCGCCGATCAGCGCGGCTACCTCGCCAACCCCTACCGCTTCGTCGCGATCGAGATGCCGACCGGCCCGGCGTACACGTTGCCCGAGCGCGTGCCCGACGAGCGCACCGCGATCGCCGGTCTGGTCCGCGTCCGCCGCGCGCTCGCCGCCGCCGACTTCGCGCACGCCGACTACCGGCTCAGCCGCGACACCTGGGGCATCACGAGCCACACCGCGAGCGCGCGCTGGACCCGGGCGCTCTCCGACGACGAGATCCTCGTCGGGGTCGAGCTCCGCGGCTACCTGCAGGACGCCGCGCGCTTCCACCGCGCGCGCTACGCCGGTGACGCCGGCGCGCCCCCCTGGCGCACGCGCGATCGCTCGCTCGGCGCGATGGCGAGCCTCACCGCCGGCGCGGTGGCCGAGGCCGTGACGCCCTGGCGCGAGCTGCGGCTCTCGGTCTCCGCCGCCTGGGTCCGGTTCCGGTGGTTCGACGATCCCGATCAGGCCGAGCGTGACGCGCTGATCGCGAGCGTCGGCCTCTTCCTGCCGCTGTGAGGTCGCCATGCGCGCTGTCTTCGTTCCCATCGCTACCGTACTGGCCTCCGGGCTGGTCGCGTGCCCCGGCCACGAGGCGAGCCACGACGCCACCGACGCCGAGGTCGATCTCGACTGCGGGGATCGCCTCGGCGCGCTGGTGCGCGTCCCCGGCGGCGCGTACGTGCCGCTGGCCGAGGCCGGCGACGGCGGCGAGCTCGTCCTCGGCTTCCAGGGCTTCCGCTACCTCTACGTGCGCGCCGCGCTCGACGCCGACCCTGGCGTGTCGAGCGCCGCCGTCGTCGTGCAGCTCGACGGCGACGCGGCGCGCTCGCAGCCGCTCCACCTCACGTTCGGCCCCGGCGCGACCGGCGTGGTGAGCGCCCCGATGCAGATCTTCTTCAACGACGACCCCTTGCCGACGCTGGTCGATCGCGGCGTCGCCCTCGAGCTCCGCCTCGGCTCGCGCTGCCTCCGCGCCGGGCGCACGATCCTGCGCTACGACCCGACGTGCTACGAGGGCCCCGACGGCCAGCCGGTGTGCGGCGAGCCGGACGGCGCTCTCGACGGGGGCGTGTGATGGGCGCGAAGCGCGTGACGCCGGTGCTCCTCGCGTTCGTGCTCGCGGCGGCCGCGTGCGGGGCCGAGCCGGCGGCGCCCGATCCGTGGGCGCCGCGCTCGCTCGACGTCGAGCCGAACCCCTTCGGCGCCGCGCACCCGCTGTGGGCGCCGCAGCCGCACCGCGATCGACCGCGCGCCGCGGCGCTGTCCCGCGACGAGAGGACGCTCTACGTCGCGCTCGCAGGTCACGAGGACCAGCCGTCGCACGAGGTCGCGGTCGTCGACCTCGCGGCGCGCGCCGTGCGCCGGCGCATCGCCGTGGGTCGCGCGCCGGTCGCGGTCGCGCTCCACCCGGCGGGCCGCTACCTCGCCGTCGCCAACCTGCTGTCCAACCGGGTGAGCGTGATCGACACGCGGAGCGAGCGCGTCGTGCTCGAGCACCCGGTGCCCTGGTACACGACGGCGATCGCGTTCGCTCCCGACGGGCGCCACGCCTACCTCGCCAATCGCTGGAAGGACGCGGTCCTCACGTGGACCCTCGCCGTCGACGGCGAGGGTCGCTTCACGATCACCGGCGACGACTACAGCACCCGCGAGCCGTGGCAGGCGATGGGCGTCCCGGTGGCCGCCAACCCCGACGTCCTGGCCGTCGGCGACGACGGCCGCGTGTGGGTGGGCGCCGTCGCCGGCGAGGCGATCGACGTGATCGCGCCGGGCGGCGGCGTCGCGCTCGGGCGCATCCCCGTCGGCTCGCCGGTCGGTGGTCTCCTGCTCGTCGATCGCTGGCTGGTCGTCTCCCACATCGGTCGCGGCACCGGCTTCCCCGAGCACGACGGCGTCGACGGCGACGACGACGGCGCGCCCGGCGACGGCACCGGCAACGTCATGTTCCAGGACCTGCAGAACGAGCTCGAGGTCTTCGACACGACGACGCTCGCCGCCATCGATCACCTCACCAGCGACACGCTGTGCTGCCGCGACTACCGCGACGTCGATCCCGACGATCCGACGCGAGGCACGCGCATCCCGGCGCCCGAGACCTGGGCCCCCGAGCGCGCGCAGGCGCTGCCCCCGCGCGCCACGTGGCAGGTCGCGGGCGCGCTGCCCACCCGGATGGCGGCGATCGGGCCGGCCACGGGCGGACGGCAACGGCTGGCGGTGACCATGTCGGCGTCGAACGAGGTGCAGCGCTTCGAGCTCGATCTCGCGCGCGGGCGGCTCGACGCCAGCGACGGCGATCGGCTCTACACGACCGGCCACGCGCCGGTCGACATCGTCGCCACGCGCGACGGCGCCACCGCGTACGTGGTCGGTCGACTGGGCGAGGACGTGACCGTCGTGCCGGTGGCGGCGCCGCCCGGCGGCGGGCCGCCCGACCGCTTCGTCGTCGGCGACGCCGCGGGCGGCGAGTTCCCGGCGACCGACGTGGAGCTCGGGGAGCTGTTCAACAACGTCACCGCGCCGCTGACCGTCGACGGCGACCAGGCGTGTGTCCACTGCCACCGCGACGGAGGCAACCTGGACCGCGTCGTCGCGATGCCGCTGCAGAGCGATCGGCTGTGGGGTTCACGTCAGGTGCAGGCCTATCGCGGGGCGTTCGACACCCGGCCGTGGTTCCTCGAGGCGGCGATGGACGAGACCAACTTCTTCCCGGTGCTGAACGAGTTCAACCGCAAGGAGAACTTCTGCTGCGAGGCGCTCGATCCGCTGATCTGGAGCGCGTACCCATCGGTCGGCGCCTGCCTCGCCGAGCCGGCGCGCGCCGGGTGCGAGCACGTGCTGTCGTGCCCGACGAACCCGCCCCCCGAGTGTTCGACGCGGCGCTACGGCTCGGCCCACCTCACGCGCAACGCGGCGCTCGTCGCCGGCGCGGAACGGCTGTCCGGGAGACGGACGACGTTCGGCGACAGCCTCGTCGTCGCCGGCACGGCGACCCCGATCGCGCTCGACTTCGACGGCGTGACGCGCGCGATCGGGCTGTTCCTGCTCGCCTCGCCGCGCCTGCCGCCCAACCCCAACCGCGTCCTCGACCTGGTCGCGGCGGCGCGTGGCGCCGAGCTCTACGCGCGCGCCGAGGTCGGCTGCGCGAGCTGCCACCCGCTCCCGGTCACCACGGTGACGATCGAGCCCGCGTTCAGCCCGGCCGGGATCCCGGTGCGGGTGCCGCCGGTGATCACGCCGAGCCTCGCGCCCGACGGCCGCGTCGCCGACACCGTCACGCAGGGCTTCCGCGACACGTTCTCCGTCGGTGGGCTCGGCCCGACCGAGCAGGGGCCAGAGGGCATCCACCTCGGCATCCCGCAGCTCCGCGGCATCTGGGATCGCGCGCCGCGCTTCTTCCACGATGGCCGCGCCCGTAGCTTGCGTCAGGCGCTGGCGACGCCGGGGCATCCGGCCCTGGCGCCGGGCGAGCGCGGGTGGAACGAGCGGTACGGCCAGCCCGACACCCACGGCGGTACGTCGCAGCTCGCGCCCGACGAGCTCGACGACCTCATCACCTTCCTGCTGACGTTATGAGCGGCACGTCCCGGAGCGTCGTCATCGCCGCGCCTGCGCTCGCGCTCGTGCTCGCCGGCTGCCCCGGTCCGTGCGATCCGGCCTGGGAGGTCGAGCTCCACGGCGAGGGCGGCGCGCTGCTCGCCGGCTGGGGTCGCGCCGCCGATGACGCCTGGTTCGTCGGCGGCGGGCTCGGCGCGGGCCCGGCCCGCATCGTCCGGTGGACCGGACATCCCGCCGACGTCGCGAGCGCCCTCGGCGTCGATCGCCCCGAGACGCTGTGGTGGGCCTGGGGCGCCCCGGACGGCACGTTGTGGATGGTGGGGGAGCGCGGCCTCGTCCTGCGAGGTCCCGCCGACGGCAGCGCGCCGTTCACGGTCGTCCCGCTGCCGGCGCCGACCCAGGCCACCCTCTACGGCGTCTGGGGGCGGGCCGGCGACGACGTGTGGATCGTCGGCGGCGAGGCCGATCAGGCCGTGGACGAGGACGACGACCTGGTCCTCCACTGGGATGGCGTTTCGCTCGCGCGGGTCGAGCTGCCGGCGCGCGGCGCGGCGCTGTTCAAGGTCTGGGGGGCGCCCGACGCCGACGAGCTGTGGGTGAGCGGCGAGGACGGCGTCCTGTGGCAGCGCGCCGGCGGCGCCTGGATCGATCGCGCGCTGCCGACGCCCGCGAGCATCCTCACCGTGCACGGCTGCGCCGCCGACGAGGTCTACGCGGTGGGAGGCCGCCACGTCTGGGCGTGGGACGGCGTCGCCTGGACCGAGGTGAGTGACCTGCCTGGCTTCGCGCTCGCGACCGGCGTCGCATGTGGCGACGACGAGGTCCTCGTGGTCGGGGCCCAGGGCCTGCGCCTGCGGAAGGATCGTCGCACCGGCGTCTGGCACGACGATCAGCTCGCGCCGTGGCTCGACGGCGAACTCCATGGCGCGTGGGCGGCGCCCGGGGGCGAGCTCCTCGCGGTCGGGGGCGACTACCTGCTCCCCGCGCCGGTCCGGCGTGGGCTCGTCGTCCGCCGCGGGTGTCCCTGAGCCAAGGCGCGGGTCCGATCAGCGTGGCGGACGCGGCATGATCGCGTTCTCGAGGTCCGAGCCTTCCCACGTCGCGCCGGCGGCGAGGCGCTGGCGGAGCGCGATGAAGTCGACCTCGCGGCTGCCGCCGGCCTCGAACGCGCGGAAGCCCGCCTTGGCCTCGGTCATCATGTTGAGCGAGAGCCAGGCGCGGCTCTGCTCCTTGTTCGCGTTCCAGTGATCGAGCTTCTTCTTGCGCAGGGTCTCGATCGTCTTCGTGCAGCAGTCGGGGAAGGTCATCATCAGCCTGGTCGACAGGCGATCGACGGCGCGATCGAGCGAGCTCAGATCGATCGTGCCGCGCGCCAGGGTCGCCTTGCCCGCCGCCAGCGCATCACCGGTGAGCGGCTCGCCGTACACGATCTGGCCGCGGTCGTCGATCCAGCGTCCGGTCTCGACGAGCGGGTTGGGCACGAGCTCGCCCTCGACGCGCAGCACCGGGACGATCTCGGTGAGCAGGCCGAGGCGCATCGCCTTGTGCGCGCTCCACAGGCCGGCAGCGGTCGTGCACGACAGCATCGCTTGCTCGATGCCGACGTAGAGGTGGAGGAAGTCGGTGGCGCCGCCGTCGGGCGCCGAGCCGTGCTTCGGGCCGACCTGACCGAAGCGCGCCAGGTCCGACGCGACCGAGAAGTCGCACGCCATCCCGATCTCCTGCCCGCCCCCGACGCGCATGCCGTTGACGCGGCAGATCACCGGCTTGTCGCAGCTGAGGATCGCCGAGACCATGTCGTTGAACAGCCGCATGTACTGGCGGTACTCGCCGCTGTGGCCGGCGTAGCGCGTCGCGTACTCGCGGGTGTTGCCGCCGGCGCAGAAGGCCCGCGAGCCGGCGCCGGTGAAGACCGCGCACACCGCCGCGCGATCGTTGCTCGCGTGGCGGAAGGCGAGGATCACCTCCTTGATCGTGTCGGTCGTGTACGCGTTCAGCTCGGCCTCGTTGTCGAGGACGATCCAAACGTTGTGCAGGCCCTCGACGGGCTCGCCGCGCGGACCGTGGACGGGGCGGCGCTCGACGCGCACGTGCTGGAAGCCATGGCCGGGCACGAGATCGTGGTCGTACATGCGCTCTGGGTATCGCCGACCGGCCGGGGCCGAGTTGACCACCATCAAGGTCGAGACGAATTCGGTTCGCGCCCCCGGCGGGCGACCGCGAGAACCGCGCCGCGCTCTTGATGGCGATCAAGTCGGGGGCCGTCGCGGCTCCTAGAGTCCGCTTCATGGACGACGTGGTTCGCGCAGGCTGGCGGATGACGGCACCGGGCAAGCTCACGTGGTTCGAGGAGCCGCTCGGGCCGCCGCCGCCCGGGCGGGTCACGGTCGAGGTCGTCGGCTGCGGCATCTGCCATACCGATCTCGGCTACCTCTTCGACGGGGTCGCGCCCGCGCACAAGGGGGCGCTGGTGCTCGGGCACGAGATCATCGGTCGGATCCCCGGCCGCGGGCTGGTGCTGGTGCCGGCGGTGAGCCCGTGCGGCGAGTGCCTCGCGTGCCGCCGCGGCCGCTCGACGTCGTGCGCCGCGGGGCTCATGCCGGGCAACCATCACGACGGCGGCTTCGCCACGCACGTGCAGGTGCCGGAGCGCTGGCTCACGCCGGTCCCCGACGTCGCCGAGCCGTGGCAGCTCGCCGCGATCGCGGACGCGGTGACGACGCCGCTGCAGGCGATCCGCCGCACCCGGCTCGCCGCGGGCGACGTCGCGATCGTCATCGGCGCGGGCGGTGTCGGCGGCTTCCTCGTCGAGCTCGCGGTCGCGCTGGGCGCGGTCGTCGTGGCCGTCGACGTGGCGGCCGCGCGGCTCGCGCGCGCGCGCGCGCACGGCGCGGTCCTCGCCATCGACGGCCGCGAGCTCGACGCGCGGGGCGCGCGCAAGGAGGTCGCGAAGCGGCTCGCGGCCACGGCGCGCGACGTGCCCGACGCCGGCTGGCACGTCTTCGAGTGCTCGGGCACGGCCACCGGACAGACCGTCGCGTTCGGCCTGCTCACGCGCGGCGGCAAGCTGGCGGTGGTCGGGTTCACGGCCGACGCCGTGCCCCTCCGCCTGTCGAACCTGATGGCGCTCGACGCGGAGGCGTACGGCAACTGGGGCTCGGAGCCCGCGCTCTACGGCGAGGCGCTGGACCTGGTCCTCGCGGGCAAGGTCGACGTCGCGTCCGCGGTCGCACGCTACCCGCTGCGCGACGCGCCCGAGGTGCTCGAGCGGGTTCGCCGTCACGAGCTCGATCACCGCCCGGTGCTGGTGCCCGATGTCTGAGCCCGCGATCTCGCTCACCGAACGCGATGGCGGCGCCTTCCTCGAGCTCCGCCTCGAGCGGCCCCCGCGCAACGTCCTCGACGGCGACGCCCTCGACGCGCTCACCGCGCTCGCCGCGGCGGCGGCCTCGTCGGAGCGGTACCGCGCGGCCCGCGCCCTGCTCGTCACCGCCGCCGGCCCCAACTTCTGCGTCGGCGCCTCGGTGCCCGAGCACGCGCGGGCGCACGTCGCCGCGATGCTCGGTCGCTTCCACGGCGCGCTGCGTGCGCTCGTCGAGAGCGATCTCCCGATCGTCGCGGCGGTGCGCGGGCACTGCCTCGGCGGCGGCCTCGAGCTGGTGTCGCTCGCCACGCGGGTCGTCGTTCACCCCGCGGCGCAGCTCGGCCAGCCGGAGATCCGTCTCGGCGCGATGGCGCCGATCGCGTCCCTGGTCTTGCCGCGCCGGATCGGCCAGGCGCGCGCGGAGGACCTGCTCCTCAGCGGGCGGACCCTCGACGCGCCGGCCGCGCTCGCCTCCGGCCTCGTCGATGCCGTCGCCGACGATCCCGAGGCCGCGGCCGCGGACTGGATCCGCGCCAACCTCGTCCCGCACAGCGCGAGCTGCCTGCGCCTCGCCACGCGCGCGGCGCGCAGCGCGCTGCGCCGCGAGCTCGCCGAGCTCTTGCCGGGCGTCGAGCGGCTCTACGTCGAGCAGCTCTCGCCGACCCACGACGCCGAGGAGGGCATCGCCGCGTTCCTCGAGAAGCGCGCCCCGCGCTGGGAGCACCGATGAGCGCCAGCCGCGAGGAGTGGATGCTCGAGGTCGACACCATCGTTCGCGAGCTCGAGGCCCGCTTCGACGATGTCGCGCTCGACCACGTCCGCGCCTGGAAGGCGGCGGCGCCTGGCCGCCTCGCGATCGGCTGCATGCCGGTGTACGCGCCGCGCGAGATCCTGTGGGCCGCGGGGGCGCTGCCCGTGTTCGTGCGTGGCGCCGGTGATCGCATCGAGACGATCCGCGGCGACGCCTACTACCAGTCGTACATCTGTCACCTGCCGCGCTCGACGCTCGAGCTCGGGCTCCTCGGCCACCTGGACGTCCTCGACGGGATCGTGTTCCCCAACACGTGCGACGTCATCCGCAACCTCTCGGGCGTGTGGCACTCGACCTTCCCGCAGCACCTGGTGCGCTTCCTCGATCCGCCGCAGACCGCGGAGCCGGCCAGCGCCGCGGCGTATCTCCATCACGAGCTCGCCGCGCTCTTCGGCGATCTCTGCGCGCGGTCGGGGGTCGATCCCTCCCCCGCGCGGCTGCGCGCCGCGGTCGTCGAGCTGGCGCAGGCCCACGCCGCCGCGCGCGAGCTCGCGGTGGCGCGCCGCGAGCAGCCGTGGAACTTGCCGGTCGACGAGGTCTACCTCCTGCGTCGCGCCGCCGACAGCATGCCGCCGCTCGCCTGGGCCGAGCTGGCGCGGGACTACGTCGCGCTCGCCTCCGCTCGCGGGCGGAAGCCCGAGGACCGGATCCGCGTGTGCCTGGTCGGCGCCTTCTGCGAGCAGCCGCCGCGCGCGCTCCTGCGCGCGATCGAGCGCGCGGGCTGCTACGTCGTCGACGACGACCTGCTCGTCGGTGTGGAACCGAGCGGCGGCGAGCCCGACGGTGTCGACGACGAGGACCCGTTGACCGGGATCGTCCTCGGCTGGCTGCGCGCCAGCCGGCCATCGGCGGTGCGCTTCGACAAGGACGCGCAGGCCGGCCGTGCGCTCGTCGCGCGCGTGCGCACCGCGAACGCCGACGGCGTCCTGTTCGCGGCGCCGTCGTTCTGCGACCCGGCGCTGCTCGATCAGCCGCGGCTCACCCGGGTGCTCGAGCAGCACGCGGTGCCGTACACGGCGTTCAAGTACGCCGAGAACACGGGCCAGTTCCAGTCGATCCGCGAGCAGGCGGGCACCTTCGCCGACTCCGTCAAGCTCTGGGGGACCGCATGATCGAGAAGGAAGCCTCGATGGAGGCGCAGAAGGAGCTGCTCGCGGGCTACTTCGCGCGGCTGGCGCGCGCCCGCGACGAGCAGCGGCCGGTGGTCTACACCTTCGTGCCCGGCAACCTCGTCGAGCTCCTCGCGGCGTTCGACGTCGCGCCGGTCTATCCCGAGGTCAACGCCCTGCAGTCGGCGATGCGCCAGCGCTCGGGCGGGTTCATCCGTGAGGCCGAGCGCGCCGGGCACTCCGAGGACGTGTGCAGCTACGTGAAGTGCGATCTCGGCATGATGATGAAGGGCAACGTCGGCCCGACCGGGGAGCGCATCCCGCCGCCCGACCTGCTGCTCCTGTCGTTCACCGGCTGCTTCACCTTCATGAAGTGGTTCGAGCTCCTGCGCGACCAGTACGACTGCGAGGTCGCGATGCTGCACGTGCCCTACGTCGGCGACGGCGTCATCACCGAGGCGATGCGCGCGTACGTCGTCGAGCAGCTCCGGCGCGAGGTCATCCCCAAGCTCGAGCGGGTCACCGGCAAGCGCCTCGATCTCGATCACCTGCGGGGGCTGCTCGCGCGCTCGCGCCGCGCCGAGGAGGACCTGGCGTGGGTGTTCCGGTCGGCGCGCCGGCGTCCCTCGCCGATCGACGCCTACTTCGGGGGCGTGTACTACATCGGGCCGATCTTCACCTCGTTCCGCGGCAGCGAGGACGCCTGCCGCTACTACGCGACCTTGCGCGGCGAGGTCGAGGCGCGGCTCGCGGCGGGGCTCGGGCCGACGACGCCCGATGGCCCGCTCGGCGACGAGCGCTTCCGGCTCGTGCTCGAGGGGCCGCCCAACTGGACCTCGTTCCGCGACTTCTGGAAGATCTTCTACGACGAGGGCGCCGTCGCCGTCGCCTCGACGTACACGCAGGTCGGCGGGACGTACGAGCGCGGCTTCCGCCACGATCCGGCGCAGCCGCTCGAGTCGCTCGCCGACTACTGCCTGTCCTGTTACACCAACCTGCCGCTGCCCCAGCGTAGCCGCATCCTCGCCGACATGGTCGCCGAGTACGAGGCCGACGGCTTCGTGATCCATTCGGTCAAGAGCTGCAACTCGTTCTCCGCCGGCCAGCTCCACATGCTGCGCGAGGTCGAGCAGCTCACCGGGATCCCCGGCGGCTTCATCGAATCGGACCTGGTCGATGCCCGCTACTACGGGCACGCGAACATCAAGAACCGCATCGAGTCGTACCTGCAGATGCTGGGGGCGCGTCGCGCCGGGGCGCGTGACGGCGCGAACAGGAGGCCGTCATGAGGCTCTACCTCGGGGTCGATCTCGGCTCGACCACCAGCAAGGCGGTGCTGGTCGACGACCACGAGCGCGTGGTCGGACGCGGCATCACCAACACCCGGTCCAACTACGACGTCGCCGTCGAGGTCGCGCGCCGCGACGCGATGACCGACGCCCGGCTGGCGCTGGCGCTGCGCGACCTCGGCGGCGACGCCGCGGCGATCGCCGAGGCGTTCTGGGTGACGATCGACCTGCACCGGCTCGAGGCGCTCCGACAGATCTGCCGGGAGACCGCGCGCGCCGTCCCCGGCGAGGGGCCGCGGCTGGCGCCGGCGGTCGACATGATCCTCGCCCGCCTCGTCGAGGAGGCCGGGCAACTGTTCAGCGCGCAGGCGCGGAGCCGCGGCTCGTTCTTCCGCGACATCGTCGGCGCCCGATTTCACGCCGCCGCCGAGGACGCCAACGCGCGCGGCGGCTTCGACTTCGAGCGCGTCCTCGGCGTCTACGACCGCGCGATCCTCGAGGCCGAGAACCAGCTCCTCGAGGTCTCGTTCGGCGAGGTCTTCACCGCCGCGGTGGAGCGGGCGCTCCTCGCCGGCGACCGGCGTGAGGCCGCGCTCGCGGCCGGCGAGGCCGCCGCCGCCGCCGAGCTCGACGTCGCCGGCTTCGTGGGCACGGGCTACGGCCGCGCCCGCCTCCCGTTCCCGCGCGACTGCATCCGCAGCGAGATCCTGTGCCACGGGCTCGGGGCCCACGCGATGCTGCCGCGCACCCGCACCGTGCTCGACATCGGCGGCCAGGACACCAAGGCGATCCAGATCGACGACAACGGGCTGGTCACCTCCTTCCAGATGAACGACCGGTGCGCCGCCGGCTGTGGCCGCTACCTCGGCTACATCGCCGACGAGCTGTCGCTCGGTCTGCACGAGCTCGGCCCGCTGGCGCTCACGGCGCGACGCCCCGCGCGCATCACCTCGACGTGCACGGTCTTCGCGGGCACCGAGATCCGCGATCTGCTCTCGGTCGGAGAGAAGCGGGAGGACGTGCTCGCCGGGCTGCACCGCGCCATCGTCACGCGCGCCATGAGCTTGCTCGCTCGCTCGGGCGGCGTGAGCGAGGAGCTGACCTTCACCGGCGGCGTGGCCCGCAACCCGGCCGCGGTCGCGGCGCTCCGCGACATGGTCGAGGCCCACTACGGCGCCCGCACCATCAACGTCCACCACGACTCGATCTACACCGGCGCGCTGGGCGCGGCGCTCTTCGCCACGCGCGGTGTGCCCGCGGCCGATCTGCCAGACGGAAAGGAGTGCACCGGATGCAGCGCCTGACCACGTGCGGCATCGACGTCGGCTCGAGCGCGATCAAGGTGGCCGTGCTGGACGATGACGGCGACGGCACGAGCGCGCTGCGGGCCACCTACCTCGAGCGCATCCGCCGCCGCGATCCGCGCGCCGTCCTGAAGAGCGCGTTCGCCGCCGCGCTCGAGGCCGCGCGCGCGGAGGAAGGCGAGCTGGCCTACATCGCCTCGACCGGCGACGGCGACGTCGCCGACGGCGTGCGCACCGGCCACTTCTACGGCATGACCTGCCACGGCCGCGGCGCGGTCTTCCTCGAGCCCGGCGCCCGCTCGGTGCTCGACGTCGGCGCGCTGTGGGCGCGAGCGATCGTGATCGACGCCCGCGCCCGCGTGCTCGCGTCGCGCATGACGTCGCAGTGCGCGGCCGGCACCGGGCAGTTCATCGAGAACATCGCGCGCTACCTCGGCGTGCGCCTCGACGAGATCGGCGCGCTGTCGCGCACGGCCGCGCGACCCGAGCCGGTGTCGGGGATCTGCGCGGTCCTGGCGGAGACCGACGTGATCAACATGGTCTCGCGCGGCGTGTCGACGGCGGAGATCCTGCGCGGCATCCACGAGTCGGTCGCGATCCGCCTCGCCAAGCTCCTGCGCTCCGCCAAGGGGCAGAGCCCGGTGCTGGTGACCGGCGGCCTGGCCCAGGACGAGGGCCTCCTGGCCACCCTGCGCGAGCGCCTCGCCGAGAGCGGGGCCGAGATCCAGGTGGTGAGCCACCCGCTCTCGGTCCACGCCGGCGCGATCGGCGCCGCGCTGTGGGCCGCCTTCCGCCACCGCAAGCTCGCCGAGGCATCGAGCCACGCGCCGCGCGCGGTGGACGTCTTCAGGTAGGTCGGCCATGGCGACGACCTCGATCGACCGCGACGCCACGGCCAGCCGCATCCACGACTGGAACGAGAAGGATCGGCGTGGCCCGGTCCTGCGCAAGCGCCCGGGCCTGCTCGACGAGACCCTGCGCGACGGGTTGCAGTCCCCGGCGGCCCGCGATCCCCGGCTCGAGGACAAGCGCGCGCTCGTGCGGCTCATGTCGCGCCTGGGCATCGACGCGGTCGACCTCGGCTTGCCGGGCGCCGGGCCGCGGGCGCAGGCCGACGTCCTCGCGCTCCTGCGCACCATCGTCGACGAGCGCTTGCCGATCCGGGCCAACTGCGCGGCCCGCACCGTGCTCGCCGACATCACGCCGGCGATCGAGGTGAGCCAGCGCGTCGGCGCGTCGATCGAGGTCTCGGTGTTCATCGGCTCGAGCCCGATCCGCGCGGTCGCCGAGGGCTGGCACCTCGACCAGCTCGTCGCGCACACGCGCACCGCGATCACCGCCATCGTCGCGGCCGGTCTGCCGGCGACGTTCGTCACCGAGGACACCACGCGCAGCCACCCGGCCACGCTCGATCGGCTGTTCCGCACGGCGATCGAGAGCGGTGCCAGCCGCCTCGTGCTCTGCGACACCTGCGGGCACGCGACGCCTGACGGTGTGCGGAACCTCGTCGCGTTCACGCGTGGCTTCCTGCGGGCCCTCGACGTCGACGAGCGCGTGCAGGTCGACTGGCACGGGCACAACGATCGAGGTCACGCGCTGACCAACGCGCTCGTCGCGCTGGAATGGGGGGTCGACCGCGTGCACGGGTGCGGGCTCGGGATCGGCGAGCGCACCGGCAACACCCCGATCGACCTGGTGCTGCTCAACCTGCACCTCCTCGGCGTGCTGGACCCGTCGCGCCACGATCGTCACGCGCTCGTCGAGTACGTCGAGCGCGTGAGCGCGGCCACCGGCGTCCCCATCCCGGCGTCGTATCCGCTCGCCGGTCGCGACGCGTTCCGCACGGCGACCGGGGTCCATGCGGCCGCGGTGGCCAAGGCCAGAGCGGTGGGCGATCTCGACCTCGCCGACCGCGTGTACTCGTCGGTGCCGGCGCACGCGTTCGGGCGCGAGCAGGAGATCGCCGTCGGCCACTACAGCGGTCGCGCCAACGTCGTCTGGTGGCTCCGCCAACACGGGTACGAGGCGCGCCCCGAGCTCGTCGCGCGGGTCCTCGAGCACGCCAAGGGCCAGGACCGGATCCTGGCCGACGAGGAGCTGCATGCGCTCGCCCGCGGGTGAGGTGGCGTCGCCGGCGCTCGTGACCGTGACGCTCACGGTCAACGGCGATCGGGTGACCGCGGCGGTTCCGCCGTCGCGCACGCTGCTCGAGCTCTTGCGTGACGGCCTGCGCCTGACCGGGACCAAGCAGGGCTGCGACGCGGGCGACTGCGGCGCCTGCACGGTCCTCGTCGATGGCGAGCCCGTGCTCGCCTGTCTGCTCCTCGCCGTTGCCAGTGACGGCCGGCGGGTCGAGACGGTCGAGTCGCTCGCGCGCGGCGGCACGCTGTCACCGCTGCAGGACGCGTTCGTCCGGCACGGCGCCACCCAGTGCGGCTTCTGCACGCCGGGGATGCTGATGAGCGCGACGGCGCTGCTCGCGCGGGTGTCCTGCCCGGATCGTGCGCAGGTGCGCGCGGCGCTGGCGGGCAACCTGTGCCGGTGCACCGGGTACACCAAGATCGTGGACGCCGTCGTGGCAGCGGGCGAGCGTTGTGGCGAGCCCGACGAGGAGCCCGGGCGGTGACCGGGATCGGCGAGCGCGTGCCGAGCCCGCGCGCGTACGACGCGGTCACCGGGCGCACGTGCTTCACCGACGATCTCGCGCTCCCGGGCATGCTGCACGCCCGGCTGGTGCGCAGCCCACACGCTCACGCGCGCATCGTCGCGATCGACACCACGCGCGCGCTGGCCATGGCCGGCGTGCACGCCGTGATCACCGGGCGCGATCTGCCGGTGCGGTACGGGATCATCCCGTGGACGCAGGACGAGTACCCGCTCGCGCTCGAGAAGGCGGCGTTCGTCGGCGATCCGGTGGCGTGTGTCGCCGCGATCGACGAGGCGACCGCCGCCCGCGCCGCCGCGGCCGTGCGCATCACGTGGGGCGTGCTGCCCCACGTGCTCGATCCCGAGGCCGCGCTCGGTCCGGGCGCGCCCCAGGTCAACGAGGCGGCGCGCCACGGCAACATCACCAAGTCGGTCCAGCTCGCGTTCGGCGACGTCGAGGGCGAGCTCGAGCGGAGCGAGGTGGTCGTCGAGGGCGTGTACGGGTTCCACGGCACGACCCACGCCGCGCTCGAGCCGCACTGCGCGATCGGGGTCTGGGAGCCGCAGGGCATGCTCACGGTGACGAGCACGACCCAGGTCGCGCATTACCTCCACCGCGAGCTCGCGCGCGTGCTCGGGCTCCCGGAGGACCGCGTGCGCGTGATCCAGCCGCCGCTGGGCGGCGCGTTCGGTGGCAAGAGCGAACCGTTCGAGCTCGAGTTCTGTGTCGCCAGGCTGGCGATGATCACCGGCCGGCCGGTCAAGCTGCGCTACACGCGGGAGGAGGTGTTCTACGCTCACCGCGGTCGGCATCCGATGCGGATGCGCGTGCGGCTGGGCGCGACCCGCGACGGCACGCTCACCGGCTGCGATCTCCACACCCTCATCGACGGCGGCGCCTACGCCTCGTTCGGGCTGGTGACCACGTACTACGCCGGCCAGCTCGTGACCGCGCCGCTCAGGCTCCGCGCCTTCCGCCTCGATTCGACCCGGGTCTACACCAACAAGCCGGCATGCGGGCCCAAGCGCGGGCACGGCAGCGTCCAGCCGCGCTTCGCCTTCGAGGTCTCCGTCGACAAGCTGGCCGAGCGCCTCGACCTCGATCCGATCGAGCTGCGCCGGCGCAACGCGCTCGAGGCCGGCGAGCGGACGGTGAACGAGCTGCTCGTCCGATCGATCGGCTTCCGCGAGTGCCTCGACCGCGTCGAAGCGGCGAGCGAGTGGAAGCGCAAGTGGCGTCGCCTGCCGTTCGGCCGCGGCGTCGGCGTCGCCGGTTCGTTCTACATCAGCGGCACCAACTACCCCATCTACCCGAACCCCATGCCGCAGAGCGCGGTGCAGCTCAAGGTCGATCGTTCGGGGCGCGTCACGGTGTACTCGGGCGCGAGCGAGATGGGCCAGGGCGTCACCGCGATGCTCGCGCTGGTCGCGGCCGAGGAGCTGGGCGTCGAGCTCGCCGCCGTTCGGGTCGTGCTCGGCGACACCGATCTCACGCCCGTCGACCTCGGCGGGTACTCCAGCCGCACGACGATGATGGCCGGCAACGCATGCCGTCGCGCCGCGCGCGAGCTGGCCGGGCGCATCCGCGCCGCGGTGGCCGGAGAGCCCGTCACCGGCGTCGACGCGTTCCGCCTCGCCGAGGCGCGGCTCGGACCGCTCGTCGGCGTCGGCCACTACGACACGCCGACGGACAACCACGGCGCCTACCGCGGTGGCACGATCGGCGCCTCGCCCGCCTACTCCTTCACGGCGCACGTCGCCGAGGTCTCGGTCGACGTGGAGACCGGGAAGGTGACGGTCGAGCACGTGTGGGCAGCGCACGACGCCGGGCGGGCGCTGAACCCGATGCTGGTCGAGGGGCAGATCGAGGGCAGCGTGTACATGGGCCTGGCCGAGGCGCTCTTCGAGGAGCACGCGTTCCACGCGAGCGGCTTGCACCGTGGTCCGTCGCTGCTCGACTACCGGCTGCCGACGGCGCTCGACATCCCCGAGCTCAGCGCGCTCCTCGTCGAGACGGCCGACCCCGAGGGTCCATACGGCGCCAAGGAGGCCGGAGAGGGGCCGCTGCACCCTTCGCTCCCCGCGATCGCCAACGCGATCCACGACGCCGTCGGTGTCCGTCTCGACGCGCTGCCGTTCACACCGGCGCGCGTGCTGGCCGCGCTCGTCAGCGCACGACGGCGAGGGCGGCCTGGCCGGGGCGTGGGGAGGCGAGCGCCGCCGCCATCGCGGTGACCCAGCGCTGCTCGAAGTGGCCGATGCGCGCCTCGAGTTGCGCGGCGTGGACGCCGGCGGGGAGGCCGGCGGCGTGGAGGCCGCGGTGCACCTTCTTCACGACGGCGATGTCCTGATCGGTCGTGCGTTCGAAGGCCTGCTTGCGCAGGTCGCGCAGTGGGGCGCCGCGCACGGGCTCGTCGTAGCTGCGCACGAAGAGACGCAGCTTGCCGGGCGCGACCGGGTCGACGCGGATGTACGTGAGGTCGACGGGTGTGAGGACCGGGATGAGGTTGGGGAAGATGCATCCGAAGCGGATGCGCGCGTTCGCCGGATCCTCACCGGGCGGGACGTACGCCGGGTTGATGCCGGCCCACGTGTACGCGCCGTGCGGCTCGAGGGTGGTGACGCCGGTGCCGGCCTGGAGCAGATCGGTGAGCACGTCGTGCACGACCGGGATGTGGTAGCCGTCGTTGGCGTTCTCGACGAAGAGCTTCCAGTTGGCCTCGACCTCGTAGGTGAGCTCCCAGGCCAGCGGCCACGCCTCGACGCCGGCGGCGGCGACGTGCTCGCCCAGCGCGCCCGTCCAGGTCGCGAGCGGCGGCGCGTCGGGATCGAGGCAGGCGAAGACCAGCGGCCCGACGGTCTCGACGCGGATCGGGATGAGGCCCATCGTCGACAGGTCGCANNNAGCTGCTTCTCGCAGCGGCCCTTGCCCTCGACGAGCTGCGCGCCGCGGTGGCGGCAGGCGTTCAGGTAGCCGCGCAGCTCGCCGCGCTCGCGCTCGCGCAGGACGACGACCGGCGTCTGGCCGATCGTCGCCGCGACGTAGTCGCCGCGCTCGCGCAGATCGCCCAGGTCGGCGACGTGGACCCAGGCGCGGCCCCAGATCGCCGCCTCCTCGGCGTCGAACACCGCCGGCGAGATGAACGCGCGCGGCGGCAAGAGCCGTCCGGGCGCGAGCGGGGAGAGATCGATGCCGTCAATCTGCGGAGTCGGCTGCGGCGTCTGCGGAAGCGCGGGCATGGCGGGGCTCCTTCGTGAGGGGTGACGCGCCGCGGTCGGCGAGGGCGGTCATCGACGGCGCCAGCTCCTCGAGCGTGGCGCCGACCTCCTCGGCGAAGCGGCCGCGGGCCACGCCGAGCAGGAGGTGACAGATGCCGGAGAGCGCGATGGTGCGGAACTCCTCGAGGCTGCAGCCGCCGGTCCCCCAGTGGAGGAACGCCGCCATGTACTGCGCCCACATGTGCCCGGCGACGACGCGCGGGTCGGCCCACGACGCGAGCTGGCCGGCGTCGCGCGCCGCGGTCAGGTTCGCGGTCATGAGCGCGACGAAGCCGAGCTCGGTGCGCTGCCGGATCGGCCGCGCCTCGGGCGAGATCATGAACAGCGGGATGAGCCGCCGGTAGAAGTCGGGCGCGTCGGCGATCATCGCCATGCCGGTGTCGAAGCCGAGCAGCGCGCGCCCGAAGAAGGTCGTGTCGGCCGGCACCGCGCGCGACGCGACGCGCTCGACCGACTCGGCCATGGCCGCCGCGAGGATCGCGTCCTTGCCGCCGAACAGGTTGTAGAGCGTGGGCACGGACACGCGCGCCGCCTGGGCCAGGTCGCGCATCGTCAGGCCGTCGTAGCCGTGCTTCGCGAGCTGCGTGCGTGCCGCCGCGAGGATGCGCGCGCGCCGTTCGGACTTGTGCTCGTCGAGGAGGCCCATCTTGAACGTGTTATGAATCTATAACACGTTAAACTTCTGGCAAGGGCTGTGTCGGAACTATCTGGAATTGCGAGAACAATCGGACGATGTCGAAGCCGCCCAGGCTCCTGACGGTGGGCGGGCGAAGGTAGCGGGTCGAGGTCGGCGTCCGGTCGATGACCGCGAGCACGCCGCCGAGCTGGAGCACCGCCTGCGCGCGGGTGCCGTCGAGGTAGACCATCTCGGCCTCACCGCTCGCGCCCGGCGACAGATCGAGCACGAGCTCGAGGAAACGCCCCGGCGGTCGTGTCTTCGCGTCGTCCTTGACCAGGCTGTAGTCGCCCCGGCGCAACACGAGCCAGCGCGCGCGCGCGAGCGCGACCGGCGCGCCGGCGATCCCGGCGGCGAAGCGCGCCAGCTCGTCCCAGAGCGGATCAACGCGCAGCGTGTCGTTGTAGCCGTGGCGGCCGCGATCGGCGAGCGCGTACGGCGTGAGCCCGGCCGCCGTGAGCCGCGCGCGCAGCTCCGTCACCGTCGTGTCGTCGATCGCGGCGGGCACGAGCGCGATCGGCACCTCCGACGCCGTCATCATCTCGCGGAACGCCGGCGGCGTGTGCGCGTCGGCGAGGTAGGGCGCGAGCATCAGCGGTACCAGCCGGCGAGCGAGACGCGCGCACCCTGCGTCACCTCGCGCACCTGGTGGAGCGAGGTCTCCGACACGTCGAACAGGACGAGCCGGTTGCCGCGGTGCTCGATGATCCCCGCCGGTTCGGTCGCGACGATCTCGCCGTCGGCGTCGACGTGGCAGCGGAACAGCTCGAGCTCGCCGCCCTCGCACTGGCCGTCGCCGGTGAGGTACGCCGCGAACGCGAGCTGCCGTCCCAGATCGCGGCGGCCGTCGGTGTGAGGCAGGAGGTAGCTGCCGGCGACGTAGCAGTAGCTCCGCACCTCGACCGTGCGCACCGCCTTGCCGGTGATCGCGCGCACCGCCGCCAGCATGTCGGGCGCCGCCATCGCGGCCCCGAACGCGACGAGGTTCGGCTCGACGAGCTTGGGGCCCGACGCGAAGCAGTCGACGATCTCGCTGTGCTCCGCGGCGAGCGGCTCGCGCGGGATCGCGTCGCGCAGGACGGCCAGGCGCATCTCGTTCACCATGCCGTCGATGACGACGTGCGGGAACGGCGCGGCCGCGCGCCACGCCGCCGCCAGGGCAGGCACGTCCCAGGCGGCGACCTCGAGCTGCACGCGGACCGCCGGCGCGCTAGTGCGCGACGCCGCCGAGGCCGAGGTAGAGGAGCAGCGGCACCAGCACGGCGACGAGCGCCTCGCCGGCGATGAGGCCCGACGCGAACGGCACCAGGTACGGCCCCGCCGTCTTGGGATCGGCCTTCTTCCAGATGGTGCCGATCACGCCGCCGATGAACATCGTGGCGATGACCATGAACGGCACCAGGATGCCGATGCCGATGCCGGTCGGCGACGGCACGTACGGCTTGAGCTCCTTCTTGCTCTCGAGGACCGTGAACAGCACGCCGAGCGCGCTGAAGATGAGCAGCACCCAGAGCGCCGACTTCGGCAGGGCGTCGAAGCCGCCCTTGAGGAAGCCGGCGAAGAGCGCCCACTTCTGCGAGATCGCGCTCGACAGGTTGGGCCCGCCGACCTCGCCGTAGGTATCGACCAGCGCGGGGTAGACGAGCGACACCGCCATGGCGCCGATCGGCACGGCGAGGAGCTGCGCCCACGTGAGCGAGCGGGGCGTCGAGCCGATCACGTCACCGGCCTTGTAGTCCTGGATGATCGCCTCCGACGACACGGCGATCGTGCCGGTCGTGCCCGACGACACCATGTTGGCCGTGATGTTGCCGGGCGCGATGATCGCGAAGAGGCCCTGCATCATGTTCGACAGCGCGCTGATCGGGCCCCAGTTGGTCTCGCCCAGGACGCGCAGGCCCACGAGCATGAGCGGCAGGGAGAGGACGATCGCGACCAGCGTCATCCACACCGGCATGTCGAGGAGCGACGCCTGCACGACGCACAGCGCGACGGCGCAGACCACGACGCCGCCGCCGACCCACGCCAGCGGGAACTCGCCGCCGTCGAGCTTGGCGCCGCGCAGGCTCCGGAAGGTGTCGATGATGAGCCGCCAGCGGAGCGCCAGCGCGGTGAGGCCGCCGGCGACGAGCATGCCGGTCGCCGGCCACATCACCCAGAAGAGGATGTCGTTGCGCTTGGCGCCGCTCGGCAGCTCGCCGTACTTCACGAGCAGCCAGGGCGCGATGATCCAGGCGAGCACGCCGCCGACCATCATCCACACGTTGATGCGGAGGCCGATGATCATGCCGGAGCCGACGCTGAGCAGGCTGTAGTAGACGCCGACGTACAGCTTGCCGAGGACGATGCCGCCGACCACGCCGGTCGCCATCCACGCGTCGTCGAGCCACTTGAACATGTACGCCTCCTTGCGCAGGAGCATCAGGAGGGCGGACGCGAAGAGGCCCAGCGCCAGGGCGATGGCGGCGTTCTTGGCCTGCGCGATGAGCTTGGGATCCATGTCCTTGCCGCGCGGCGGATCGAGGACGATGAGGGTCTCGGCGGCGGCGAGACCGTCGGCGTAGGGCAGCTTCTCCTCGACGATGAAGTGGCGGCGGAGCGGCACCGCGAGGAGCACGCCGAGCGTGCAGGCGGCCCACAGCCAGAGGAACGACTTCCACCACGTGAGCTCGAGGTGGAAGCCGAGCTCCGGGTTGCGCCGCAGGATGTCGAACGCGCCGAGGAGCACGCACATGAACGCGGTCTGCGCGGCGCTCGTGCCGGCGGTCTGGACGATGTTGTTCTGCCACCGGTCGTAGCCGGTCTTGAGCATCAGGTTGAAGAGCGACAGGAAGACGAAGCCGAAGAACGCGGCGACGACGCTCAGGTTGGGGCCGAAGCCCAGCTTGAGCACGATGTACGGGTACGACGCGCCCATGAGCGCCGCGACGAGGACGCTCGCGACGATCGTGTGGACGGTCAGCTCCCCGCGAGGCGGTCGGCTGGCGGGCATCACCGGGTCATTCACGCCGGTGGCATATCACGGGATGAGTCGCCTTCGGGCCCCGGCGGTGGCGGCGCCGGAGGCTTCGGCGGTGGCCTCGACGGGCAGCGGGCCACGAACCAGGCGCCGTAGCCCATGAGCGCGGCGGCCAGCGCGATGATCCACCACGCCGGCTGCCGCCAGAAGATCATGTAGGCCAGGCTCGCCAGCATCGAGCCCCAGGCCACGAGCTTGCCGCGCAGCGGGATGACGCGATGCTCCTTCCAGTCGCGCAGCCCCGCGCCGAACATCCGGTGCTGGAGCAACCACGCCTCGAGGCGTGGCGAGCTGCGCGAGAACGAGCCCAGCGCGAGCAGCATGAACGGCGTCGCCGGCACCACCGGCAGGATGATCCCGGCCACGCCCAGCCCGAAGAACGTCCACCCCAGCGCGAGGTAGACCCAGCGGACGGGCGCGATGGCCATCTGCGGAGTCTAGCGGCGGATCGAGCTGGCGTGCGCCGTCGCCGCCAGCTGCGCGCGCGCCGCCGCGATCGCCGCCTCGATCATCCGGTCCTGCTCGCCGGCGTCGGCCCAGCGCGCCTGGATCTCCGGGGCCAGCGTGTCGATCGGGTCGTAGTAGAGGAAGAAGCCGGGCTTCACCGACGGCGCGGCCCACACGCTCACGCCGGTGTCGCGATCGTAGTGCTCGAACGAGTGCACCACGCGCTTGCCGCCGCCGCCGGGCGCGTCGCACACGAACGTGGGCGTCTGGAAGCCCGCGGTCACGCCGCGCAC